>CAZTSL010000035.1:0-16956 GCA_964616915.1 uncultured bacterium
GGTGCATGATCCTCGGGGGATGACGGAGGGGAGGCGGGGGAGCAGCGCCGGGAGAGGTGGGTCGGTTCCCCTGCCTGATCCGAAATGAACTCGTGGATGTAGCGGACGATCTCCTCCTCCTCCGCTTCCTCGTCCGCCTCGATGTCGCTCAAAGGGTCACTCATGAAACGAGCCATCTCCTCGTCCGCCTCGATGACTTCCTCTTCGAGCGTGAATGCCTCCGAGGGGAAGGCCTCCGAGGGGAATGCCTCCTGCCCGGAGGGAGGGTAGAGGTTTCGGGGGAGGAGGGGGTTCGAGGGATCGGGGGAATCGGGCCTCACCTGCGGGGCCTCACGCTTCTCCGGCGTCTCCCGGGTGTGGGGGGGGGGGGATGCGCCGGACACCGTGCTCCCTTCCGCGCCGGTGCGCGGGGACCCGGAAAGGGGATCGCTCTGCGGAGCATCTCCCCGTTGCTCCGGGAGTGTTCGTCTCCTCCGGCCTGCGGGGAGGATCTCGGTGCGTTCCTCATCGGATCGAGCCTTCCGGGGGATGAGGTGTGTCTTCTCCTCATTGGAGGGAAGGGTCGTGGCCTTGATCGTCTTCTCGTCCTGGAGGGCGCGGGGCGCATCGACGGGGTAGACCTTCATATCGACCACTTCCTCCGGAAGGGCCAGCGACTCCCCGCAGGCGACGCATTCACGTTGCGCATCGTCGTTCTTTCGTCCGCATTCCGGACACCAGATCGCCATTATCCCAATACTCCAAATCGGTGTTGCACGATGGCGAGGATGGAGAGTGCGGCGGTTTCCGTACGGAGGCGGGCGGGTCCCAGGGAGACGGAGAGATAACCTGCCCCCACCGCCGCCTCGACCTCCTGCGTGGTGATTCCCCCTTCCGGTCCTACGATCACCCGGATCTCCGTGGGTGTCTCCTTCCTGGCGAGGCACGCATGGAGGGAGCCGGGAGGGGCCTCTTCCCAGAGGAGAAGACCGAGCCCAGAGAAGGGGTGGCCCAGGAATTCCGAGAGGGGTTGGGGCCGCTCCACGATGGGGATGAGGTTCCCCGACTGGCGGCAGGCCGCCTGTGCGTGTCTCGTCCACCGCTCCCGTCGGCGTCGAGAGGCCTCGTCGTCGTAGCGAGGGACCGAGCGTTCCATCGCAAGGGGGACGATCCGGCGGACACCGAGTTCCGTGGCTTTCTCCACGATCCAGTCCATCTTCTTCCCCTTGGCGATTCCCTGCGCCAGGACGATCGGTACACCGCCATCCGGGGAGGGAACCTCCCCCTCCACCGCGATCCGTGCGTACCCCCGCCCCATCTCGTAGACGGTGCCGGCAACCCGGCGGTGGCCGTCCGTGAGGATGACCCGATCGCCGCGGATCGAGCGCAGGACGTTGCGCAGATGGTGATACGCCTCCCCCCTGAGCGTTACCACGTCCTCTTCGATCCCGGTGGTGAAAAATGTTGGCGGCCTCGACATCCCAGGGAAATCCTACACCAAAACCCGAAGGGAGTAAAGGAGGAAAAATTGCCAGGAGATCGGCGATCTGTTAGAATCCGCAAGACGATGAAGAAGAAACTTGCGATCACCATGGGAGACCCGGCGGGAATCGGGCCGGAGATCATCCTTTCCGCACTCTGCGCGCGGGATCTCGAACCGCGGATGGTTCCGATCGTCTTCGGGGATCTCGACCTGCTGCGCCAGCGCGCCCGGAAGACGAAGCGCATCGAGATCCCCCCCAAGTTCCGGGTGGTAAGGGATATCTCTCAGATCCGGGGATGGGCCCCCGGGGAGATTCCCGTCTTCAACCTCTCCACCCTGCAGAACGTGATTCCCGGCGTACCGAGTCTGAAGCATGCCGCTACGATCCATCGATACATCGAGACCGCGGCGAAGTGCGCGCTGCAAGGTTCCGTGGCCGGTATCGTGACGGGGCCGATCCACAAGGGCAACCTGATCGAAGCGGGGTTCGAGTTTCCCGGACATACCGAGTTTTTCGCCCAGATCTCCGGGAGCGCGCAGGTCGTGATGATGATGGTCGCCCCGACCCTCAAGGTATCGCTGGTGACGACGCACGTTCCCTTCTCCCAGATTCCGAATCTCTTGACCGTGGAGCGGGTGCTGCGCACGATTCTCATCACCGATCGTGCGCTGCGGACCCATTTCCGGATCTCGAATCCCCGGATCGGGGTTGCGGCCTTGAATCCTCATGCAGGGGAGGGGGGGAAGATCGGGACGGAGGAGTCGATGATCCTCGGCCCGGCGATCCGGCTGGCCAAGGCCCAGCACATCCTCGTCTCCGGCCCGCACTCGGCCGATACGCTCTTTTCTTTCGCGGCGGCGGGGAAATACGATGTCGTCGTCTCGATGTATCACGATCAGGGGCTCATCCCGATCAAGCTCCTCCACTTCCCGGAGGCGGTCAACGTGACCCTGGGGCTTCCCTTCGTGCGCACCTCTCCCGACCACGGGGTGGCCTACGACATCGCCGGTAGCGGCATCGCGGACCCCACCAGCCTCAAGCGGGCGATCGAAGTGGCCCTCACGATGATCGAGAATGCCGCCTAGGGGCATGGCTCATCGCAGGAGTTTCACTGCTGTGAGGAGGAGTGCTGCGGCGACCCCGTAGCGCACGATCCGCTCTCCCCCCCGAAGTGAGAGTCTGGCCGCGCCCCATGCGCCGGCCATGTTGCCCAAGGCGAGCGCAACCGCGTAGTCCCAGGCCAGATGCCCCCCGATCCCGAAAAGGAAGAGGACCGGCAGCGTGTAGACGAGGACGATGAAGACCTTCTGCGCGTTGACCTCCACCAGGTCGAGCCCCCCGAGATGGTGCAGTGCCGCCATGAGGAGGAAGCCGACGCCGGCCTGGATGAAACCGCCGTAGCAACCGGCGAGAAAGATCGCGGGGTAGAAGAGGACCCGACGGACGCGTCCCGGTTGCCCCCGCCTCGCGGAGGGATGGGGGAGGAGGAGGGAGAGGAGGATCAGGATCATCACGCCGCCCAGCAGGCGCCGGAACTGCAGATCATCGATGCGTAGCGCCAAACCGGCGCCCAGGAGGGCACCGGGGAGCGCAACGAGGGCGATCCGCCAGCTCACCCGCATCGCAAGGGCCTCCCTGCGTCCCGCAAAGGCGGCGGTGGCCACGACGTTCTGACAGAGGAGCGCCACACGGTTCGTTCCGTTGGCCGTGGCCCCGTCGAGTCCGAAGAAGAGGAGCAGCGCCAGACTGAGCGCCGACCCCCCGCCGGCCAGAACGTTGAGCATCCCGGCGCAGGCCCCCACGCCGAAGACCGCCGCCGCCGCCCACCCGTCTGTCATCGGAAGCACCTCACACCATCGCCGAAGCGCCGATCTCCGGATGCTCCCGAACGAAGGTGACGAGGTTCGGAAGATAGCTCTGGAAAGGGGGAACGGTGATCCCTTTCGGCGTGAGATCGCGCTGGGCGTTGCGCGTGTCGTAGTGCGTCGGGTGGACGAAGTAATCGACCGACTCCGCGGGAATCCGGAGCTTGCGGAAGGGACCGGGCAAATGGGCCACGAGCCGTTTGGCCACCCCCACGGGCATCGGAACCCGCACGAGGTTCCGCTCCGTGGCCCGTGCCACCTCCTCGAGGAGTTCATCGACCGTGAGCGGCTCCGGATCCGCGAGTTGATAGACCACCCCCCGCGACTTCTTGAGACCGCTGAGGTAGGCGATCGCATCGACCACGAAATCGCTCGGCACGATGTTGAAGCGTACCGCCGTCGGATCCCCCACGACCGGAAGGATCGCCAGCCGCTTCGACATCGTGAGCATCAGGCGAATCAGGAAGTAGGGACCATCGAACTTCTGGGTGGCGCCGGTGTGACGCTCCCCGACCACGATCGAAGGGCGATAGATCGTGGCGGAGAGCCCCTCCCGCATCCGCGCCTGGACATCGACCTCGGCGAGGAACTTCGTCTCCTCGTAGTGGTTGTTGAAGCGTTGCCCCTTGTCGAGGTCACGCTCCCGGAAGATTCCGGCGTAGCGACCGCTCACGTAACAGGTGCTCACGTAATGGAGCCGCTCGAAGCGACGGCACATGGCCAGGAAGTCGAGGACGTTGCGGGTTCCGTCCACGTTGACGCGCATCCCGACATCCCGTGGGACATCGAGCGCGTACACCGCGGCGAGATGATAGGCCTCCTCGATCTCTCCCGCGATCTTCCCACCCGATTCGAGGCCAAGACCCGGTTTCGTGATATCCCCCTCCACGAGATCGATGCGTCCCGTCAGGGCGGGGTCTTTCTCGACGATCTCATCGAGGCGGCGCCTGGCCAGCCCCATGAACTTCGGCTGCACGAGGCAAAGCGCCCGGTTCCGGGCCGAACGGGCAAGAACGCGGGGAAGGAGACGCGAACCGAGAAAACCTGGAAAACCTGTGAAGAAGATCGTTGCCATCGTTGAGATCCCCCTTCGCTCGGGTCGTCTGTGCAGGAGCCTCCATTCGTGACTCGGCCGAGATCCCTCTCCTCCTTCCGGGCCGGACTTCCAGATCGGATCCTCGATACCGTATCATGGGGCGACGGAAAAGTCGAGGGAGGGGGGTCATTTCGTTTGAACCTTTCTCTCCCACGCCTCGTAATAGGGGGTGAAGAGCGAACCCATCCAGGGGAATCGCTCTTTTGCTCGTCGCCGCAAGGGCGGCGTCGCAGCCGAGGTGCGGAACGATCCCATCCATGGGAGAACGCCGTTGGAATCTTTCAGGGAGTGCATGAAACGATGAAACGTTGTCCTTTCTGTTGCGAAGAGATTCAGGATGCGGCCGTCAAATGCCGATTCTGTGGAAGCTGGCTCGAGGAGCGGGGTTGGTTCCGGAATCATCCGAACCGGCGTTGCCTGGGGGTCTGTGCTGCGATTGCGGCGCACTACGATCTCCCCGTGACACTCGTGCGTCTCGCCTTCCTCCTCGTCGGATTCACGGCGCCGTTCCTCGTGGCGGGGCTCTACCTCCTCCTGGCGCTCTTCATCCCCGAAAGGGAGGGGAGCGAACCGGAGATCGCGCGGATTCAACGCAAGGTGGAGGAGATCTGGACGGCGGTCATCGGCTCGAAGGAGAAGGAACGGGATGGGAGGTTTCCTCCCTCCCAGGGGGGGGATCACGCTGCCGGGCGGTATTGATTCGGCGGTCTGCATCGCGGATCGAATCCCCAGGGTGAGGCGCGTGGACGACGACAGGATGACCAGACGCCGTGAACGAAGAAGAAACCGACAAACTCCTCTGGATGCGGATGCGCCGTGGCGATCCAGATGCCGTTGCTGTGGTGATTCGCCGTCACGCTCGTGCCCTTCATGCGTTCATCTACCGTCATGTCCGAAACGAGGCCGATGCCGAAGATCTCTTGCAGGAGACGTGGCTGCGCATGATCCGGAACCTCGACCGGTTCGATCCCCGCTACACCTTCTCCTCCTGGCTCTTCCAGATCGCGCTCAACCTTTGTCGCGACTTCGCTCGTGCCCGCAGCGTTCGGCAGCGTGCGGCCCCGCTCCTCTGCGCGGAAGCGGAGGGGAAAGCGTCCGTGGAGACGCCGGAGGGGAAAGTGATCGCCGAGGAGAGAAGAGCCACGCTCCAGTCGATCCTCGATCGTCTTCCCCCCCGGCAGCGGGAGGTCGTCCTCCTGCGTTGTCTCTACGGCTACAGCGAAAGCGAGGTCGCCCGGATCGTGCGGAGCCCCAAGGGGACGGTCAAGAGCAGGCTCCACCATGCGATCCGCAAACTCAAGTCATTGCTGGAGAAGTTCCATGGCGAAGAACGGCGTTACCTGCGAAACGGTTGAGCGGGCCATCTTCGGAGAGGGAAGCGCCGATCATGCGGTCGAGGCGCATCTGGCGGTCTGTTCCGCCTGCCGGGACTATGCGGAGGCCTGCCGCCTCCTCACCCCGCTGGCCCATGACGTTCCGCAGCTTTCCGAGATCGAACTCCAGGCGATGATCCGGCACACGCAGACGGAACTCGAACGTGTCGTGGAGCAGAGGGCGTTCTATCGGCTCCTGGCGGTAAGCCTCCTGGCCTTGCCGGGGGTGCTCCTCTTCGATGCGCTCCTCGGATGGGTCGGCTATCGTCTGATCGTCCTCCTTTCACCGGTCTGGCAGCCCTATCTCCTCCTCTGCCTGGGGGGATGGCTCCTGATGGGGCTCAGCCTCTCGTACGGATCGCTTCCGATCCTCTTTGGTCTCTCCCGCAACCGGTCCGAGGTGTTCCATGACTGAGACGACGATGAAGAGATGCCCTTTCTGTGCGGAAGAGATTCGTGGTGACGCGATCAAGTGCCGCTACTGCTTGAGCCGGCTCGATGCGCCCCGCTTTCCCGGGGGGCGGTCGCTCCACGAATGGTACCGTATCCCTGAGGGGCGCAAAATCGCAGGGGTATGCACCGGTCTCTCCGAGGTCTTCGGGGTTCCCGTGACGCTCATCCGTCTCGCCTTCCTCCTCTCCACCCTGATCGGGGGGTGGGGGATCATCATCTATCTCGCCCTCTGGTGTCTGATGCCCCAGCTCCCCACACTTCCCCCCGGCGCTGCGCTGCCGGAGGGGCAGGTGGATGCAGGAATGCACGTGGAGAAAGGGCCGTGAGGCCACGGTGTCGGGGAGTTCGGGAAGTGGGCGTGATCGAGGAGGCACACCCCGAATCCGCCCCCAGAGAGCGTCCCGACGTCAGGCGACCTTGAGGAGGATGACGAAGGGAGTGATGATCTCGAAGGGGGTCTTCCCCCCATGACGGTAGCGGGCCTTCCGGCCGGGAAAGCGGAAGAAACCGTGATCGGAGAAGAAGAAGAAAAGGGTCCTGGGTTCCACTCCCTCGAGGAGGGGAGTGAGCGTCGCGTCGAGCTGGAGGAGGGTCTCCCGGTAGAGGGTGGAGAGCCCTTCCGTGGTGTGGTGGAGCTTGCGGTCGAGTTCATCGAACTTCGTCACGGGAATCGTCCCGGGATTGGCCGGAGCCAGGGCCTCCTCGAACGTCTCGGGATAGCGCAGTTCGATCCGCTTTCCCCCCTCGCTGCGCCCTTCGAGGAGGGCGGCGATCTCGACCCATGTCACGGTGGGATACGCCGCCCAGAGGGGGATCTTCTCGATCAAACGGTAGGTTCCCTCCAGCCGAGGGAGATAGGCTTCCTCGAGGAAGACCCAGGTGTCCCAGCGCATCCCGTCGAGGAGGAAGCCGTGGACCCGCTTCGGGGAGAGCTTGCGGATGTACCGTTCGATCCGGCCGGGGACGTCGTGGGGCCGGAAGGATGCCTCCCCGAGGAGGCGATCGGCGTCGGCCTCGAAAGCCTCGATGCGGCGTTGCCGGAGACGACGGAATTTCGCCGCGAAGATCCGAAAACGTTCGATATCGACGACGCCGAGCCGTTGGTTGAGTTCCTCGATCCGTTCGACGACCAGTTCCTGCGTCGCCATCGCCTCGATGTAGAAGGTCGCCCACGCCTCCGAAGAGGCTGGGGGAGGCGTGTGAAAGGCCGGGAGCGTCTCGCCGAGGAAGAGAAAGGCCTCGAGCAGGTCACATGCCGCTCCTTTCCGGAGACGCCTTTCCTCCTCTCCCCGGCGTGCGCGGCGGATTTCCTCGATCTGCCGGCGCGTGAAGGATCGTGGTGGACCGGGGTGCGACCCCCGAGCCGGATCGATCCCTCCGCCCAACGCCAGGAGGAGGATCTTCACGATCTGCCCCACCGCAAGATGCGTGGCAAAGGAGAAGAGGCGCTCCCGGGCGAAGAGGGCGAAGAGGGAAGCCGGGTCGTGCGGGACGACCGCAAGCTCGAAGAGACGGCGATCGAACCCCCGGTCCACGATCATCCCCTCGACCCTTTCGACGATCTCCACGCCGGTGGGGCGGGAGAGGAGGAAATCGGCGAGCGCCGGTAACGTCGCTGCCACCTCTCGCCAGAGATCCCGACTCGAAGGGTCGGGGAAGGGGAAGAAACCTTCGAGGAGGTCGCAGGGGCGATCGTGATCGAGGAGCCAGCGCGACAGGAAGAGGAGAAGGAGGAAGTCGTCGTCCCCGAGATGGTCGAGAAGGGGGAGGAGTTCGGGAAAACGTTCCGTGGCTCCCCTTCGCACCTCGGTGGCAGGATCGGAGGGAGAACGTCGGTTGGAGACGACCCGCACATGGGTCTCCCCCTCCTTGGCGTCCCCGAGCCACTCCTCGAAGATCTCGCGAAGCCGTTGGCGGGGGAAGGTGCGATCCACGATGTTCTCGTAGAGTTCGTCCAGGTTCCGGGTAACCAGGATCGTCCGGCCACCGAAGGCTTCGTTGATCGCCCCGATCACGTCGGGGGAGACGAGTTCGGCGCTCCGTTCGAGGAATCCGCTCGACGTGGGATCGAGCGCGAGCAATGCTGCGATCCTGCTTGCCGTTTCCCCCCGCCCCACCTGTTCGAGGGTGCGCACGAACCCCTGCAGGGTGACGGCATGAGCGGGCGCCTGCAACTCCCTGAGATACTCCCGGATCCCCCGCTCGATCGTCTCCATCACGACGGAACGGGGGGGGAAGAGGGGGAGTTCCCCGAGGGTGAATCCACAGGTACAGACCGGTGTGCTGCGCAGCCGCTCGGTGTGGAAGGCATCACAGGCGCGTTCGAGGATCGCACCGATCTGACGGTCCACCTTGACACGATCGTTCTTCACGGAGAGGACCTCGATCTCGGAGAGACGCGCCAGGGTCCGGTAGGCCTGGGAGTTGCGCAACGCCCGCAGCGGCGTGAAACGCTCGCGGGCCACCTGCCGGCGATGCTCCTCCGCGTAGCGCGCCATGTACCCAGCGAGGAAGTCGCGAAAGGCCCCCTCGAGTTCCTCGATGGCGCCGGCTTCTTCGAGGCGCTGCGCCGCGCTTTCGAGCCATTCGTGCAGGGCGGTCAGCTTTTCCCGGAGTTCCCGATAGACCGGCGGACCCTCCTGCGGAACGACGAGGCGCGGATCGGTGAGGTAGTGCTCGATGTAGAGGAAGCGATCGAGTCCCCCCGAGGGAGTGGCGAGAAAGGTGAAGAGGCGTTCGAAGGTGGGGAGCGCATCGGGGGGAAGGGTCTCCCAGACCTGGAGGAAGGCGAGGATCCCTTCCCCCGGCGTTTCGGCTCGCCGCACCACTTCGGTCAGCGGGAGAAGGGCGGCGGCAGCCTCTGCCACCCGTTCCGGAACGACCCGGGCGAGGTGGGAAGATGCGGGAATCTTCCTGCACGCCCCCTCGACCTGGCCGATCCACGACTCGAGCCGTTCCGCCGCCGATTCGAGCTGCGCCCAGATCCCCTTCTGGTGGAGCGAAGGGTTCTCCCCCCGCAGGAGATCGGGGGAGACGATTCCGGTGGCTTCGAGGCGGAGCAGAGCCTCCCGCGGGATCGTGGGCGGGAGTGCAACCTCCTCGATACGGCCGATGTTGAAGAAGTCGATCTGGTCGATCGGACGAGGACGACCATTCGTGTAGCCGGTCAGCGTGCCGGAGAGGAGGAGGGCGCAGAGGAGGAGTTCGAAGTGGGTGCGGCCGAGCCCATAGGGCCCCTTGCGCAGATGACGGTAGAGTTCCGCCGTGGGCAGGGGCGCTGCCCCCTCCCCCCCATGCGCCTCCCCCCAGGCGATCACCTCGGCCACGATGGGAGACCGCTTCGGATCGACGGAGAGGAGGTAGCGCCCCCCCCGTTTGCGTACCAGGTTCAACGGAACGAAGAGATCATCGATGCGCCGTTTGAGCGCGCTCGACCGCTCGAAGGTCACCTCCCCGGGACGCAGGAAGTGCTCGATGAGATCGCTGAGGACCGCAGGGGGAGGGAAACCGGTATAGGGACAGATCAGCGCATGTTTCGGATAGCGCACGTTGAGGAGCGTCGTGGCGATCTCCTGGAGGAAGGCGTCGAAGGGGAGCAGCCCCACGCTGCGGGGATCACGCTCGGCCACCTCCCCCCCCTCCGCATGGTAGAGGATCCTGCCGTCATGGTAGGCCTTCGTGAAAGCCCCTTCGATCACCTTACGGGCCGCGGCGATCTCCTTGGTGAGGTACGCGACGAGTGCCGATTCGAGTGTGTCCTCCCCCCCCTCAGCCTCGATCTTCCGGAGTGCGACGATCTGGGCCACGATCCTGCGCAGGGTCTCGGGAAGGGAGGCCGGATTCCAGAAGGCGACGGGAAGATCGCGGAAGGTGGGAAGGAGGACCTCCTCGAGAATTCTGCGGCGCCGACGGATCTCCTCCCGGGCCCCTTCGGGGAGGGGGGGGAAGACGAGGAGCGCGAAGTCGAGTTCCGTTTCGGCCAGTTCCCTTTCGAGCGTCTTTCGCGCCTCCTCATCGAGCGAAGCCGGATCACAGAGACGCACGAGGCCCTCCCGTGGGGTATTCTGCCACCGGATCGTACGCCGCACACTTCCCTGCTCGATCCACGTCCCGAGCGGAAGATGGGGGAGATCGACACGGGGGGCCAGTTCGCCGAAGATCCGCGTGTCCTCGGGAAAGATCGTGCTGAGCACCTCTTCGACCCGCCGCCGGGCCACGAGGGCGAGATCGGCGGAGAGATCGATCCGGAAGTGGTCGTCGAGGGGATCGTCGAGCGCCCGTTCCCGGACGAGATAGGCACCATGCCGGTAGAGCCGCATCAGGATGTCGTGGATGTAGTGATAGTTCACCCCCGCCTCGAGATCGGTGACGCGGTAGAGCAGCATCTGGGCGAGTTCGCGCACCCGATAGCGGTGTGCCACGGGTGAGATCTCCAGGAGGATCAGGATCTTGAGGAGCCGCAGCGCCAGGGGAGCCATCTCCCGCTGCGGCGCCACGATCCGCTCGATCTCCTGCTCGAAGTAGGCGTACACCACGTCCACGTACGGGCGCATCTCGACCCGATCGCGGATCCGGTCCCGGAAATGGTCGAAGATCGTATCGGGCGTCACGAGGGTGTGGTCGTCCGCGTCGAGGATCCCACGGATGCCACGTTTCGGATCCCCGGCGAGTTGATGATGGACGAAATCGACGATGCCACGCTGCTGAGAGAAGAGGGGCTTGAGACGGTCGAGGAGGGTGAGCGTCATCGGATGGAGGGGGTAGAGGGCGATGAAGCGATCGCGGCCGACGGAGAGTCCGGGGAAGGCCTCCTTCATCTCCCGGTAGATCACGCGCAGGCGCTTCTCCGCGCCGGGACGCTTCTGCACGAGCCGCCGCGCGATCACCTCCTCGATGTGTTCCACCGTGAGGAACCGACGCAGGGGGAACCGATCCTTGATCTTGTGGAAACTCGTCTGGGCGATCTCGCCGGTCTCCTCGATCCGCTCCTGCAAGGTGGCCACGACGCGGAGGGGGTGGTGTGCGCCGTACTCCCCGAGGAACTGGAGGAAGCGGATCTCCTCGTTGAAGGCACGCCGGTCGCTCTTGCTCCGAAGGTACTCGGAGAGTTCGTCGATCAGGAGGAGGAGGCCGCCATGGCCATACCGGCCGAGGACCCCTTCGAGACGCTCGAAGAAGGCCGTGCGGGAGAAACGGGGACGGTAGGGAAAGTCGATCTCGGCAAGGAGGGTTTCGAGGAGGCCGGGAACCCCGAGGATCGCCCGCACCCCATCGCCGGTGGCCGGGAAGCCGTGCGCTTCCGCGAAGCGGGTGAAAGGCTCCCGGTAACGCTGCAAGAGGAGGAGTTCGAGATCATGGTGGAAATCCTCCGGTACGACGAGGAGTTCTCCACGCGCCTCCGGTAGCGCGGCGGCCACCCGGGAGAGGACGATCTCCTCGAGATGCTCCCGGGCGGAATGATGGACGAGGGAGACCGGTACGACGAGGAAGTGGGCATCGGCCAGCGCCCGCGCTCGCGCCTCGAGTTCCCGGTACCCGGGACGCAGGGAGGGATCGGATCGAAGCTCGGCCAGGATCTCCTCCCCGAATTCTCCCCGGGCCAGCAGGTGGAGCACGAGGAGGAAGTGCGACTTGCCGGCCCCGAAGTGGCCGTGGAGAAAGGTTCCCGTCCCCCCACTCCCCCCCTCCCCGAGGATGAGGGCGAGGATCGAGTCGAGCGCCGAGGCGACTTGACGGGTCAGGACGAAACTCTCCGCCAGGAGACGACGCAGGTTCGGGTCCTCGAGGTCGGCGAGTTGGACGACCGTTCGAATCCGAGGGAGGGTGATCAGGTCACCGATGCTCATGAGGCCCCTTCCCCGGCGGGGGGATCCCCCGCGGGGCCCCCATCGGCCGAAGCGTCTGCCCCTTGCAACGCCTTCTCCACCTTCCGGATCTCCCCCCAGAGCCATCCCATCCCGGCGTGCCGGTCGAGCGCCTCCTTGAGGAGTGCAAGGAAGGCCTCGTATCGCTGCGTCTTGCGGAAGGCGCAGAAGAGCGCACTACGGACGTAGAGTTTCCCCGGATCCGCGAGGAAGATGGGGGAGAGCATCTCGATGACCGCCGGATAGTTCTTCATCTTCGCGTAGCAGAAGCCAAGATGCTCCCGAACGAAGCGGTTGCCGGGGTCGAGTTCGAGGGCCTTGCGGTAGGCGGCCTCCGCCTTCTCCAGGTGGCCGGCCCGCTTCCAGAGGTCTCCCAGCTCCGCATGGAGATGGGGGTTCTGCGCGGTGATCGACGTGCGCATGAGCCCCTCGACCGCCAGGGCCGCCTCTTGCGGCGTCTTCCCCGCGACCTTGAGGTCGATCATCATCTTGTAGGCGAAGGTGTCGGTGGGATCGCGTCGGTAGACCCCCTCGAAGAGGGCGAGGGCTTCCCCGGTCCGTCCCATCTTCCGGTAGATCTCCCCTTTGCACTTCTGGTAGCGGAGGTTCTCCGGTTCGAGGGTGAGCGCGGTCGAAATCTCGGTGAGCGCCGCTTCGAGCGCATTCGTCTCCTTGCAGGCCAGCGCCAGCCGGTAGTGGAGATAGGGCTGCGCCTCGATCGAGAGCGCATGGCGAAAGAGGCGGATCGCCTCGGGGTAGTTCCGGCGGCGAAAGGCGATGTTCCCCATCACAGTCAAGGCCCGGATGTCGTCGGGATCGTGGAGGAGTGCTTCCTGGGCCAGGGTCTCCGCTTCCTCCACACGGTCTTGCAGGAGGAGCACCCCGGCGAGCGCGGAGGTCAGAACCGGCGAGGCGGGATAGTGCTCGAGCCCTCGACGCAAGACCCCTTCCGCCTCCACGAAACGACGTGCCCCCTTGAGCTGGAAAGACTCGCTCAGGATCGCCCGCAGTGTCGGCGAATTCGGGCCTTTCATCGATGCCCACCCATCCCCCTGGAACTCGAAACGATCCGGAAACTCCGAAAACTCCCGAATCGTCGCATCTTTCATGCAGTCTATCGACAAAAAACCGCGATGTCAAGGGGATTTCCAGGGCAATCGCACGAAATTTCCCGTCGAGATCTGCGATCCCGTAGGATCTCGAAAGCAAGGGACATCTCATATGAGAGACGCCGCTCTCCACGGCATCTGGTCGGTAGAAAGGTTGCATGCGAGGGAGAAAACGGTTATCTTGATTGCTGGGTGTGCTCGTACGCATCAGCGGGGTCTTCGGGGGATGAGCCCTGGAGATGCCATCCGGACCGCGATGGACCGGGAAGAGCATGCCCGGCTCTCCGTATCACAAGGAGGCAATCCCATGACACGCTGGAATCTCCCTCTCAAGCGGGTGACGTCCATCCTCTTCATCCTGGGGCTTCTCCTCTTTGGCCTCTTCCTCCTGGCGCAGCCCGCCTGTCCGGGTGAGGAATGTGGTGAAGTGACCTGTCCACCGGGCATGGCGTGCTGCAATCCGATCGAGGGGATCTGTGCCCGTCCGGGTGATCCCTGCATCCAGTGAGCGAGGTGGAGCGGAGATTGGTCGAGATCCCTCCACTCGACCGCCACATTCCCAGGTTGCTGGCTGGGAATGTGGGCGTCTCGCACGTTCCAGGGGGGCGCTCTCTGCGCTTGCCCGCACTCACCTCTGGGCAACGCGAAAGGAGGTCGAGCGTACCGTCGGGGTTGTCCGCACTTTTCGCGATCCGACGTCCACGCACATGCCACCCCTCCCCAGGAAACGATTCCGGTTGCAGCAGAGAGCGGCATCGACGAGTCATCGGGAAAGGAGGGAGAGGAGGAGGGTGACGCCTGCCGCGATCCCGATCCCTACGATCTCGGTCGATCGGTCCGAACCACGATCCTTTGGCGGGAGGTAGCCGGCGGTGAGGCTGGCTGTCGTCGTTCCGGCCGCCACGCCACCGAGGACGATGCCCGCTCCGACGAGCGGTGCGGGAGGAAGGAGCAACGCCCGCAGGAGGACGAGCAGCACCCCGGCCCCAAGTCCAGAGAGGATCCCTTCGAGAGAGACTGCCCCGGGCGTCCCGATCGGGACCGGTTCGCCCTGGGGGAAGAGGAAGGGGTGTCTTCCATGGATCAGCCCCA
This sequence comes from uncultured bacterium, assembly GCA_964616915.1. GTDB lineage: Bacteria > Myxococcota_A > CAZTSL01 > CAZTSL01 > CAZTSL01 > CAZTSL01. The sequence continues at coordinate 14,316 of CAZTSL010000035.1, forward strand.
TCTCGTGGGCCACCCGTTGCGTCAGCACCGTTGCGAGCAACGTGGTCGAGGAGAGATCGAGCCAGAGGGGGAGGGTACCCGCGAGCCACCTGCATACGACACCAACCCCTCCCATCGCCGCAAGCGCAAAGCCCCACCACCCGATTCCGTCCCACCCATTTCTTTCGGGCCCCCTGGGGAGTCCGAGTCGTTTCCTCGCTTCCCCCCCCTGACGGCGCACGACGTGGAGGAAGAGGAGGGTCGCAGAGAGGAGCACGAAGCCCCGCCACGTCATCCCCACGAAGAAAAGCGTCGCGGAAGCGATCCCCCCGGCCGCCCTTCTCCGATCCACCAGGCCGAGCCACACGAGCGTGCCCCCGGACAGGAGATTCACCAGAAAGCCGATCAGCAGGTCGAGTCCCATGATCCTCCCCGGGCAAGGCACCATGCCGAGGAGAGTCTAATCCGCCTGTCTCCCCCTGTCAAATTCGTGCCGCGGTCTGGCAGGATCGATCCATGCGCTCTCTTGAAATCCTGGTGGAAATTCCTCATAATCGGAAGACCGATGGAATCGGCCTTCCAGAGAGGGAATCAGGAGGAAGAATCGAGATGCGGGAAGATCGTTCAGGCGTGCTCGCAAGAGGGATTCGTCTTCTCCATGGGATTGGCGTTCTGGCCGCGATCCTCTGCTCGAGCGGCTGCCATGCCACGACGGACCGGGCATCCGGACGGTTCGCCGAGGCGGGGGAGATCGATATGAGCGTGGCAGCTTCCTCCCTCCCACCGCAGGCGATAGAGGAGGAAATCGTTCCCGATGAAGCGCAGATGAGGCCCCCAGAGAGGATTGCCGAAGAAGTCGATGCGCAAGAGAGCGCGGCCGAAGGAGAAGAGGAAGAGGAGGAAGCAGGTACCCAGGGGGACACGGGCGCCTCGCACCTCGACCAGGCCAGCGAGTTCTATCAGGCCGCCCTGGCCTTCTGGCAGGAGGGAAACATCGAGGATGCACTCGAAGCCCTCGATTCGGCGCACGAGCAAATCGTCGCCTTCGATCCGGGAGCGGATCCCCGACTCCTCCAGCGGAAGCACGACCTGCGCTACCTCATCTCGAAACAGGTCGTGGAGATCTACGCCTCCCAGGAGAATGCCGCCGTCGATGGCGGAATCGCGGTCGTGAAGAACGAACACGTGCAACGGGCGATCGCACGTTTCCAGAACGCGGAACGCGATTTCTTCCTCGAATCGTACCGCCGCTCCGGGCGCTACCGTCCGATGATCGTCGAAGAACTCCGCAAGGCGGGACTCCCCGAGCAGTTGAGCTGGCTCCCCCTCATCGAGAGCGGGTTCAAGGTGACGGCGTATTCCCGGGCCCGGGCCCTGGGATTGTGGCAATTCATCCCCTCCACCGGAACCCGTTTCGGCCTCATGCGCAACCGATGGATCGACGAACGGATGGATCCCGTGAAATCGACGCGGGCCGCGATCGGGTATCTGACCTATCTACACAGCCTCTTCGGTGACTGGAGCACGGCGCTCGCGGCCTACAACAGTGGGGAGGGGACGGTGCTGCGCCGGATCGCCGATCAGGAGATCGATTACCTCGATTCCTTCTGGGATTTCTACGACCGGCTCCCCCGGGAGACCGCCGAGTACGTGCCCCGATTCCTGGCGGTCCTGCTGATCGTGGAGGATCCGGCGGCGTATGGGTTCGCGTTGCCCGAGCCCCTTGCGCCCCTTCCCTTCGAGACGATCGAGGTCTCCCAGCCGGTGGCGCTACGGGACCTCGAGCAGCAGGCCGGCCTTGCACCGGGGACACTTGCCGAACTCAATCCGGAACTCCGTCTGAGGGCCACGCCGCCGATTTCCTATTCGTTGCGGGTGCCCCCAGGTCGGGGGGCGGACCTCCTCGCGTGGGTGAACGCGTTGCCGCGCTACACCCTCCCCGATCGTTCCTACCTCGTTCATCGGGTGCGTCGCGGTGAGACGCTCTCGGTGATCGCGAAACGCTACGGAATCTCCATACGATCGCTCACCCGGTACAACAGGCTGCGGAACCCCAATCACCTCCGGACCGGCCAGAAACTCCGAATCCCGAAGAAGGGGAGCCGGCTCCCTCCTGCACCGACCTACACGACGGTCACACACACCGTACGGAGGGGAGACAGCCTCTGGCGTCTGGCCCGCCGCTACCATACCACGATCGAGCAGATCAAACGGGAGAATCACCTGCGGTCGAATCGCCTGGTGGTGGGGCAGAAACTCGAGGTGAGGGCTGCGACCTCCGTGTCTCGTCGGATCTATCTCGTGAAACGGGGGGATACGCTGAGTGGGATCGCCCGGAAACATGGAATTGCCCTCGATACGCTCCTCCGCCTCAATGGATTGAGCCCTTCCGATCCGATCTACCCGAACCAGCGGCTGCGTCTCCCCTGAGAGGCGAGTTACCACAGAGGCGTCGGTCGATCATTTCGCTGAGGAATCGGCGTGTTCTGCGAGAGGCTGCGTCTTTTCCCTTCCGGTGTCCGCAGGTGATGGGGAGGATGCTTCCGTCGTCCCCTCTTCGGATTTCGCTCTCTTCCTCGTTGCGGCGGCCTTGGGCTTCGTCGTCTTCTTCGTTGCGGCGGCCTTGGGCTTCGCCGCTGCCTTCGTGGAGGTCGTCTGCTTC
>CAZTSL010000035.1:17056-36188 GCA_964616915.1 uncultured bacterium
TCGTTGCGGCGGCCTTGGGCTTCGCCGCTGCCTTCGTGGAGGTCGTCTGCTTCGTTGCGCTGGTCTTGGACTTCGCCGTCTTCTTCGTTGCGGCGGCCTTGGACTTCGTCGTCTCCTTCGCGGTCGAGGCCCTGGATCGCGCCCGTTTCGCTTTCGGCGCCGCGGTTTGTGGATCTGCCGGTGGGTGTGCGCGTTCCTCGGAGCGTGCTCCCCCTGTCGGCGCGGAGGATTCTCCGTTCCCGGAGGGGGCGCCCTCCAGGGGTGGGGAGACCTGCGGGGTGCTGGCGTCGATCGGGACGGGTGGGGCTGGAGGGACTTCCTCGGTGGGAGAGGCCGGGGTGCCCGCTCCCCCGGCGGCCGACGTCGTGACCTCGGGAAGCGTCTCTTCGGCCTTCTCCGTGGTTTCTTCCCCCCCCTTCTTCGCCCCCGGGGTTGGGGCGAGGAGTTCCTCGATCTGATCGAGGCGGTCGATGAGGCTACCGTGGAGTTCCTTCACCTGGGTCTCGACGAGCCACTCGAGGCGATCGATGCGCGATTCGAGTTCCTTCTGGTTGTAGTTCGTCTTCACCTGGAAGTCGTGCTGGAAGCGATCGACCTTGAGGTCGAGGCGCCGGTTGAGGTTCTTGAAGCGTTCCGCGGAGGTGGTATGGGCATGGCTGAAGCGATCTTCGATCCGTTTGTGGACCTCTCCGAGCCGTTGGTCGATCCGATCGAAGAGCGACTCGAACGCCCGGGCGGTCTCTTCCCGCATCCTGTCGATTTCCTGGGAGATCCGTCGTTCGAGGTTCGCGATCTCTCGTCCGGAAGACTCCCGGATCTCCTTGAGTCTCCGTTCCAGCCCCGATTGATGGGCGGTGAGTTTTTCCGTATCCTTCCGGATCCGTTCGATCTCCTCGCGTAAGGGCTCGAAGAGGGTCCGGGTGACATAGTCCTGGAGCCATTGATCGAGTCCCTCCACCGTGGCCTTGCCAAGTTTCCGGATCATGCGCTTCTCCTTACTCTTCATGTCGAGATTGAAATGAACGGTCGCAGGTTCCCTTGGAGGGGGGCGGAGCCGGATGCTTCCGCTGCTTTCGAGACGTGATCGGAGGGCCGGAAACCGATTCCCTCCGCCTCGAAGGGAGAAGGGGCACCCGATTCCCGATGCACTGCGGCATACGGGGGATCGTGCTGGAAAGATGGCAAATTATAGAGGGAATTTGAGAAAAAGGGAAGAGGATGGATGTTCGTCATGCATCGGAAGTACCGGGATCCTTGCCGATTTCCCCAGCGGGGCCACGGTGGGAAAAATTCAGGGGCCATCGGCCGAAGAAAGGTTGCTATCCTCCCCACCCCTCCTCTTCGGCGCCGGGGAGATCGACCGGAGAACCGGTGACGCCCCGCAGCGCGAAGAGGAGGATCGCACGCAGGAGTTCCTCCCCCTCCTCGGAGGGATGCCCGGTGTCGGGTGAGCGGGAGGGGGCCTTTGAGAGGGGACCGATCAGCGTCTCGGCCATCAGGCCTACGATCGCAGCGGCGCTGACCGCGGGATCCTGCTTCGGGAACTCTCCCCTGGCGATCCCCTCTTCGAGGAGGCGTTCGAAGACCCTGGCGTAGGCCCTGCGGTGGCGCAGACGCGCCGCTTCGACCGATGGATCGACCGGTTCGGCCATCATCGCATAGGCGAGTCGAGGGCGCTGCAAGGCGTTCTCGGCAAAAGTCCGGATCGTCTCCTCCAGACGACAGCGACAGCTCCCACGGCCACCGGCGGCTCTGGCCAGAACGACGATCTCGTGGGTGCTCACCATCTGGAAGACCTGGGTGAAGAGATCGGACTTGGAACGAAAGTAACGATAGATCGAACCGGTCGCGACCTCCGCGTGTTCCGCGACCCTGGCCATCCGCACGCTCCGGTAGCCCCCCTGGGCGATGAGATCCCGTGCCGCCAGGAGGATTCTTCTGCGCATCGCGGCTTTGCGCGCCCTCGTCCGATCCGTTTCCCGATAGACCATGCCGTCGTCTCACCAGGGAGGCGTGGTGTCGAGGGAGGAGGAGGAAAAGAGGCGCGGCAGGAGATGAAGGAGCGTGTCTCCGACGATCCCGAGGCTTTCGGGGCTGAGCTTGTCGAGGGTGTCCTGCTCCGTATGCCAGTAGGCGTTGGAGTTCTCCCCCGGGCCGTAGCGGAAGTCGATGATGTCGATCGCCGGAATTCCGGCGTCGAGGAAGGGGGTGTGATCGTCCTCCACGAAGAGGTAGCCGGGGAGGAAGAAGTCGCCGTAGCCGAGGCTGTCGGCGACCCCCCACGTCTCCGCGACGAGGGATGGCGTGGAGAGCCCCTCCTTTCGGATACCGAGATTGGCGTCCCCGATCATGTCGATCAGAAGGAGCGCCCGGATCCCGGAAAGCGCCCCTTCCCCCTGGAGACGCTCGACGAGATGACGGCTGCCGTAGCGGGAGTCGGTCTCACTCCAGGAAACGAAGGCTTCCTCCCCATCGAAGAAGACGAGCCAGATCGTCCAGGGTGGTTGCGTGACGGCAAGCACCCGCCCGATCTCGAGGAGGAGACCCGTACTCGAACACCCGTCGTTGGCGCCCACGAAGGTGAAATCCTCGAAGCGTTTCGTGTCGAAGTGGCTGCCGATGAGGAGGAGATCGGAACGCTTCCCCGGAATCACCCCGATCAGGTTCTCCATTTCGATCGGGCCGATCGGCGTATCTGCGATGAAGCGATCGGAGAGAACCGGAATCCCGAATTCCTCGAGGCGGTCGCGCAGATATCGGCGGACTTCGGTCAGTGCCTCCGAACCGGGGGGGTGGGGGCCAAAGGCGACGAGATCCGAGACGAAGGAGAAGGCCTGGCGTTCATCGAGCGGTCCGAAGGAGAAATCGACCCCTTCCGCCGGGGTGGCCTCGCCCGATTCCCCGGCCGTCGGGAAGGACGCGACCGAGCCCTCCGCCGTCTCCACGACGAGCGGCGTGGTGATCGTGATCCCTCCCGTTTCCCCAGTCGCCTCCTTCTCCCCACCCCCACAAGCCGGGAGGGAGAGGAGGAAGAGGAGGGGCAAGATCGCACGGATCGGATGGGGGAGCATCGTCGCCTCCCGGGGAGAGGGGATCAGCAGGCATCGTCCGGATCGGAGGGGCAGGGGTCACACCCATCCCCCCGGCCGTCCCGATCGGAATCGGCCTGCTCTGGATTGAAGATGGCTGGACAGTTGTCGCACCCGTCTGGGAGGCCGTCGGCATCGGTGTCGATGGCGTCGTCGGAACCGGGGCACCTGTCACAGGCATCCCCCAGGCCATCGCCGTCGCCGTCCGCCTGAAACCCGACAGCAAGCTCTCCCGTATCGACGGTGCCATCTCCATTGGCATCGCAGAAAGCGGGATCGGTCTCGCAGTCGCCGTTGGGAACGGTGGGACAGTTGTCGTAGCAGATCACCGTGGGATCGGCTTCCCCGCTCCGACATGGCGCGGGGAGGGAGAAGGTGAGGACGCCGTCCGTAAAGACGTCGCGTTCCACGATCCGGTCACCGTCCGCATCGCCGGGCTGCATCCGGACACATGCCTCGATCTGGGCGAGATTCCGGTCGAGATGGTCGGGGATGCCGTTGTAGGGATCGACGTCTTCGGCCGGTGTATCCTCGCAGGAGACCACGTTGGCAAGACAGTAGGAGAGGAGCGCACACGCCGCGTCCGTGACCTGGAGATCGAGGGGTTCTCCGGTGATGGGATCGGAGACGAGGGCGTTTCTCACCTGGTCTTCCTGCATTCCCCGGATACAGGCCTGCACGCTCTCCCCCTCCCGGAGGAGGCCGCACGCTTCGAGGCGGGTGCAGTAGTCCGTAAACGCCTGACAGCAGAGCGGCGTCGGCTCCGGGGGGAGGGGCGTTGCGTCGGGGGAGGCGCCCGCGATGATCTCCTCGCAGGTCACCGCAAGAAACGCCGCCACCTCGGAATCCTCTCCGGAACAGGCGGCATAGAGGGAGGAGGCGGTGATCACGACGGCCAGGAGGAGAGCGCCAAGCCCCCGCCCCCCTGCCGGCCGATTGCGCCGATGGAATTTTTCATCCCGCATCGATCCTCTCCCGGTCCCGAGAAGCGCAACGGGCCCTTTGCGCTCCTCACGAAGTCAGGGCAGGAAGCCCGATGCTTCCCGCACCGGGGGCGTTCGCACGGCACGGTCGGCGTGTTCCCCCTTGCCGTGCGTTCCAGCGCCAATGCTTCCGGCAAGGAAAGATATCAGAAAATGCCCTCGACTGTCAAAGCATCGCTGGGGACGCGAATGGCATGCCACGCCCCTCGGAAATCGAGGGTTGAACTTCGGAAGGATCTGTGCCATCTTCCATGATCGATGGAACCGGTGAAGCGCGAAACGATCGAGGAGAGGCGGGGAGCCCCCCCCCCGGCCCAGAAAACGCCCGGCCGGAGGCGGGATGGAGAATGCCGGCACTGCGGCCTCCCGACCCCGCCAAAGGAGGTCTTCTGCTGCTACGGATGCGAACTGGCCGCCCAGATCGCCGCCGAAGGCGCAGAGGAACACGGCCACCTCCACGCGCGTCTCCTCTTCTCCGTCCTCCTTACGATGTCGGTGATGATGCTCTCCCTCTTCCTCTACGCCGAGGATATCTACGGCATCTCCGCCGCAGATGGCATGGCCTGGATGCGCAACGCCTATCGGATCGCAAGCGCCGTTCTGGCCACCCCTGTCGTCCTTCTCTGTGGCATTCCGCTGGCCCGGCGTTCATGGCAGCGGCTGCGCCGCAGGCGCCTCTCGATGGAGGCCCTGATCCTGACCGCGGCGCTCGCCGCGTACCTCCGATCCCTTCAGGCGCTCTTCACCGGATCGCATGCGGTCTTCTTCGACAGCGCCACCGCGGCACTCGTCCTGGCCACCTTCGGGCGTTACCTCGAAGCGACTGCGCGTAGCCGCGCGGGCAGACTCCTGGCGCCCACCCTCGATCCAACGCGGGAAAGGGTCGCATGGATCGATGCGCAGGGAAGGCACCAGGAGATCGATCCAGGCCGCATCGAACCGGGGATGCGCCTCGAAATCGGGCTCGAGCAGCGGGTTCCCGTCGATCTGCGCGTCGAGGGGGAAGGGACCGAGGTCGATCTCGGGGTTCTGACCGGCGAGTCGCTGCCGGTGCGACGCGTTGCAGGGGATTTCGTCCCCGCCGGGGCGGTGCCCATCTCCGGTCCCCTGCGAGGCAGGGCGCTGCGAAGCGCGCGCGAGTCCACCCTCGAAGCGCTCTCCCGTCTCGCGGAGGCGATGCAGGCGGACCCGTCCCGGCTCCAGCGGCTTGCCGACCGATTCGCAACGTTCCTGACCCCCATCGTCCTCCTCGTGGCGTGGGGAACCTTCATCACCTGGAGCCATCTCGACGCGACGGGCCGCGGGATCGTCACCGCCCTCTCCGTCCTCCTCGTCGCCTGTCCCTGTACCTACGCGATCGCCGCCCCCCTCGTCTTCTCGATCGCTCTGCGTCGGGCGCTGGCCCAAGGGGTCCTCATCCGGAACGCCGAGACGATCGAACAGCTCACGCGCATCGACCGGGTCGCCTTCGACAAGACGGGCACGCTCACCTCGGAGGAACTCACCGTGGAAAGGATGCGGGTCGCGGAGGGGGTGAGGCGGGAGGAAGTCCTCGCCCTCGTCGCCGCCCTCGAGGCGGGGAGCCGTCACCCCGTGGCGCGGGCCTTGCAGCGGATGGCCGCGGGGGTCCCTCCCGCGCCTCTCCAGGAACGCCGTTTCCTCCCCGGCCGCGGCGTGGAGGGACGGGACATCCACGGCCACCACGTCGCCGTCGGCCCCGATACCTCCACAGCAACGCCGCAAGAGAGAGGCCCCGACGGCGAGATGCTGCACCTTTGCCTCCGACGCGCAGGAAAACCCCTGGCCCACTTCGAGATCGGAGAAACCCTCCGCCCCGAGGCGAAGGGAGCGATCGATGAACTGCGCGGGCAGGGGGTCGAGCCCTTCATCCTCACCGGCGACGCCTCCCCCCGCGCGCAGATGATCGCAGAACGGCTCGGCATCCCCCTCCATGCAGGCCAGACGCCGGAGGGGAAGCTCCGTCTCCTCGAAGCGGCCGGGGCGGGGTGTGCCATGGTGGGCGACGGCCTCAACGACGCCCCCGCGCTCGCCCGAGCGGGAGTCGGCTTTGCGATGACAGGGGGAACCCCTCTTGCGCGCGGGCTTGCCGATGTCGTCCTCCTTCATCCCGACCTTCGCCTCGTCCCGAGGACGATCGCCCTTGCCCGGAAGGTCGTCCGGACCGTGGGCCGGATGCTCGTTGCCGCCACGCTCTACAACGTGGTCTTCATCTCCCTCGCCGCGGCCGGAATGCTGCGTCCCCTCTTCGCGGGGATGAGTATGCTCGCCTCCTCCCTCCTCACCCTCTCCTTTGCGCTGGCATCCCTTCGGGAGACGAACCGATGCTGACGACGGAAATGATCGGCGCCCTGGCCACCGGTTTCCTCGGAAGCCTGCACTGTGCGGCGATGTGCGGCCCCCTGGCCATTGCCGGCTGTGTCCGGAAGAACCGGCTCGATCCGGGGGAGACCGTGGGGTATCTGTTGAGCCGGGCGTTCGGTTACCTCTTCATGGGGGCCGTGATGGGTCATCTCGGGATGGGGGCGATGCGACTCCTCCCCCTCCCTGCGATCCGTGGCCTGGCCCTCCTCCTGGTGGGGGGAGGCGCGCTCTGGAAGGGGCTTTCCCTCCTCGTTCCGGCGTTCTTTCACCGGATCGGCCGACCGGCGCGCCTCAGGGGGCTGGAAGTGGGCTGGTTTCTCGACCGCCTGCCGAAACGGGGGATCGGTCTTGGACTCGTGACCGCCATCCTGCCCTGCGGGATGCTGATGGCCGCCTGGATGCTGGCGATCGCCACCGGCGATCCCCTCCGGGGCGCCCTCGTGATGCTCCTCTTTGCCACGGCCTCCCTCCCCGGGCTTCTCCTCCCCCTCTTGCTGCGGCGGTGGATCGCCTGGAACTTCTCTCCCAGGGCGCAGGGGGTGGCCTGGTGTCTCCTGGCGCTCTGGCTCATGATGCGCCCCTTCCTGGGGATGTTCCACGCATCGATGCATGGAGGACACTGATGGAGCGTGACCAGCAGATCGCCTTTCGTCTCCCCCTGCCCGGGTGGCCGAGGGCAGTTTTCGAAAGCGGCTACACCTTCCGGGGAGGACGCCTGCTCATCGAGGGGAAGGAAGTCCTCCATGCGACAACCCGGGAGGAACTCGAAGCGGGCCTCATCGCGACGATCGAGGGGATCCCCGAGCCGATCGGCGTGCATCTCGATACGACGGAGAATCGGCGAGACCTCCACGTGACCGTGGGGGGGAAGCCGGCGCTACGGGAGTCGGACCTCAGCGCCCCCCCCACCCGGTCGGTGTGGATTCACGCCTGGCTGGCGCTTGCCGCTTCCCTCTTCGGTTTTGCGGCGAGCTACCTCTATCTCCTCAAAGCCCGGGCCACGGCGGATCCCTGGCCGCTCAAGATGGCGATCCACATGGCGGGGTGGCACCTCCTCCTTCTCCTCACCCTCTTCCCCGTGGCGCTGTGGGGGCAACGCTTCGGCATCCGTGTCGTTCAGTTCGTCTGCCTCGTCTTCTTCGCGATTCACCTCGGGATCGCCTTGGCCAACCTCCGGGACGTCAGCCTGATCGCCCTCTTCAATGCGCTCAGTGGCCTCTCCTTCCTCGGGGCCACGCTCTACGGCAACCGCGCATGGCGGGAGATGGACCCGATCCGTGCCCTCCCCCTGATCGAGGAAGTGCGGCCGTGACGCTCCACCGCTTCAGCAGGGAGATCCTCCCGCCGCACTCCCGACGCCCTTCTCACGCCCCACGCCCCCCGATCACCCGCCAGAGCACCGCCACGAGGAAGATCATGGCTGCCAGGAGCGTGTAATGCATGGAGCGGCGCCGCTCCCGCTCGGGGTCGTCATCCTCGCGTCTGGGCAGGAGGAGGGTGATGAGGCAACCACCGAGCGCCCCGCCCAGATGCGCGATGTGATCCGCATGCCCCGTCCCCGCGATCCAGGCGTAGAGGACCGCTCCGGCCGCAAGGACGTGCCACGTCTTGAACCGGGAAGGCGCCGCGGCGATCCGTTTCACCCGAGCCCCCACGAGTGCCCCGATGAGACCGAGCACCGCACCCGACGCACCGGCACGCACACTCTCCACGTCGGGACGCGCGAGAAAGGAGAGGAGATTCCCAAGAATCCCCGCCAGAAGATAGGTCAGGAGAAAACGCCCCGTCCCGAGCGTACGCTCCACGATCGGTCCGAACGCCAGGAGGGTGAGCATGTTCGCGATGAAGTGCCGGAACCCGAAATGGAGGAAGACCGCGAGCACGAGCCGGAAATACTCCCCTTCCCGAAGGAGACCGGGCCTGGAGGCACCAAAGAAGAGCATCACGTCGGTCTCCGGACCACCGGCGGCCTCCACCCAGACGAGAAAGGCGATGTTCACCAGGAAGAGCGCCACCAACCCGGCCGAGGACGGGCGAGGAAAGGGTGCCCCTTCCTCCTCTTCGATGCTTTCCTCCGGGGTCTCCTCCCCCATCAAACGCAGCGCCACTTCGATATCGGGATAGGGGAGATAGACGACGTAACAGGCCCGGCCATTCATGCGGGGAACGATCTGCGCGCGGATCCCCTCCGCCTCGAGGAAGGCGCGCAGCCGTTCCGCCTCCCCCTCCTCCTCGAAACGCTCGAATTCGACCCAATCGATGACCCGTGACATGCTGCTCCTTCGCTTTCGAAACGCCATCCTGCGGACGAACGGGGTCATTGTAGCACGATTGTGTTCCGGAAATCATTGCGGTAGAATCTCTCCGGACTCGTTTCAGGGCTGCCGTTGGGAGGATCGTAGCGATGTTTCGAAGAATCACGGGAATCTGTTTCCTTTTCGTTTGGCTCGCCGGAGGGGTGCTCCTTTCCGGATTCTGGCGGGAAACGCCGGGAAAGCGGATCAAGGTGCGTTCCGATGGGGAACCCCGGATGTTCGGCGCGCTCCGTTTCGATATGGACAAGGTGCGCCAGCTCGGGGAGCGCGCCGGCGGATTCGCCGATCTCCTCTACGCCCTCGACATGCCAGAGGGGGTGAAGAAACACCTGCTGCAGAAAGCGGAGGAGATGGAACGCGATCTTGCGGAGGCGCCGCCGGTGGACGACGGCTCGCTCGAAACGGCATACCTCGTGCCGCCGACGCCCCCGCGGAAGGGAACCGGAACGCTGATGGCCGGCGCGGCCCGTATCACGATCAATCCCGAACGCATCGGGCTTTCCAAACGCCCCGACCCGGAACCCTTCTGGTGGCGGGGAGGGAACGATCTCACCGCGATCCCGGGGTACGGCCACTTCAACCCCCATGTCTTCCAGGTGATCGCCAAACTCCTCCGGATGGACAACTACTATTCCCACATCATGCTCCCGAGCGAGGGGACGCTCGACCCCGCCTACGACCTCGAGGCCACGGCCGTGGTGATCCAGGATCCCGCCGGCAACAAGGTCTGCATCGTCGGTTCCGACACGGTCGGCATGATCGGTCATGTCCTCGACGACGTGATCGCAGCCCTCTGGCAGCGGGGACTGACCGACTTCACCCGGGAGAATCTCCTCATGAGCGGTACCCATACGCACACCGGTCCCGGGAGCATCGCGAAGCTCTACCTCTGGTGGCTGGCGACCGTCGATGTCTTCGTCCCCGAGGTCTACGAGGCGATGATCGACCAGTTCGCGACACTGATCGAGACGGCCAACAGCAATCTCCAGCCCGCCCGGATCGGGGTGGGTTCGGGGTTCCCCCATGAGCCGCTCACGCACAACCGCAGAAACCAGCCCGCCTATCCCCCCGACCCGGAACCGGACCAGGAGATCGGCGTAATCCGCATCGATGACCTCTCGGGCAATCCGATCGCGGTCGTCTTCAACTTCGCGATGCACGGCACCTCGGTCGGCTCGATCATGAACTACACACCGGGAAACTGGGGATTTGCCCGGAAGACGGTCGAGAACCTCCTCGGAAACGGTGTGGTCGGTATCCCGGTCAACAGCGCCGAGGGGAACGTGGCTCCCAACGGTTTCGGTGGATCCAACCGCATCGAGGATGCGATGATCCTCGGGGAGAAGCTCGGCACCCGCGTCGTCGAGATCTACGAGGCGACCCCCACGACCGGTGATATCGCGCTGGCCACCGCCCACTGCCAGTCGGACGATCCCGATCCCCGCTCCCCCTCCTTCCGCCAGCCCTGCCCCCGCTCCTTCGACAAGACCCAGATCCGGGTCGGTTTCTTCGTCGAGTTCGAGGATGGCACCTCCCTGCCGGGGCGCGTGGCGATCCACCTCGACGACATCAAGCATCCCAACCTCCTCGAACGGGAAGGGACCGATTTTCTCGGGATCCGGATCACGGAGGACGGCTTCAAGAATACCGTGATCGTCACCTTCCCCGGTGAAGGGATCACCGAGATCGGCATGGACGTCAAAGAGACCCTCAAAGGCCCCGACTACGGCTTCGACCACGCCTTCGTCTTCGGACTGGCCAACGGACACATCTCCTACATCTGCGACCGGGAGGAATACTGGGAGGGAGGCTACGAAGCGGGCAGCACCTTCTTCGGAGAGACGACCGGCGAAGTCCTCCGCGACAACGCCGTCTATGTCGGCGGCCTTCTGGCTCCTTGAGCGGTCGGGATCCCTGCACGGCAGCCCCATCACGCCGGTAGGGACACGTTGCAACGTGTCCCTACGACGATCTTCTTCAAAACCTGGCGCATCGTTGCGTGGCACTTATGGAATCCCCCATCTTCGAGATGCCCATTGCCACGGCAGGAACTTGCCCCGTTGTGAATAGGATTTTCGGCGTTCGGTCAGGAGGAAGAAGGAACGATATGGTATTTCTCGAGGCGCCTTCGGAGGCTGAAGTAGGAGATTCCGAGGAGTTCGGCGCTCTTGCTGAGGTTTCCCCCCGTGATCTCGAGCGCGCGGCGGATGAGCCGGATCTCGTTCTCCTCGAGGTTGAGATTCTCGACGGGGGGAGGCTCGCGAGGCGCCGGGATCGGCTCGAGCGGGGGAGGTGGCGGCGTGACACCCGAGAAATCGAGATCGTCCGGTTCGATCCGCTCACTCTCCGGGGATCGAATCATGGCGCGGAAGAGGAGGTAGTAGAGTTCACGGATGTTTCCGGGGAAGTCGTAGCGCTCGAGACGGGCGAGCGCGGCCTCCGAGAGGCTCCGAGGGGCAAGGTCGGGCATCTTCCGGACGAGAGCACGGACGATGTGGGCGCACAGGCCGGGAAGATCGGCCTTCCGCTCCCGCAGGGGGGGCACCCGGATCGGGAGCACCTGGAAGCGGTAGTAGAGATCCTGCCGGAATTCCCCCGCAGCGACGCGTGCCTCCAGGTTTCGGTTCGTGGCCGCAATCAGACGACACGCCCCCAGGCTCCGTTCACGCGTCCCCCCCAGACGCCGGAAGGTCCGGTTCTCTACGACGCGCAGCAGCCGTGTCTGCGCGGCAAGTGTCATCTCCCCGATCTCGTCGAGGAGGACGGTGCCGTTGCCCGCAAGCTCGAAGACCCCGAGCACCCGTTCCCTTGCGTCGGTGAAGGCGCCCTTCTCGTGGCCGAAGAGTTCGCGTTCGAGGAGGGTCTCTGGAATCGCGGCGCAGTTGACCGCGATGAAGGGTTCCTCGCGCCGCCGGCCGTGGGCGTGGATGAAGCGGGCGCAAAGTTCCTTTCCCGTGCCGCTCTCACCGGTGAGGAGGATCGTGACGCCGGGCTGCGCAGCCGCCAGTTCGAGTTCCTCCCGAAGTTTCCGGGAAGGGGGGGAAGGCCCGAGATAGAGTTCCTCCTCGACGCTTCGGCTCCCCTTGGCCGCGGCGTTGCGCAGCCGGGAATTCTCCTGCTTGAGCGTCCGGTAACGGTTGCAGCGGTAGAGGGCCGCGGTCAGTTCCCGCATGTTCACCGGTTTCTTGAAGAAATCCGCCGCCCCGGCCTTGAGCGCCTGAAGGACGGTCTCTTCCGAGGAGAAACCGGTGATGAGCATGATCTCGACGTCGGGGAAACTCCGGCGAACCTGCCGCGTGAGTTCGAGCCCGTTCATCGCGGGCATGTTGATATCCGTGATCACGATATCCCCGAATCCCTCACGGAGGATGCGGAGCGCTTCCCGGCCGCTGGCCGCCGTCTTGACGGCGAAACCCTTCTGCGCGAGGTAGTAGGAGATGCTCTCGCAGGCGACGGCTTCGTCATCGACGACGATGATCTGGAGTGCGATCGGCTGGTTTCGTGTTTCCATGGAGCGGATCGTGTCGTTCACGATTCTGGGGTTGTCGATCTCTCTCGATGATTCCATCGTCTCTTCCTCCCGACCCTCTTGGGGTCGGATGGCAGTGAGGCGCTCTGCGCGAAACGATCGGAGCTGGCCGAGGGGATGATCGTCAGCACGATGGCGCGTCGTTCATCTCATCTGCCGATCCTCCTCGATATCGAGGAAGAGCGGAGGCGGGCTCGGGGGAGGGATCTGCCCGAAGACGAGGAGGAATGCGGTTCCCATGGCATCCGTCCTTTCGAGGAGGATCTGGCCTTTGAGCGATTTCATGATCTCGTGACAGATCGCCAGGCCAAGACCCAGTCCGGTGATCCCATCGTTCGACTTCTCCGTGACGAAGGGGTCGAAGATCCGCTCCCGCAGGTCTTCCGGAACGCCGGGGCCGTTGTCCGCGACCCGGCAATGGACGATTCCTTCCCGCACGAAGCCCGTCACCTCGATCTTGGGCCGGACGTGCGTCTTCTTGAGGAGCGCCTCGCGGGCGTTCGTCAAGAGGTTGATGAACACCTGTTCGAGCTTGAGGACGTCGGTGCGGATCGTGAGGGGCTCGGGGATCTGGACGTCGATATCGATTCCGTGGTTGCGCAACTGGGTCCCCACGAGTTCGAGGACCCGGTCGATCACGTGGGCCAGGGGGACCTCCACGATGGTCATGCGCGTCCCCCCCCGGCTGAATTCCCGCATATGTTCGATGATCTGGGTGACACGGATCACCTGGGCCTCGATCTTGTCACCCAGTTCCTGGACACAACTGGAAAGGGGCTCGCACGCCCGGCATTCCTGGGCGCGATCGACGAGTGCCTGCGCATAGACACGGATACCGGTCAGGGGCTGGTTGAGTTCGTGCGCCACCGCGGTGCCGAGGGTGTTGAGCGCCGACATCCGGTGAAGATTCATCACCTGGAGCCGGAGACTCCGTTCCGTGGTGAGATCCTTCTCCACGACGACGAAGTTCCGGACGCGGCCGTTGGGATCGATCACCGGGCTGATCGTGAGGTGGGTGGGGTAGTGCGTGCCATCCTTTCGGCGATGGACGACCGAGCCCTTCCATGTCTTCCCTGTGCGGATCGTGTGCCACATCGCGTCGGCGTCATGGGGACTCTTCGCCACCTGGAGGGTCCGGAGATTCTTCTTCCGGAGTTCCGCGAGGGTATAGCCCGTCACCGTGGTGAAGGCGGGGTTGAGGTAGAGGAAGTCCCCCGCCTCGTCCGTGATCGAGATCGGGTCGGGCGCCACTTCGACGGCCATTCGCGTCATCTGGAGTTCGAGGAGGGTCTGCATCTTGAGGGTGACGTTGCGGGCGATCCCCTCCACGAGGCAGAGCGTCCCCCCTTCATCGTAGCGGCAGTGGAGGGAACATTCGAGCCATACGTTCTGGCCGTCCTTGCGCCGGAAGCGGAAGGGGGGGATCTCCTCGGGGAGACGCCGCGCTTTCGCCGCCTCGACGAGTTCCTGGAAGCGGTTGCGATCTTCCCGCGAGAGCTGCCGCATGATCCGCGCTGGATCGCGATACAATTCCTCGGGAGAGAAGCCGGTGATCTGCTCCACTGCGGGGTTGATGAACTGGAGCGTGCCCCCGGGCTCGAGGATGAAGAGGATGTCACGAGCCTTCTCCGAGAAGAGCCGGAGGCGGGCCTCGCTGGCCCGCAGCGCGACCTCCGCTTCGTGCCGCGCGGTGACGTCGTGGACGCTGCCGAGGATCTGGGTCACCCTTCCTCCCTCGTCCCGGGAAAAGACCACGCTCCTGCACTGGAGCCGGCGCCACGACCCGTCCGCATGCCGCATCCGGAAGTTCATCTCCACGATCTCGTCGTTCCTGCTTTCGGTGAGACGCAGGAGCGCACCATCGAAGTGGGGGCGGTCCTCCGGGTGGACGAGTTCGTGCTGTTGCGCGCGTGTCATCTTCATGAACGCTGCAGCGTCGTAACCCAGGATGCGATGGATCTGAGTATTGACGAATTCGTAGCGTTGCTCCGCAAGGTCGTAGACGTAGAGGACGAGGGGGGAGGTGTTGGCGATTTTTTCGATGAAATGGCGGCTCTGACGGAGCGCTTCGCGGTCTTCGACCGAGCGGGTGATATCGCTGCAGAGGAGGATCGCCGCATCGGGCGGATTCCCCTCCCCCATCGGGGCGTAATGGACCGCATACCACGCCGTCGTTCCGTGGGGTCCCGTGCCCTGGATCTCGATGGCGCCCTGCTCGCCCCGATCGAAGATCGCAGTAAGCCTTTGCGCGGCCTTCTCCCGCTCGGAAGGGGGGATCCATTGGAGGATGGAAGTTCCGATCACCATTTCCCGGGTGAGCCCCGGAACCGTCCGGTTGATGTAGCCGATTCGCCCCGCGCGGTCGATCGTCGCGATGATTTGCGGGGAGTGGGTGAGAATCGAACGCCACAAGGCTTCCTTCTCCCGGAAGGCCCGTTCCACGATCCCGCGGCGGTACGCCAGGAGCGCAACGGTCCAGACCGCCATGCCGGCGATCAATCGGTTCGTGACTTCCTTGCCGACTGTGTCCTCCGGGGAGGAGAGGAAGAACCCCAGAACGAGGAGGAGGGAGGAGAGGAATCCGGCCCACAGCGGCGCAGCTCGGGACCGCATCGAAAGCGCCAGGAGCACGACGCCCACGTAGAGACCCCCTACCGCGATTCCGTGGGACGTCACGGCATCCACGAAGCAGATGCCCGCGAGGAGCAGCAGGGCCAGGCTTCCGATCTTTCGTTCTTTGGGGTCCATCACTTCCAGATTTTTCGCGGCCGGCCGAACGCGGGCGCGCAGGGCAACCCCCCTTGCAGGAGAGACCCTCCGGCAGGTCCGTGCCGTTCTCCAGCTTCGCGAAGTGTCGTGCGGCACGATCATCGTATCACAGAAGCGTTCGATCCGGAAACCACTCCTTTCATCCCGTCTCTGTCGAAGATTTCGCGCGAGCCGGCTTGAATTCTGGAACCATTTGTGCCATGGTCATGGCAGGGGGGGATGAAGACGCTTCTCTGGATCCCTGCCCGGAAGGATGAAAGGAGGTAAGGAAGATGGCGGTGTCACCCAGGCCAAGGATCGGACTCGCCCTCGGGGGCGGTGCGGCGCGTGGAACCGCCCACATCGGCGTGCTCAAGGCCTTCGAGGAGAACGGCCTTCGTCCCGATCTCCTGGCGGGAACGAGCATCGGTGCCTTCATCGGCGCGCTCTATGCGTTTGGAAAACCCCTCGATGCGATCAAGGAGATGGCCAGGAAGATGCGCTGGCTCGATGTCACGAATTTTACGGTCTCCCGTTATGGGCTTCTCTCCAACGGGGAGATGCGCAAAGTGCTCGAACGGGAAATCGGGTCGGTGACGTTCGAAGAGTCACCGATCCCGCTCGCTTTCGTGGCCGCGGATATCAGCACGGGGGAACGGGTCGTGATCGATCGGGGGGATGTGGCCGAAGGGGTGATGGCCAGTTCCTGTCTCCCCGGCATCTTCGTCCCGGTCGAACGGCAGGGACGCCTCCTCGTCGATGGGGGGATCGTGGAGAACGTGCCGATCTCCCCGCTGCGGAAGATGGGTGCCGATCTCGTGATCGCCGTGGACCTCAACGGCAGCCATTCGTATGACCGTCCAGAGAACCTCATCGATGTCATCCTGAACATGCTCGACATCGCCATCGATACGACGACGCGGATCCAGCTTCGGGAAGCGGACGTTCTCATCTCGCTCGACCTGGCCCGCTACAGTCGCACCGATACGAGTGACGCGGATGAACTCTATGCCGAAGGGTACCGGGGAGGAATCGGCGCGATGAAGGAGATCCGCCGCCATCTCGAAGTGCGTCGCCCCAAGGGACTCGAATGGCTCAAATGGAGACTTCGTGCGTGGAAGTCGGCCCGATCCGGAGAGGGCGAGCCGGGGAATGGAGGCAAATCCTCCGAAATCGACGCCCGCAAGGGGCAGGAAGGAGGTCGCGGGGATCGCCAGCCTCGCGCAGGGGATCCCCGGCAGACCGCGAAGGGAGAGGACCTGCCGGCAGGAGGGGGAGGCGCATGACCACGCATGACGTTCGTCCGTTGAGGATCGCGGTGCTCACGATCTCCGACACGAGGAGCGAGGCGACCGACAAATCGGGCAAGCTGCTCGTCGAGCGGCTGCAAGGGGCGGGTCATCACTGTGCCGAGAAGCTCATCGTGCCCGACGACCGCTACCAGATCCGGGCCGTGGTCTCCCGCTGGATCGCGGACCCGCGAATCGAGGTCGTGTTGACGACGGGGGGGACGGGGATCACGGGGCGGGATGGCACGCCCGAGGCGGTCGCCCCGCTCCTCGACAAACCCCTCGAAGGTTTCGGGGAACTCTTCCGCTTCCTCTCCTACGAGGAGATCGGGGCTGCGACCTTCCAGTCTCGCGCGCTGGCCGGGGTGGCCAACGGGACCTACATCTTCTGCCTTCCCGGTTCGACGGGGGCGTGTGCCACGGCGTGGGACCGGCTGATCGCCCCGCAGCTCGATTTCGGTACCCGTCCTTGCAACCTCGTCGAACTCCTCCCTCGCCTCCAGGAGGGGTGAGTGGCTCATGGGGCCAAATGGCTGAGTGATCGCTTCCTACGGGGGATGCGTGAGCAGGGGAAATACCGTCTCCTCGGTCATGCGGGGAGAGCGGGAGGAGGTTCGCACGCAGTGGAGGGAAGAGATGGAGAAGCGTCTTGCGGAGTTGCTGATCCGTTTCGCGGATGCGAGGGGGAGATTGACGGTGCTGACCGGTGCCGGAATCTCCGCGGAGAGCGGGATCCCCACCTTCCGGGGGAAGGAGGGTTACTGGCGGGTCGGTTCCCGGAACTACCATCCACAGGAGATGGCCACCCATGCGATGTTCGAACGCCACCCGGCGGAGGTCTGGCGGTGGTATCTCCACCGCAGGGAAGTCTGCCGGAAAGCGCGTCCCAACGCCGGGCACCGGGCCGTGGCCGCCCTGGAGCGGATGCTCGGGGATCGCTTCCTCCTCATCACCCAGAACGTCGATGGTCTCCATCTCGAGGCGGGAAACACGCCGGCGCGGACCTACGAGATCCACGGGAACATCCGGTATATGCGGTGTGCTCGTGATTGCCACACCGGCATCCATCCGATCCCCGATTCCGTGCGTGCTCCCGAACCCAACGCCCCCTTCCCCGCGGAGATATGGGAGGCTTTGCGGTGCCCTCGCTGTGGGGGGAGGAGCCGTCCTCATGTCCTCTGGTTCGACGAAGGCTACGACGACGGCTATTACCACTTCGGAAGCAGCCTCGAAGGCGCGCTTCGCACCGATTTTCTCCTCATCGTGGGAACCTCCGGTGCCACGAACCTTCCCCTCCAGATCACCCGGATCGCCTACGAGCGGGGAGCGACCATCGTGGATGTCAATCTCGAGCGGAACCTGCTCACGCCCTATGCCACCTTCCTGCAGGGGAGGTGTACCAACGTCCTCCCCGAGATCGTCTCCTTCCTCGAAAAGGATTCAGGAGAGGCGTCCTGATTCCGGCCGTCGAATGTCTGCCAGGGGCACGTTGCAAGGTGCCCATCCTCCCACCCCGCCCTTCGCAGCCCCACCGGCCTGCGACCACCTGGCGGAGAGGCTCGAGGCCATCGCTGCGGACCGTGCCGCCATCGGCTCGTTCCGCGATGGGGAAGCGATGCGCATGGAGCACCGAACGAGGAATCGAGACGACAGACAGGGAACCAGCATGAAACGTTCTCACAAGAAGCCGCGCAAAAGATCGCAAAGAGGCAGGCCCCATTCGGTCTCCCTCGGCACGATACGGAGACGAAAGGCCAAGCTCGGTCTTCCGCCGGGGACGATGGTGTTCATCGGTGAACAGAAAATGGATATATTTGATGATCGAATCGATGGCCAAGATCCTCGATCTTTTTGTTGACTTTGTCGGGGTAACGGGATATCATGCCCCCATATGGGTATGGGTGTCCGGATGGAAGGTTGGGAAATCGACGATTTCGCCGTCTCAAGCCTCCAATCCCGCGGCATCCCCGGTATCGCCGGCTGTCCAACGGGTTGCGTTCTTCTCTTCCCCTGCGAGAAAGGTATGAAAGGCATCGCCGTAGCGTTGCTTGCAGCTCCATGATCACGGATCGCTGAGGGGACGCTGCGCGTCCGTTCGGCAAAGAGGAGGACTGGAGGGACAATGGATTCGCAGAACATCGTGTTTTGCCTGTTCGGTCTGATGACCATCGGTCTTGGCCTGGTAGCGACGCTCCATCAGGGCTTTGCGGAGTGGTATGTCCTTCGGAGTGGCAAGGGTCGGCTGTGGGGCCGGATCCTTGGGGAGGAGCGCGCGGTAAAGGCCATGCGCCGCGTCTTCGGTCCCTTGGCGGTCATCGTGGGCGTCGGCCTTCTGGTGGTCGCTCTGGGGCTGATTCCCACCGCTCCCTGACACGCCAAAGTGACACCCGTTGCCCCGAAAGCAAGAGCGGATGCAGGATGAGGGGGACGAGTTCCTCCGAGAGGTCGCTGTAATGCGCTCGATTCGGAGTATAAAGATGACATCTTGTTCGAAAATCAGCCATCTTGTAGCATTCACTCTGGTACTCCTCTTCGCAGTCCATCATGCATCAGCTTCGGAGTACCATTTGAATCTGGATCATGAGCAGCTTAGAAATTCTCCAAAAGGAGAAGCTATCGCTGTAATTTACAACACAGCGTCATTTCATATTACTCAGGTTGGAGATGATTGGGCCAAAATTGAACTTTCTGGATGGATCTATGCAAAATTAGCGAATATAGGCTCTAAAATCAATTCAGGAGACTCTTTCTCTCTAAAAGTTGATAGAGGAAACTTTCGCATAAATCCAAACAAGAC
>CAZTSL010000036.1:0-35146 GCA_964616915.1 uncultured bacterium
GGGGGAGGGGGGGGGCGTAGGCGGGGGCGCTTCCCGCGCCGTCTCTGCCGGGATCGGCGTCACCTCGGCCTCCCGGCGGCGAGGGAAGTCTTCCCACCGGAGGAGGAGGAGGAGGACACCGACGAAGAGGAGGGAAAGGATGACGACACCCCCGATCCGCGGCCGGAAAGCCCGTGCCGTTCTCGAAGAGACGGCCACTTCCCCGCCGGAAGCGATCCCCGCCGGTTCCCGCCAGGGGGAAGGGACGCCCGGCGTCGCGTTCCCGGGAGGAACGTCTGACGGCATGGCCCCCGGCCATCCCTGATGGAGACTTCCGGTCGGTTCCTCCGAGATCGCTCCGTGGGAGCGCGCAGGCGTCCCCCGCGGCGTCCCGATGGGCACTGGATCCGATGGGGCAACGAGGGAGACGGTCTCCTCCCACGCATTGGAGGAAGAGCCGGAAAGCATGCCGGAAGCCGGGGAGGAGGACCCCCCCTCCTGCGGCAACGGCGTGGTGAAGGCGCAATGCGGCAGAATCGCCGAACGCCGCAGGTCGGCATACCGACCGCTCTCGACGAGCGCCGAAAGATCACGGGCCAACGCCATGGCCGAAGGGTAACGGCGGTCCGGATCCTTGACGAGACACCGCAGGATGATCCCTTCGAGGTCTTTCGGGAGATCGGGCCAGATATTGCGCGGCGGGAGCGGGTGATGGAAGAGGTGCTTCGTGATCGCCTCCGCGGGGGTCCGGATATCGAAGGGCATCCGGCCTGTGACGACCTCGTAGAGCACCACGCCGAGCGAGTAGATGTCGCTGCGCGCATCGAGTTCCCGGGTCGCCTCGCACTGTTCCGGCGACATGTAGGCCGGGGTACCCATGAGAAAGCCCGGCGTCGTCTTCACGCCCCCCTCCCGGAGCCGTACGAGACCAAAATCGGAAATTTTCACCTGATAACGAAGAGGTGACTGCCCCGGAATCGGATCGAGGAGGAAGTTGTCCGGTTTGATGTCCCGGTGGACCATCCCCCGTTGGTGGGCGAAATCGAGCCCCTCTGCGGCCTGCCGCATGAGATCGAGCCACGTCTCGAGCGAAAGGGAGAGCGTTCCGGCCCGCTCCCGCTCGATCAGCGTGCGCAACGAACCGGCCCGCATCAGTTCCATCACGAGGTAGAGCGCACCGTCGGCGTTCCCGAAGTCGTAGATCTCCACGATGTTCGGATGCTTGAGCATCGCGATCGTGTTCGCCTCCTGATGGAAGCGGGCCTGGAACCGTTCGTCGGCCGCGAGATTCTCGAACATGATCTTGATCGCCACCTTGCGGGAGAGGAAGAGATGCTGCGCCTGGTAGACCTGCGCCATCCCCCCCCGCCCCAGGCATGCCTCGATCCGGTAGTTGCCGAACGTTTTCCCGATCAGCTCCGCCATGAACCCGCGTCCCGCCCGTGAGGAAAGAGAAAATCGCCGAAAAACGTGAAAACTATAGCACCGTCGAAAAGGAAGCGTCAAGGAAAGAGAAAAGAAAGAGAAGAAGGCGGCTCTTGCTTTTCTCCCGAAACCGATATATATTCATTCCAGGATTTCAAAGCATGGAAAGGATCGAGGAATGCGCCATTTCCCACGAGCGGTGTGCGATTTCGCAAATGGGTGTGCGCTTCCGCACCTTTTCACCGCATCACCCCCTGAAAGCACAGCAACCCGAAGGCGTTGTTTTTTTGGGGGAAATCATGAAAATGAAATTCGTTTTCAGATAGTGGAACCGGAGTTGCACGCTGGCGACCTCCGGGAAGAACCGGAGCAGTGAAGCGGCCTGTGCCCGCCTCATCGAGGGGGGATCGTGGCGACGAGCAGAAGGAGGTTACAAGGTGTCGTTATCGGAACTTTCAGGAAGGCAATTCGCCCGGATCGCCGAGGTCGAAGACACCCAGCTTCGGATGAATCTGCTGCGGCTGGGGATCTCGGAAGGGACACGGATCGAATGCGTGACGAAGGTGCCCAAGGGAGCGGTCATCGTCCGCAATCAGGGGCATGAGATCGCGATCGGGCGGCGATTCGCCGACCAGATCCAGGTACGGATCGAGGGGTGAGATGATGGAACCCGATGGCGGGGGTCAAGTTCGCAGGGTTGCGTTGGCGGGGAATCCCAACGTGGGCAAGTCGGTGATCTTCCATCGGTTGAGCGGCGTGTATGCCGAGGTCTCGAACTATCCCGGTACGACGATCGACCTCTTGCAGGCGCAATTGCGGATGGGGGGCAAGCTCCTGACGCTCACCGATACGCCCGGGGTCTATGGGGTGGGTTCGGGCAACGAGGAGGAGCGGGTGGCGCGGGACGTGCTGCTCGCCTCCGACGTGGTGATCGACGTCGTCGATGCTTCCCACCTTGCGCGGGATCTCTTCCTCACGCTCCAGCTCATCGATATGGGCAAGCCGTTGATCGTGGTGCTCAACCTGATGGACGAAGCGGAGGCCTCGGGGTACTCGGTCGATATCGAGGAACTCTCACGGCGGCTTGGGGTACCGGTGATTCCCGCGGTCGCGGTCGAGGGGAAGGGGATCGAGGAGATCAAGGCCGCGCTCTCCGGGCATGGCGCGACGTTTCGCCGTGGTGAGGTCGATCCCGTGGTGGCGGCGCGGCTCAACGGTCTGCCGCAGGCGGAATCGCTCTTGATCCTCGAGGGGGACGAGGAGATCGCCGGGCGTCATCGTCTCCCCCCGGGAGACGCTCAGGAGGTCTTCTTCCTCTCCCGACGGAGACGGGCCAACGAAATCGCGGCGGCGGTCCTCACCCAGAAGCAGGTCGGCCGGCGTTTCCAGCAATGGCTCGGGGAAGCGGCGCTGCGGCCGGTCAGTGGGGTCTTCATCCTCGCGGTCGTGCTCTATGGCCTCTACCTCGTCGTAGGGGTCGGTGTGGCGCAAAACCTCGTCGGGTTTACGGAGGTCCGGCTCGGTCAGGAGGGGTGGGAGCCGTGGATCCGTGGGAACTTTGCGCGATACGCCGCAGCCACGATCTCCGTGGGGGAGACCTCCTTCGTCTTTCCGGCGGGGACGGCTCGCGACCCGGAGCAGTATGCGGCCCTTGCCGAGGAGATCGCGGCGCATCCCGATCTCGTTCCCACCTACCGCTTCGAGTCTCCGATCGTCAAGGTGCTCGTCGGAGAGTTCGGGGTCTTTTCGATGACGGTGACCTATCTCCTCTTTCTCCTCCTCCCCCTCGTGCTCGGGTTTCACTTCTGTCTCTCCTTCCTGGAGGACTCGGGTTATCTCGGGCGGCTGGCGGCGCTGACCGACCGGCTCTTGACCGGGATCGGGCTCAACGGCCGTGCGGTCGTGCCGATCATCCTCGGGATGGGGTGTGTGACGATGGCCACGATGACGACGCGCATCCTCCAGACGACGCGGGAGAAGCAGATCGCCACGGCGATCCTCAACTTCGCGATCCCCTGTTCGGCCCAGCTTGCGGTGATCACCGCGCTGCTGACCCCGCTGGGGCTGGGGTGGACGGCGCTCTATGGAGGGGTGATCTTCCTCTGTCTCGTAGGGATCGGGACGGTGCTGAATCGGCTCTTGCCGGGGGAATCGTCGGCGCTCCTCATCGATCTTCCCCCCCTGCGGCTTCCGCGATTGGGAAACGTGGTGCGCAAGACGCTGGTGCGGTCGTACCACTTCCTCAAGGAGGCTTCCTTCTGGTTCTTCGTGGGCGCGGCGATCGTGGGGGTGCTCGACGTCACGGGGGGGCTGGTTCGCATTCAGTCGCTCCTCTCGCCCCTTACGGAGTCGTGGCTCCACCTCCCGCGGCAAGCCGCGGATGCCTTCATCATGGGGATGGTTCGCCGGGACTTCGGTGCGGCCGGGATGCTCGATCTTTCCCTCTCCGCCATCCAGACCGTCGTCTCCCTCGTCGTGATCACGCTCTTCGTTCCCTGTATCGCCTCGGTGATGATCCTCTTCAAGGAGCGGGGCGTCCGTGAGGCGCTGGCGATCTGGGGGGGGGCCTGGGTCCTTGCCTTCACCGTCGGCGGCGTGCTGACGCGCATTCTGGAGATCTGGTGATGAAAGCACATCTTCGTTGTCCCCGCTGTGGGCTCGAGCAGAGGGCCGCAACCCTTCAACTGCGCTGTCCGCGCTGCCTCGAGGCGTTCCCTTCCGGTTGTGGGGATTGCAGCAGGGCCTGTGGGGTTGCCGGTTGCCCCACGGGAGATTCCCGTTCCCTCCTCGAACGGATCCGGGCCCATTTCGGCGCTTCTGCGCCGCGGCGATGATGGGAAAGATCGCGGGGCGCGGAAGCCCTCATGCGCGTCTTCCGCTCTCGCCGAGGATCACGGCCCGGCCGATCAGGTGGGCCAGGCGGAGCGCCTCGGGCACCCGTCCCCGGTCGGTGAGACGGGAGAGGGCCCGGCCGATTACGTCGGGCGTGGCTCCTGCCACCTGGAAGTAGAAGCCCTCCCGATGGTGAATCGCTCCCCCCCTCTTGAGGAGCGCGCGGCGCGCCTCCGCATCCTCGAAGCGGGTGAGCGCCCGTTTCACCGCCGCAAGATCGGGTGACGTGCGCATTACGGCGACGCAGGGGCGTGAGAGCTGGTGGGCCATCTCCGGTAGATCGATCAGGTTGAATCCCCCCACGGCCAGTCCATCGATCAGCACGAGGTGGACCTGTTCGTAGAACTTGCTCTCCCCAAGGAGCCGGCAGAGCACCTCGGTTGCGTCGAGACCGTCCTTCGTCACCCTTCCCCAGAGCATCCCCTCCATTCGGGTATCCGCGCAGACGACGCCCGCCACCCCGACGGGGGAACCCCGCTTCCGGACAAAGGGGGCGTCGTCGAATCCGACGACCCGGATGCTTCGCTGGCGCGCAAGGAGGACTTCGAGGGGTTTCATGGCATCGCTGCCGGGGTCTCCTCCCCTTCCCCGACGGGCTCGAAGGTCCTTGCGATCGCCAGCTTCCTCGTGGGGATCGGTTTCCCCTCGAGGAAATCGATGAGGATCTCCGCGAACCTGGGGGATTTGCGGAAGAGTTCCCGCCCATGCCCCGCCCCTTCGAGGAGGAGGTGGATGCCGTTCGGGAAGTGGGGAAGGAGTTCCTCCGCATTCTCGGGGGGCGTGCGGGGATCGAAGGAACCACTGATGAAGAGGACGGGAACACGCGAGGAGAAGGGTGTCCGGAATTCGTCCCCCAGATCCCGGTAGGGGACGAAGTCACATACCGCAGGAAAGGGGAAGTTGACGATTTCTGTGGGAAAGAACGTCTCCTCACTTCCCCGAATCTTCTCCTTCCTCTCCGCCGTCGCTCCAGATGCACAATCGGTCAGAATCGCCGTGAGATTGCTACGGTGGGGCGAACGGATCCTTTTTGCCGTCCAGCGGGCCAGGCTTTCGAAATTTCCCTGGGAGAAGGCGAAGAGATGCTTCGGCAGCGCCATGCTTGTGGTTGCTTCGTCCAATTGCAGGGCGGTCCACATCAGAAAGTCCTCCCGGCCGACCCGGACCGTCTTGCGTTCCTCTCCCTGCGTCAGGGAGACGGAGATGGGCCGATCGGCCAGTTTCTCCGCGATCTGCCGTACCGATGCGTCCAGATCGGGAATCTCACGATGGACCTTCGGGTCGCGCGCTGCCCGTTCGGCGAGGCGGGCCAGTGCCCGATCGAACGTCTCGGGAAGTTTCCAGGTGTGATCGGGGCCTTCGACGCCGTGAAAGATCGCGCGGGCCACGTGATCCCCATATTTCCGGAGATAGGCCAGCCCCAGGTGCGCGCCGTAGCCAGCCCCCCACAGGATCACCCGCTCCGCGCCGAGTTCGCGGCGCAACGCCTCGAGGTCTTCGACGCTCTCGGCCGTGTTGTAAGCCGAAAGCGTCACGCCCCGCTCGCGGAAGCCCTCCACGCAACGCTCGAGATAAGGACCCAGGATCTCGAGTGCCCGTTGCACGGAAAAGGGTTCCTCGAGGGGATAGCGCCACGTCTCCGGACAGTAGAGGGAAGGGGCGTTCAGGATCGATGTGCCCCGTTGATCGAGGGCGATCACGTCCCCGACCTTCCGGAGTCGGGTGAAGAGTCCCGAACGGTCGGTCAAGGCGGCGACGATCCCGCTTCCCCCCGGCCCATCCTCGAGGAAGAGGATCGGTGTCCCCCCGTTGCCCCTCGTCTGTTTCATCTCGAGATAGGCGAGCCGGATCTTGCGTCCTTCGGGTTGCGCATGGACTTCCGGTGTTTCGAGGAA
Source organism: uncultured bacterium (assembly GCA_964616915.1). GTDB lineage: Bacteria > Myxococcota_A > CAZTSL01 > CAZTSL01 > CAZTSL01 > CAZTSL01. The sequence goes on from CAZTSL010000036.1 coordinate 6,192, forward strand.
ACCGATCTGGATATCGAGCCGGGCGCTCTGGTAGTGGAGGATCGCGAGCAGCAAGAGGAGGAGAGCACTCCCCCCACCGAGGAGGAGGCCGATCCCTTTCCCCCCGATTCCCCCACCTCGCAGGAGACGCCAGGCGTACCATCCTCCGAAGAGCGCAGGAACACCGAAACAGAGCCATATCCCGGCCCAGAAACTCCCCCCGAAGATGGGGGGACGCGCCAGGAAGAGCCACAGAGCCCCCAGCAAGAAGGAGAAGAACGCGAACCAGCCTTTCTTGCGTCGTTTCTCCGCCATGTGTAGCCACCTCCCGAACCTCTCGAACAGCGCCGGAGGAATACCCGCGGCCATCGTAACAGAAGGTCCCCTGCAAGGCAAGACGCCCGCTCGATCGGGATGCACGTCACCCGCGTGATCGAGGCGCCATATCGTTGCAAAGCGGCTCGACCGGAAACCTCAGCGGGAGGAGGAGAGGACGAGAGGTTCGTTCAATGGCGGAAGGGCCAGCTTCGACTCCATCGCCCCCACCCCCCTTCGTCCCGCGCGCGGACTCGCCAGTAGAGGGTGCCCTGGGGGAGACGTTCGACGATCTCCGGAGGGACTCCGAGGGAGGTCGGCACCGGAGAGATCTTCTCCCCCCGTTTCGCGACCGTTCGGTTCCCCCAGAAAACGGCCAATTGCCGGCAGGCTGCGTCACGGCAGAGCTGGAGATGGTAGTCGAGGATCGGATCCCCGTCGGGATCGCGGGCGGGATGCCAGGATAGGTGAAAGGGACCCGCTCGGGGCACCTCCCCCCCCTCCGCCGGAAAGATCGGTGCCGTCGGAGGCAGCGGGGGACGGTTCCGACACGTTTCGCGCCGGAACGCATAGACGTTCGCGGTATGGGGACCCGCCTCGAGATGGACGAGGAAACGGAAATGGGGTGGATGATCCTTTCCGTCGGCCAGAAAGGCCAGAAGCCGCGCCTTGTTCCAGGGGAAATCGAGCGGCCCCGAATTCCAGGCTACCAGGGTCACCCCCCGGCGGCAGAGTTCCTCGACGAAGGCCTCCCTCCCCTCCGGGTAACCCTGAAGCCCACCGTCGAAGTAGGGCATCGGAAGCCCCGATGCGTGACGGGGAATCCAGACGAAACGGGAGAGGAGCACATCCCCGGGACGCACCGCCCTGCGATACCAGCGCCCCACCTCGGCGTACTGCGCGAGCGCGTAGCGAAAGACCTCGTGCTTCTCCCGCGCGGCATGAAGCTGCTCCCGAAGCGCAAGGGGGAAGAGACAGATCGCCAGCAGAACGATCGGACGGGGGAAGAGGAGGCCAAGGGAGAGGAGGGCAAGGAGACCGACGGTAAGATCCGCCCAGTAGAGGCGCTGCCAGATCGGCACCTTCCGTGTCGTTGCCTCCACCCCCGCGATGAGCCCCTCCCCCGAAGTCTCGGGGTTGAGCCACGTGATCTCGAGGCAGCCTCCCCCCCCCTCGGGAAACTCCGGAGCGGATTCCGTGGAGAAGGGTACATCCCATTGGAGGACCTCTGGATCGTACGCTTCGATCGGAAAGACCCGGCTGCGGGGGGGGGAGCCGGGGATGTGAAGCGTGAAGCGAAAACGGGGCGCTTCCCCCCCCCTCCCCCGGTGCGCGGTGAAACGGAGCGATGCGATCCTTCCAGAGCGCGTCTCGGGGAGGGGAAGCCGGACCTCCGATGCCACGACGAGGAGGTTTCCGATCGTGTAACGCCGCCCGTTCAGGTTCGGGTTGGAGCGGTCGGAAGTCGAAAAGAGGAGGCGCGTTTCCCCACGCTCGTCGCACCAGTGGCTGAAACGCCCCCCCCCGACTTCCCGGATCGCCTCGTGCGGAGCATGGGGAGGTCCCAGCGGATGATCTCCCTCGTAGAGGATGAGGCGCGAAGCCGTCGGTGCGCCAGGGCGATCGGGGGTGAGGAGCGGGGGCACCTCGAAACGGTAGGCGAACCCCCCGGCGGATTCGTAGTAGCCGTCGGGGTCGGTCAACACCCTGGTTGCCACCCCCCTTCCCCCTCCCCCCGCGTCGCAGGGGGAATCGTCCGGACGACCGGTGTGGGGACCCGCCGGAAGGTGTGCCTCCGTTGCGCCGGAAGCGTCGTTACCGCCGGGAGAAGCATGGCGTGTGAAGTAGAGGAGGTCGATTCGCCCTTTCCCTCCCCCTTTCCCCTCGAGAAGGAGGGGGAGGGCCTCGTGCCGCCCTTCGTGAAAGGAACGGGACGGCGCGATCGCATAGGCGCCAGCGGCCAGCAGGATCACGCCGATCCAGGGGAGTCTCCGCGGGACACCGCTCCATCGGCCCAGAGCGCCGATCCCCCAAGCCAGGCCCTCGAGCGCCGCGAGATCGAAGATCCAGAGGACCGGCGCGACGTGCTTCTCCAGGGTGAAGGGGTAGAGCGCATGGATCGCGCAGTACCCCGCCAGATACCCGAAGATCGGAAGGATATCGCGAAACCTCGTGCGCAGCAGCCGCCAGGCCCCCGCCAGGAAGGCGGCGCCATAGAGGAGCGCCGCCACCGTGAAAAGGAGGGCACCCCACCCCTCTACGAAGTGGATCTCGATGCGCGTCATCCCCTCGAAGCTGCGAAGCTCGAAGAGATCCTGCGGCAGGAAGCGCAGGAGGGAGAAGAGCAACACTTTTGGAAAGTTCCAGACCGATCCCGCGCCGGAGAGGACATCGGCGGCATAGGAGGGGAGCCCGCCGGAGAGCATGCGCGCGGCCACGAGCCACGAGAGGAGGGGAGCGGCGCAAAGGAGCGTATAGCCGATCGTCCTGCCCCATCTCCCCCCCCCCAAGAGACGGCGCAACGCCAGGAGGGGGATCAAGAACGCCCCCTCGTAGCGGGAGACCGCCGCGGCCGTGGAAAACCCCCATGCCAGCCCCTCCCGCCTCCGCACCACACCGTAACAGACCCCCACCGTCGTGAAGAGGAGGAAGTCCTCGATCAGGGGCTGACCAAGGAGTTCCCCCGAAATCATCGGGTGGACGAGGAAACGGAGCAGCAGCAGGAGCGCTCCCCAACGCAGAAGGTCCGAGGCGATCCGGTAGATCATCCAGACCGCACCGAAAAAGAAGCAGAAGTTGAGGATCTCCGCCGCCAACTCGATCGGCTCCCGCGTCACCGCCACGGGAAGGAGACGCGATGTGAGCGCGCAGAGGAGCGGATAGAGCGGCGCGGAACGAAAATTGGGGGGCACCTCGAGATGGAGAAAGGCCTGCGCCATCTCCCGCGTGGCGAGAAAGTCGGAGATCGGGTAGGAGAAATCGCCGAAGAGCGCAAGCCGGTGGAGCAGATGGACGAGGAACAGGAGGAAAAAGAGGCCTCGTTCGATTCGCCTGGCCACGCTCCCCCTGGATGGCGGGATGCGGGTGCCCCCCGAAAGGCGAAAGAAGAGGCTTCGTCCGATGCGCTTCGCCACGGCGTCCGGTCAGACGTTCATCTCGATCGGCACGTCGCCGCTCATGATCCCCATCTGGCAGGAGTTCGGGTACTCCGTGATCGGCTCGAAGAGGCGAAGGAGCCAGCGCCACCGCTTCGGCACCGTGGAAGCCTCCCCCTTGAGGCTCTCGTTGATGAGGTCGAGGTAGCGCTTCATCAGCCGGATCTCGAAGGCATACCGGAACCACCGCCGCTTCCAGCGGAGATACTCGATCTTGCGGAAGAGTTCGATGAGCAGGTTGTAGAGCGGGCTTCCGGGCCGTTTCATCCGCCACCCCATGAAGACGAGGAGCGAGGTGAAGGAGATCACCTCGAGTTCCTTCTTGCGCCCTTCGAGCCAGGGCATCGTGGCGTTGTTCCAGTAGAAGTCGGCCCAGGCTTCGAGGGAGTCCGGAGGTTGGAAACCGTGGCGGATCGCCTCGTGGTAGAACTCGGAGCCGGGATAGGGGGTGAGGATCTTGACGTCCCCGACCCGCTGGTTCGGGTTGATCCGTTTGATCTCGTCCATGAGGTCGAGGGAACGGCGCAGATCCTCCGCCGTTTCGAGGGGGTGGCCCGTGATCATGCCGACCTGGCCGGAGAAACCGTACTTCTTGCCCAGCGCCACGCCGCGGAGCGTATCGGCGACGGTGGCACCCTTCTTGTAGATCTGGAGCATCCGATCCGATCCCGACTCCGCGCCCCAATCGATCCGGACGCAGTTGTTCTCCTCGAGCATCCGGCAGAAGTCGTCGGAGAAGTAGTCGGCACGGAGCGACACGCCGAAGTAGAGCCCCCGTTCCTTGAGTCCCCTGGCGATCGCGGCGACGCGCTTGCGATCGACGCAGAAGAGATCGTCGTGGAAGTAGATGCTCTCGAAGTCGGCGCGGGCCCGGAGGTGATCGACGTCGGCGAGGACTTCCTCCGGGGTCTGAGGGATCCAGCGCCGGCCGTGGAAGCCGGGCCCGTAGCAGAAGGTGCATTGATGAGGACAGCCGCGGCTCGTGAACATGCTGAAGGTGCGCCCCTTGCAGACGTCATCGACGACGTAGTGCTTCGGGTCGATCAGGTGCCAGGCATAGGGGGTGAAGCGTCGGATCTCGCCGACGGGGCGCGGGCCGGTGGAGATCGCCTTCCCTTCCGGCGTCTTGAAGGCCAACCCCGGGATTCCGGCCAGATCGGTGTGATCCCCCCCCGCGGCGAGCACCTCGGTGAAGGCCACGATCGAGCGGTCGGCCCATCCGATCGCCACGAGATCGACGAGGGGGTGGGAAACGGTCTGGATCGGCAGCGAGGAGGCATGAATCCCCCCCCATACCACCGGCAAGCCGTAGTTCTCCTTGACGTAGCGGCTGATCGTGAGCGCGTGTGAAATCTGGGGGCCCGTCATCGCGGTGACCCCGACGTAGAGAACGTCCCCCCGGTCGAGAAGGGTACGCAGACGCCGATCCCAGTAGTTCAACCGGCAATCGACGAGATCGACGCCGTAGCCCGCCTCCTCGAGACAGGTTGCCAGGATGAGGAGGTTGAAGGGCGCGGAGTAGAAGGCTGGACCGGTCTTGGGATGGACGAGCACGATTCGTTTCCGTTGCATGCGAAGCCTCTCCACGAAAACTCGGAATGCGTGAGCCCTCTTTGCTCAGAGGATCATCGATCCATGGTGGATCCATTGGGAACCCTGGAGATCCATTGTACCCGCCATCGGCGAGAGATGCAAGGAAAGCCAAAGAGAACACTCGCCAAACCTCTCGAAGCGATGGAGCGTCTCTCAGGGATCGATCCTGCCGCAGGGGGATGGACTTCCACCCGAGAATGGGGAACAATGGGGAATGGCAGGGCAGTGGCATGTGATTTCTACGATCCCGGGACATCTTGAAATCAAGGGATTTCTCTCGTACGGTCTCTGGAGATGGTGGACGTATGGTGGAGAAAGAGATAGAATGGATGGGAAGCGAGCCGGGGAGGAAGCGTTGGGGTGACCGATGGATCCAGGGGAGAGGATACCCAACTTCTCGGGGAGGTGGTTCGCCGTTCGGTAGCCCGTAGAACGACGGGGAAGACGATGGCCGAGAAAGTCGAGATCGTAGCGTATCGAATCGAAGTGGAGCGGTATCTGACCGCGATCGTCCAGGAAGCCGGGCATCTGCCCCATGTCGTCAAGAACACCCGGGATGCGGTCGATCTCCTCGTGGCGATGCACCCGGCCCTCGTCGTCGTGGCGCTCGATTCCCCCCACCTCAAGTTCCAGGAACTCTTCCGGAAGATCCGGAGCGTCTCGAACGTTCCCGTGGTCGTTCTCTCCAATGCCGGGCTGGAGAGCGAACCCGATCACGAGGCCGTTCCCCCCGTGCTTCTCCCCTTCCTCCCCTCCGCGGCGCAACTCCACAACGTGATGGCGAACTTCCTTGCCGGCTCCCCGGTGGAGGGAAGCAATGGAGCGGGAAGGGGAGAAACGATGCCCTTCGAGGCGCCTACCGTGGAGACGCCTCTCCCCCCCGAAGCGCTGGAAGGCCCGGCGAACCTCGGGGAGGGGGAGGAGATCGCGGGAGACACCGAGCGAGCGTCTGTCGGATCGTTCGACGTGCAAGCCCCCGTGGCGGCCACGGCGCAACCGCTCGAACCGGATCCGAGGGGGGAACGATCCTCCGAGCAAGCGGCGGATCGTTTCCGTTCCGATGTGTTCGAAGACGAACCGGATCTCGAGAAGGATCCATCCTCCGAGATCCGGATCCCCTCCGATCTCTCCCCCAGCAGCGATACCCCTTTGGGGGGGGAGGAGGAGGAACCCCTCGAAGACCCCGACGAGGCGTTCGAGGACGACCCCGACGAAGAGACGGAAGCGCACGAGACACGGAGTCTCCTCGAGCCGGAACGGAGATACGAAGTCGAATCCCTCGACGGCATCCGGCACGGGGCGTGGAAGGCCAGATATACCGAGAATGGGGAAGAGACCCTGGAACTGAACCGGAAAGCGGAGAAACTGATCCCGAAACGTTTCTACGAAACCCCGGATCGCCGCAAGGCGGGGGATCCCCCTGCGCTGACGGGGAAGGAGGCCGCCGTGGGGGGTGAGATTCCCTCCTCTCCCCCCCGTCGGCCCTTTCGCGCCATCCCGGCGAATCTGAACCCCCCGAAGGAACGCATGCGGACGCCCCTTTCCCAGCCGCAGAGTTCCGAACCCGAACGCTCGGCGAGTATTCATCCACTTCCCCAACCGTCGCCTTCGCCGACCGGCCGGGGTTCTCCCATCTGGGAGCCCCTCACCCGCGCGTACTCCATGCTCCAATCGACGGGGTACCTCTCCGTGGTGGTGCTCGCCGTGATCCTCCTGAGTGCCATTGCGCTGGCCCTCTATGCGATCAAGGTCAGTTCCATCGATTTTCTCCATCAAATGGGGAATCTGGAAGATCCCCTCCATCGGACTACGAAGGAGGTGGAAGCGGAACTCTTCCCCGAAGGAGAGAAGGCCTCAGCGCCCGCCCCGGAAAAGCCCCCACTCGAGATTCCGGAACTCCCAGATCCGGAAGCACCCGTGACGATCCCTCCCCTGGCCGGGGTGGCCCGCCGCGATTTCGGCCACGAGTCACCCCAGGCGCCCGATTTCGACACAGTCCAACAGGCCCGTCGGATCGTGGCCGAGGATTTCTTCCGCAAAGGGGTCAAACGTTCCGACAATTCGGATGTGGAGATCGCATTCTACAAGAAGGCGCTCGAACTCGACCCCCGCATGGGGAGCGCGTGGTACAATCTCGGCATCGTCCATACGAACCGCCGAAACTACGGGGATGCGATCGCGGCGTACCGGGAGGCGATCCGGGTTCAACCCGACTTCCTCGACGCCTACTACGCCCTCGGGGTGGTTTCCCGAACGGTGGGGGATCTGCCGCAAGCCCTCGAGGCCTTCCAGCACATCGCGCTCTTTGCCCCCGACCATCCCCGTGTCCACCTCGAACTCGCCAAGATCTACATCCAGCAGAAGAAGCATACGGCTGCGCTCGCCGCCTTGCACAAGCAACTCGAGATCAGCCGGGATCCCAAGGAGATCGCGATCTGTAGGCAACTGATCGAACGTCTCGAAAAGATCGAACGGTAATCGGAGCGGGGCTTCGCTACCGCTTCGGGCGCCACCGGTAAGGGATTTCCGCGGGAGGACGGCGTGGGAGAGGCGAGGATCGGGGCGTCAGTACGCGCTCATCACCGCGCCGGCTCCGAGACCACCGGCCGCACAGATTCCGATCAAGGCGTGCTTCGCATCGGTTCGCGCCAGTTCGTTCGCCATCGTGAGCACGATGCGGGCGCCCGTGGCGCCGAAGGGGTGTCCGAGGGCCACGGAGCCCCCGTGGACGTTGAGCCGCTCCGGTGGGATCGCGCCGAAGGAGACCCTCTCCCCGAAGTGTTTCGCGATGAAGGTGGGATCGGCCATCATCCCGACGACGGCGAGCACCTGGGCCGCAAAGGCCTCGTGGAGGTCGAAGAGATCGATCTCCTCGAAGGTGAGACCGGAGCGTTCGAGCGCCTTGGGCATGGCGAGGGCGGGCCCCATGAGGAGCTGGTCCGCAGGATCGACGCCGACATAGGCCCAACTCCGGAAGAAGGCCCTGGGTGCGAAACCGAGTTTCTCCGCCCGCCGTTCGCTCATGAGCAGCACGCAGGCCGCGCCGTCGGTAAGGGGGCTTGCGTTCCCCGCCGTGACGGTCCCCCCCTTGGCGAAAGCGGGACGAAGCCGGCCGAGTTTCTCGATGCTCGTGTCGGGGCGCACGATCGTGTCGCGGGTGACCCGCTTCCCCTCCGGCGTAGTGACCGCAACGACCTCGTCGTCGAAGCGCCCGGAGGCGATCGCGGCCGCGGCGCGACGGTGCGATTCGTAGGCGAAGGCGTCCTGCGCCTCCCGCGTGATCCCATTGATCCGGGCCATCTTTTCCGCGGCCTCCCCCATCACCTCGCCGGTCGTCCGTTCGGCGATCTTCGGCTTCCTGGGCAACAGATCGACGAAGGGGGCGAGCTTGCCAATGGCCCCGAGCCAGTCGGAGATCCCGGCCTTCGCGTTCATCGCCACCGGCCCCACGGTCTGCATCAACTTTCGGGGAAGGGGGACCTCCGCGTTGGAGGTCGAGTCGCTCCCCCCCGCGATCACGACTTCGGCCTCCCCCCGTTCGATCATCGCGACCGCGTCCGTGATCGCCTGAAGCCCCGAGGCACAGGCCCGGGTGACCGTATGGGCGGGAATCGTGCGGGGAAGCCCGAGATCGAGCACGATCTCGCGTCCCACGTTGGGCGCCAGGATCGGCAGGATCACCCCCCCCCATACCACGGCATCGATGGCCTCGTAGGCGATTTTCGTCTTCTTGAGAAGCCCGCCGACGGCCTGGACGCCCAGATCGATCGTGTCCATCTTGAGGTACTCGTTGAAGGCGCGCACGAAGGGGGTACGTGCCCCATCCACGACCACGGCGCGGTTGCCCTTGCGCTTCGTCCTTCTCGTCGTCATCTTCCACTCCTCGTTTCAACGGAGAAAGTTGAGCAGTTTCGTGATACGGATCTTGCGGAAGCGTCCGCCGAAGAGGGCACCGAAGAAGATCGCCCATCCTGCGCAGAGGCAGAGAGCCACCCCTGCGACCGTCAGCCAATGGAGGGAGGGGGGGATCGCTTCCGAATGCAGCAGAAGCGTACTCGTGACCCCGATGCTCCCCACCGCGATCCCAGCGGCGCAAAGCCGTCCGATCAGTTTGAGCGTCCGATGCATGCGCCGGAGTTCCTCGTTTTCGATCCCCAGGCGGAACTTCCCCCCTTCGAGGTCGAGGAGGATCTGGTTGAGCTGCATCGGCGCATCGTCGAGCATCGTGATCATCCGCATCGCGGTCTTGAGCGCATCGGCGGAGAGCCGCGCCGGATCGTAGCGCATCGCAAGGAGCTTCTTGAGGTAGGGGGAGAGCACCTGCATCACGTCCATGTCGGGGTAGAGATCGCGCACGAGCCCCTCCACCGTGGAGCCGGCCCGGGCGATGATCGCGTACTCGGCGGGCACGCGGATCTTGTACTTCACCGCCAGCGTGATGAGGTCGGGAAGGATTCGCTCCACCTGGAGCTGATCGAGGTTGAGACCGACATAGCGGTCGAGGAGGACCTCGATGTCCGCGGTCATCCGGCTCAAGTTCACCCGCGTGTTCGTCACCCCCCCCTTGTAGAGGAGACGGGCGATGCTCTCGGCATCCTTCGTCAGGATCGCGGTGAGCAGTTGCATGAGCGCACGATGCATCTCCGGGGTGAGTTGCCCGGCCAGCCCGAAATCGACCATGGCGATCGAGCCATCCTCGCAGACGAGGATGTTGCCCGGATGGGGATCGGCGTGGAAGAACCCGTCGATGAAGACCTGTTTGAAGGTCGCCTCGATCAGGAGTTCACACACCTCGCGCCGGTCGATCTCGGTGCCCGCCAGATCCGTGATCTTGCGCCCGTGGATGAAGGACATCACGAGCACACGACGGCTGCTCCACTCCTTGTACACCATCGGCACATGGATTCGCTCCACATCCTGGAAGTTCACGTAGAAGCGTTCCGCGTTCATCCCCTCGTTGATGAAGTCGAGTTCTCTGGAGAGCGCGCTCTCGAATTCCCGTACGATCGCCACCGGGGTGTAGAGTCCCGACTCCTGGATCGTCCCCTCGAGGATCCGCGCCAGGAAGTAGAGGATGTGCAGATCGCTGCGCATGACCGCTTCGATCCCGGGGCGCTGGACCTTGACGGCGACTTCCTCCCCATTTCGCAGCCGCGCGTGATGGACCTGGGCGATCGAGGCGGAGGCGACCGGTGTCTCCGAGAATTCGGCAAAAATCTCGTCGAGTGGCACGCCGAGATCCGCTTCGATCGTCTCCTTGACCGCCTCGAAGGGAAAGGGGGGAACCTCGTCCTGGAGTTTCCTCAATTCCTCGGCGAATGCCTCCGGCACGATGTCGGGACGGGTACTGAGCAACTGCCCCAGCTTGACGAAGGTCGGACCGAGGTCTTGCAGGAGGAGGAAGACTCGCCGGGCCATCGTCATCGACGCCAGTTCGGCATTCCCCCCCTCCTTCGGGAAGAGGCGTCCCAGGCCCGGAATGCTCTGTAGACGGGCGGAAGGGAAGAAATGCCCGAACCCGTGAGCGGCGATGATCCGGAGGATCTCCTGGAGTCTCCGGATGTCCTGGGTCGGTGTCGATCGGAATGCCCCTGCCGTCTGTGTCATCGTCGTCCTTTCGGGGGGAAGAACGCCGGGTGTCTTCCCCCCCTCGTTCCTGCGCGCCGTACGCCTCCAGGAATGATTCCGCAATTCGCTTCGAAAGTCAAACGGGTGACCCCAGGGCAATCGCATCAAAAATCCCCATGATTCGCGGAATCCGCATGGTATCGGAGCATCCGGCGCGAAAGGGGTGGAACGCATCTACCGACCACACGCCCTGGAGACCGGCGTCTGTCATGTGAGCAGTCCCTTGCTTTCGAGATCCTACGGGATCTCGCAGATCTTGTCGGGAAATTCGACGCGATTGCCCTGATGCGATTGCCCTGGGAGGTTGATATGGGGAGGCCGATATAGTAAGATGCCTTCGTTTCGCGCAAGGGGTCGATTCGTGGAGGAGTGGCACGAATGGTCGAGGCTGGAAGGAAACGCCCCATCATCCCCGAGGATCTCTTCTCGCTGCGGCTCGCCGGCGATCCACGGCTCTCTCCGGGAGGGGAGGAGATCGTCTTCGTGGTCCAGCGCACCGACCGCCGAACGAACCGGTACTACGCGAACCTGTCGCTCGTCTCCGTGGCGGATGGGCGGGTCAGCCCCTTCACGTGGGGGAATCATCTCGATCTTTCCCCCCGCTGGTCCCCCGATGGGAAGCGGATCGCCTTCGTCTCCGACCGGACGGGACGAAAGCAGATCCACCTCATCGACCGGAGGGGGGGGGAATCGTGGCCGGTGACCGATCTACCGGAGGGGCGGCTTTCCGATCCGGCCTGGTCGCCCGATGGGCGCTGGATCGCCTTCACCTTCCACGAGAAGCGTCCCCCAAAGGGAGACGGGGAGGGGTGGAATCCCGGGCCGGAGGACTGGAAGCCCCCCGCAGGCGCCCCCCCCATCTCCCGGGTGATCCGGCGGCTGCGCTACAAGGCGGACTCGATCGGCTTCCTCGACGACGAGCGGGATCATGTCTGGGTCGTCTCCGTGCCGGAAGCGGCTGGCGCGTTGGGGGAGACGCGGAGACTCTCCTCCGGAGCGTTCGACCACTCGATTCCGGTCTGGTCCCCCGATGGACGGGAAATCGCCTGCTTTGCGGTGCGGGAGCCCGACGCCGACCGCCTCTTTCCCCGTTCGGATCTCTGGGGGATCTCCTTTCCCGAGGGGGAAATGCGAAAGATCGCGGAGGTGTGCGCCCCCCCGATCCCCCCCGCCTGGTCCCCAGACGGGAGCACGCTGGCGCTCTGTGCCTACACGGACTACGAACACGCCTACGAGTGGAACGACGTGCATGTCATCACGATCCGGGCCGATGGGAGTGGGGCGAAGCGGGTCTGGACCCGATCGCTCGACCGGCTCTGTCAGATCTACATGGCCACGGACATCAAGCCCTTCGGCGCGGCCCACTCCCCCCCCCTCTGGTCCCCCGACGGCCGGCGGATCTACTTCCTCGCCTCGGATCGGGGAAATGGCCGCCTCTACAGCGTGACCCTGCCGGAAGGAGAGATCTCCCCCCTGACCCATGGCGCCGAGGTGATCCTCGACTTCCACGGCCGTCCCGACACGGGACGCTTTGCGCTCCTCATCGCCGATCCCGACGACCCGGGGGATATCTTCACCTGCGCCGTCGATCCAGCGAGGGGCACCCTCGTGGAGGAGAAACGGCGGCTCACCACGATGAACCAGACGCATCTGGAAGGAATTGCGATCGGCAGGACCGAGGAGGTGACCCTTCCCAGTTTCGACGGCACGCCGATCCACGGTTTCGTCCTCTACCCTCCCGACTTCGATCGAACGAAGAAATACCCCCTCATCCTCGAAATGCACGGCGGGCCGCACATCCTGAGCGGCAACATCTTCTTCCACGAGTATCACGTCCTCTCCGGGGCGGGCTTCATCGTGGCGACCTTCAACCATCGGGGGAGCCAGGGGTACGGCGAGGACTTCGCCGCCGCGATCGCCCGTGATTGGGGGCGGATCGACTACCAGGACCTGATGGCCTGCGTCGATCGGCTCTGCGAACGCCCCTACGTGGACGAAGAGCGCCTCGGCGTGGCGGGGGGAAGCTACGGCGGCTACATGACGATGTGGATCGTCACCCAGACGGACCGCTTCAAGGCCGCGGTCTCCTTTCGCGCGGTCTCGAACCTCTACAGCGTGGCGGGAACCGCGGACATGGGCTTCGACAACGCTCGGGAGTACGGCGCCCAGCCCTGGGAGGACCGGGAACACCTCTTCCGGATGTCCCCGATCAGCCATGTCCAGAATGTCACGACTCCGATCCTCATCGTGCAGGCGGAGGAAGATCTCCGCTGCCCGATCGAGCAGGCGGAGCAGTTCTACTTCGCCCTCGAGTACCTCGGGAAAGAGGCCGTGCTCCTTCGCTTTCCGGAGGAGTCCCACGAGCTTTCCCGGTCGGGACGTCCCGACCGGCGCATGGAGCGCCTCTACCGCGCGCTCAACTGGTTCCGAAGATACCTCCAACCGATCGAGACCTCGAACAGGGAGCAGAATGGATGAAGCCGATGCGTAGTCTTTGCATTCCGGTCCTCCTCCTCCTTTCGATGCCGCTTGTCGCGCACAGCAGGGAACGAAAGCCGAATCCCCCCTTTGCGGGGGAGATTCCGGAGGATGCCTTCGTCTTCGAGGGCACCGGGGAGTATGGCGGCACCCTCGTGCTCGCCGCCGAGGGGAACCCCAAGTCCTTCAACCCCCATCTGGCCAACGAGACCTCGACGACCGAGATCACCTCCGGCCCTCTCTTCACGAGCCTGGTGGGGTACAACTACCGGACGCTCGAGTCGGAGCCGGCCCTGGCCAAATCGTGGGAGATTTCTCCCGACAACCTCTCCTACACCTTCCATCTGCGCAGAGGGGTCCGCTGGTCCGACGGCGCGCCTTTCAACGCCGACGACGTCGTCTTCAACTACCAGGTCGTCACCGATCCGAAGATCCTCACCTCGACGAAGGACCTCTTCCGGCAGAGCGACGGAACCTTCCCCAAGCTCACGAAGATCGACGACTACACGGTCCGTTTCGATCTGAGCGAGGTCAACGTCCTCTTCGTGGACTCGGTCGGTTCCCTCTACATCCTCCCCCGCCACAAGCTCGAGAAGGCTTATCGAGCGGGGAAGTTCATGCAGAGCTACCTCCTCGACGTCGATCCGGCCGATATCGTGACGACGGGACCCTACCGGTTGAAATCGTTCGCCAACGAACAGCGCGTCGTGCTCGAACGCAACCCCTACTACTGGAAGGTGGACAAGGAGGGGAAACGTCTCCCCTACATCGATCGGGTGATCTTCGTCGTCGTTCCCGACTTCGACACCTCCTTCCTCAAGTTCCGCAACCGCGAGGTCCACATGCGTAAATCGGTCCGTCCCGAGGAGGTCGATCTCCTGATGCGGGAGCAGGAACGGGGGAACTTCACGCTCTACGATCTCGGCCCTGCGCTCTCCGTCAACAACCTCGTCTTCAACCAGCACACCGGGGTCAGCACGAAGACGGGGAAGCCGTATCTCGATCCGATCAAGCAGAAGTGGTTCCGCAACATCAAATTCCGGCAGGCGGTCTCGTATGCGATCGACCGGGAATCCCTCGTGCAGACCGTCTTTGCGGGACGGGCGACCCCGATCTATCAGATTACGAGCCCCGGCAACAAGCGATGGTTCAACCCGAACACGAAGAAGTACCCCTACGATCCGGAGAAGGCCAAGGCCCTCCTTGCCGAGGAGGGCTTCCTCGACCGGGACGGGGACGGGATCCTCGAGGACAGCGAGGGGAACCGGGTCGAGTTCCGTCTCGAGACGAACTCGGAGAACTCCACCCGCGTGCAGATGGCGACCTTCATCCGGGAGAACCTCCAGAAGATCGGGATGAAGGTGAACCTGCGACCCGTTCCCTTCAACCAGCTCGTGGCGGCGCTCCAGGACTCCCACGACTGGGAGGCGATCATCCTGGGGTGGGCCAGCGGGGTTCCCCCCGATCCGGCGATGTCGAAGAACATCCTCCTCTCCTCCGGGCGCAGCCACCAGTGGTTCCCGATGCAGGAGAAGCCCTCGACCGAGTGGGAGGCCCGCATCGATGCGCTGATCCGCAAGAACACCCAGACGCTCGATTTCGCCGAGCGCAAGAAGACCTATGACGAGATCCAGGCGATCTGGGCGGAGGTGCTCCCCGAGATCGAACTCGTGGCCACGAACCACTTCTCCGCGGTGCGCAACTGCTTCGGCAACCTCTACCCTTCCGTCTTGCGGCCGCACACCTACTGGAACATCGAGGAACTCTACTTCACGAACCCACGGTGCAGATAGGGGGGAAAGATGTGGTCCTACCTGGCCCGACGGCTCCTTGCCGTCATCCCGCTGCTTCTGGCGGCGACCTTCCTCACCCAGGTCCTGATGATCGCCTCTCCGGGAGACTACTTCTCCGCGCTTCAGGAGAATCCGAACATCACGAAGGAGTACCTCGACCAGCTTCGCGCGGAGTTCCACCTCGACACGAAGAACCCCTTCGTCCGTTACGGCTACTGGGTGAAGGAGGCCGTGCGGGGGAATTTCGGCTACTCCTTCAAGTACAACATGCCGGTGTGGAACCTCATCTGGGAGCGGGCGGGCAACACGCTCGTACTCGCGCTCTGCGCGATGGCGATCTCCTGGGGGGTGGCGCTTCCCCTCGGGGTCGTCTCGGCGGTCAAACGCGATTCGATCATCGACCGGCTCTGCGGGGTGATCGCCTACTTCGGTCTTTCGATCCCCTCGGTCTTCTTCGCGCTCCTCATGCTCCTGCTGGCCAGCAAGACGGGGTGGTTCCCGATCGGGGGGATGCGTGATCAGATCTACTGGGACGATTTCACCACCTTCGAGAAGATCAAGGACGTCCTCTGGCATGTGACGCTTCCGGCGATCGTCACCGGCACGATCGGAATGGCCCAGTACATGCGGCAGATGCGAGGGGAGATGATCGAGACGCTCTCCCAGGACTACATCCGGACCGCGCGGGCCAAGGGACTTTCCAACTTCCAGGTGATCTTCGGGCACGCCTTCGGAAACGCGATCAATCCCCTCGTCACCCTCTTCGGCTTCTCCCTGGCCTATCTCCTGGCCGGCTCCCTCATCGTGGAGATCGTCTTCGCCTGGCCCGGGATGGGGCGGCTGACCTTCGATGCGGTCTTCGCCAAGGACGAACCCCTCGTCATGGCCTCGATCGTGCTCCTCATTGGGATGCTCGCCATCGGCAACCTCGTCGCCGATCTCCTCCTTGCCGCGATCGACCCGAGGATCCGCCTCGAATGAGCAGGCAAGACGCGATCGTTCCTTGGCTGGCATCTTCCCCCATCACGGGGAGGATGCCGCCGGTCGTGATACGGGATGGATCAGGAGGATATTGTCCGAGATGAACGAGAAGAACGAACCGGTCGGAACGGAGGAACCCCGAAGGATCGAGAGCCGCACGCCCTGGCAGATCCTCTGGCGCAAGTTCCGGCGAAACCGGGCCGCCATGACGGCGATGTGGGTGCTCGTCTTCTTCTATGCCTGCACACTCGTGGCCGGTTTCCTCGCTCCCTACCACTACGAGACGCAGTCCCCCGACTACAGCTTTCACCCGCCGATGATCGGCAAGATCCATTTCCGGGACGCTTCGGGGCGTTTCGTTCGCCCCTTCGTCTATGGGATCAAGGTGACGAACCGCTTCCTCAAGGGGTACGACGGCTATGCGGAGGATCGGACGAAGATGTATCCGATCCGTTTCTTCGTGCGGGGGGATTCGTACAACCTCCCCTCGAACACGTTTCCCCTCCTGCGCTGGGACGTCCACCTCTTCGGTACGGATGAAGGGGGAAAGCTCTTCCTCTTGGGCACCGACCTCTTCGGCCGCGACATCCTGAGCCGGATCGTCTATGGCGCGCAGATCTCGCTTTGGGTAGGCATCCTCGGAATCCTGATCTCGATGACGCTCGGTACGTTCCTCGGAGGGATCTCCGGCTACTACGGGGGGAAGTTCGACTTCCTCATGATGCGCTTCGTCGAGCTGATCCTGGCGATTCCGGGACTCTACTTCATCCTGATCCTGCGCAGCACGCTTCCGGAGGGGCTCTCCTCGACGCAGATGTACCTCCTGATCGTCGTGATCCTGGCCTTCATCGGGTGGGCCGGGCAGGCGCGGGTGATCCGGGGGATGGTGCTCTCGATCAAGGAACGGGAGTACGTCGTGGCGGCGCAGGCGCTCGGTTTCAGCCGCCCCTGGATCGTCTTCAAGCACATTCTGCCCAACACCCTCTCCTTCGTGATCGTGACGGCGACCCTCTCGATCCCCTTCTACATCCTCGGTGAAGTGGGACTCTCCTTTCTCGGGGTCGGCATTCAGGAACCGCAGGCGAGCTGGGGGAACATGCTCACCGCGGCCAAGAACGTGCGCTACCTCAACGACTACACCTGGATCGTGGTTCCCGGCTTCTTCATCTTCGCCGCGGTGATGGCCTGGAACATCGTGGGCGACGGCCTGCGGGACGCGGCGGACCCCCGAACCTTGCAGTAGGCGGCCCTCGATCCCGCCACGACGGGGCAAACCACAGGGGAGAAGAGAAAAGAGATGTTCGAGACCCTCCTGGAAGTCAAGAATCTCCAGACCTATTTCCACTCCGAGGACGGCGTGGCGAAAGCCGTCGATGGGGTGAGCTACAAGATCCTGGAGCAGGAAACCCTCGGTGTCGTGGGGGAATCGGGGTGCGGCAAGTCGGTGACCGCCTTTTCGATCCTGCGGCTCATCCCCTCACCGCCCGGAGAAATCGTCGGGGGCACGATCCTCTTCAAGGGGGAGAACCTCCTCGAAAAAACGGAGGAGGAGATGCGCAAGATCCGGGGAAACCGGATCTCGATGATCTTCCAGGAACCGATGACCTCCCTCAACCCGATCAAGACGATCGGCAGCCAGATCGTCGAGGCGATCCGCCAGCACCAGAACCGCTCCCGAAAGGAGGCCCGGGAGCTTGCCATCGAGTCCCTCGCCGCGGTCGGGATCCCCTCCCCCTCGCAGCGGATCGATGAGTACCCCCACCAGATGTCGGGAGGGATGAAACAGCGCGCGATGATCGCGATGGCGCTCGTTTGCCGCCCCTACCTCCTCATCGCCGACGAGCCGACGACCGCCCTCGACGTCACGATCCAGGCGCAGATCCTCGACCTCCTGCGGGAGATGCAGGCGAAGATCGGGATGTCGATCCTCCTCATCACGCACAACCTCGGCGTGGTGGCCGAGACCGCGGATCATGTCGCCGTGATGTACGCGGGAAAGATCGTCGAGTACACCGATACGAAGACCCTCTTCGAGACACCGCGTCACCCTTACACCCACGGCCTCTTCCGCTCGATTCCGAGCATCACCCGCAAGAAGGAGAAGCTCGACGTGATCCCAGGTGTCGTGCCCAGCCCTCTGGAGTTCCCCGCCGGCTGCCGCTTCCGCAACCGCTGTGCCTTTGCCACCGACGAATGCCGACAGGAGCCGCCCCTCCTTGCGGTCGAGCCGAACCACTTCGTTGCCTGCCACCATACGGACGAGATCGAACCATGAGCGCAAAGACGGAACAACCCCTCCTCGTGGTGAGGAACCTCAAGAAATACTTCCCGATTCGAAGGGGGGTGATCCCCCGCGTCGTGGGACAGGTCAAGGCGGTCGATGGGATCTCCTTCTCGATCCCGGCGGGAAAGACCGTTGGCCTCGTGGGAGAGTCCGGTTGCGGAAAGACGACCGCAGGACGGGCGATCCTTCGCCTCATCGAGCCGACCTCCGGCGAGATCCGCTTTCAGGGGAAAGACTTCCTCGCCGTAAAGGATCGCCGCCAGATGCGACGGCTGCGCCGGGAGATGCAGATCATCTTCCAGGATCCCTACAGTTCGCTCAACCCCCGTCTGACGATCTTCGAGATCATCGGAGAGGCGCTCCGGCTTCACGGCCTGGTGAAGAACCGGCAGGAGCAGCGTCATATCGTCTCCGACCTCCTCGAACGCGTCGGCTTGCAACCCGCCTACATCAACCGCTACCCCCACGAGTTCTCCGGCGGGCAGCGCCAGCGCATCGGGATCGCGCGCGCGCTGGCCCTCTCCCCCTCCTTCATCGTCTGCGACGAGGCGGTCTCCGCCCTCGACGTCTCCGTGCAGGCCCAGATCCTCAACCTCCTCAAGGAGCTTCAGGAGGAGCGGGGCTTCTCCTATCTCTTCATCGCGCACGACCTTGGCGTCGTGGAGCACATCTCCGACATCGTGGCCGTGATGTACCTCGGAAAGATCGTGGAGATCGCGCCGGTCGACGAGATCTTCAGCAATCCGCTCCACCCCTACACGCAGGCGCTCCTCACCGCGATGCCGATCCCCGTGCCCCGAAAGCGGCCGGAGCGGATCATCCTCGAAGGAGACGTTCCCTCCCCGATCGATCCCCCCTCCGGCTGTCGCTTCCGCACCCGATGCCCCCTGGCCACACCCGAGTGCGCCCAGGAAGAACCGACCCTCCAGGCGACCCTTCCCGGACACGAGGTCGCCTGCCTGCGCACCGACGAATCGGCGAAACAGACCGAAAAGGTCGTCCAGGCGATCCAGAGCTACTGAAGGAAGGGGAAGGTGCCCGCACGGTTCCGAAGATCTGGCCGACTTCGTCATCGAGGAGATCATCGGAATCTGGCAGGGAGAGAAGGGAGGGGAGCGAAGCGGGGAGCTTCCGGATTGAGGATCAGAAGCGAAACGTCAAGCCGAGGTTCACGACGTGATCGTGGAAGTCTTCCTCGTTCCTCGTGGAAGCATTCATCCGGAAGATGTAGCGCAGGTCGATCTCCCACGCGGGTGTAAGGGGGAGGGCCAGCTTCGGGACGACCGTCAGGAGGAGATCGGCATGTTCGTGTTCCGCGATCTCGAAGAGTTCCTCGGGGTTGAAGAAGGACTTGGAGATCAACTCCACGAAGAGGGAAGCCGAGATCGCCGCAGGGAAACGATGCGTGTAGAGCAGGGTCCCCTTCTGTTCCAGAAAGTTGAACTCCGTTTCGACATCGAGTGTCTCCTCGTCCCCCTCGAAGGCACTCACGAGATGGAGACTCTCCCCCGAACTCGTGTCGAGCTGGAGGGAGTAGGTGGCAAAGAGCGTGTTTTCCCCGAGAAAGGCCGCATCCAGTCCCACCGTGGCCGTGTGGCGGAATCCGTAGCTCGGCGAGTTGAGGAAAGGATGCTCCTCGCTCTCCCCATGCCCCTGGTAGAACTGGAAGCCATAGGAAAACTGCGTCGAGAGATCGGGGGAGAGCGAAAGACGCACTTCCGAAAAGGCGCCATGAATCACGTGATCGAGGGATTCCGTCTCCGGATAGCGCGCAAGGAGGTTCTCGTAGCCGACCGTGACCACCGTCCGTTCCGAGAGGGAACGCTGCCAGGAGAGGATCGCCGTGTTGCGGAAGAAGTCGAACTCGTTCTCGCCGGGCACGGTGTAGAAGCGAGGTTCCACGTAGAGGCTCCAGAGATTCGCCCCCCGCGTATGGTTGAGGGAAAAGCCGACATTGCCGTGGTACCAGTTCTCCTCGCTACGTTCCACGTAGCCGTTTCCCGTCGCCACGAGGCGCGCCTCGAACCACCAGGCCGGGCCGAAGGAACGCTCCACGGCAAGGCGTATATTCCCCTCCATCCCGAAGCTGTCGGTCGAGGTGGGAAGGGGCGTGTCGTGAGGGACGAGTTCGAGATTGGCGTCGTACTTCCCGAAGAGACCCAGCGCCCCGTGCCACCGCCAGCGAGAAGGGGCAGCAGTGCCTTCCTGTGCCGCACCGGAAGTCGCCTGCATCGGAAAACCGGGGAGGAGGAGGGCTGTGAGCAGGAGGATGAGCCGTCTCGTCTTCGTCACTTTTGCCCCTCCTCTTCGCTCCGCTGCTTCCGGATCTCCTCATATTGCCGGCCGAGGTTTCGCAGGCGCGTCACTTCGGCTGCAAGTTCCCCGAGCGTCTCCTCGAGACGCTCGATCCGGGGTGAGAGGGCGGCGCGTTGACTCTTGAGCGATTGCAGCCGGCGTTGCAGGAGGAGATCGGTCCGGCTGCGCATGTCGATCACCTTCTGGAGTTCCGAAATTTTGAGGGTCAATGCGTCACGCTCCTCTTCGAGTGCCTTCAGTTCGGCGGTGAGGGCGGCCCGCACGCCCTCGAGCGCATCGATGCGGTCCTCGATGATCTCGATCTTCTCCGTGATCTCCTCGGGGCCATCGAGGGGGGCGATTTCGATCGCCTTTCCGATATCCTTCCACGCCTTCCAGGCGGTGATCCGGGCTTCGAAGGTAGACCTTTCGGCATCGGGACTCCCCGCCCCCAGGAGGATGGGCAGCAGGAGGAAGAGGAATCGCAGGCGTGGTGTCATGACCCATCCTCGATCCCGTACTGTCGGAGCTTGTAGCGGAGCCGGTTACGGTCGATTCCGAGGTACTTCGCGGCACGGGCCTTGACGTTGTCGCAGGCCTTCATCGCCTGGGTGATGAGGGCACGCTCGAAGGCTTCGACCTCCCGATCGAAGTCGATCCCTCCCTCTGGGGAAACTCGGGGACGGGGAGCACGTGCCGGAAAGAGGGAGAGCGGCAGATGCTCCCGTCGGATCGGTTCCCCCCCCGCGAGAATGGCCGCGCGTTCGATGACGTTCTGGAGTTCCCGGACGTTTCCCGGCCAGTCGTAGGCGGTCATCGCCTCCAGGGCATCGGCATCGGGCAGAGGGACGTCGTGGGGGAGCCGCCGGCGCTCCCGTTCGCAGAAGGCCGCCACGAGCGCGGGGATGTCTTCCTTCCGCTTGCGCAGGGGGGGAAGCGTGATCGAAAAGACGTTCAGGCGGTAGAAGAGATCCTCCCGGAAGGTTCCGGCCTCGATGGCGGACTGGAAGTCCCGGTTCGTGGCGGCCACGATGCGCAGATCGACCTCGATCGTCCGGCTTCCCCCCACGCGTTCGAAGGTCCGCTCCTGGAGGAAACGGAGGAGTTTCACCTGTGTTTCGAGGGGGATGTCCCCGATCTCGTCGAGGAAGAGCGTTCCGCCGTCGGCCTGTTCGAATCGGCCGATCTTCCGCGAGATCGCGCCGGTGAACGCCCCCCGTTCATGCCCGAAGAGTTCGCTTTCGAGAACCCCCGGCGCATATGCGGCACAGTGTGTGACGATGAAGGGACCCGATCTGCGACGGCTCTCCTCATGGATGGCCCGGGCCACGAGTTCCTTCCCCGTCCCGCTCTCTCCGAGGATCAGGACCGTGGCGTCGGTGGGGGCGACCTTGCGGATCTGCTCGAAGATCACCTGCATGGCCGGGCTCTCTCCGATCATCTCTCCCTTGCCGTGGCGCTCGCGTTCCTCGTCCTCGAGGGTGGAGATCCGGGCGTGGATCCGCTCCATCTTGCGGGCCATCTCCCGCTGCGCCACTGCCTTTTCGAGCTTGACGCGCAGTTCCTTCTTTTCGTAGGGCTTGGTGAGGAAGTCGAAGGCCCCCTGTTTCATCGCCTCGACTGCAACCTCGATGCTGCCATAGGCGGTGACGACGATGACGACGACTTCGGGAGCGCGAAGACGGGTCTTCTCGAGGAGTTCGAGTCCGTCGATCTCGGGCATGCGAAGATCGGTGATCAGGACATCGATCGACTCCCGTTCGAGGATATCGAGAGCCTCTGCGCCGTCGTAGGCGGGGATCGCTTCGTTGCCCCAGCGCCGGATCAGGGATGCCAGGGTGTTCGTCGTCGTCCGGTTGTCATCCACGATCAGAATTCTCGCCATCTTTCCGTTCCCTTCTCCCCCGCCGCTTCAGGTCGTCGGCGGAGTTGGTAGGAAGAACTCGAACCGTGCCCCCCCGCCGGGGCGGTTCTCCGCACGGATCTCCCCCCCATGCTCCTGAACGATCTTTCGCGCATTCGCAAGTCCGAGCCCTGTCCCCTCCTTACGCGTCGTAAAGAAGGGGGTGAAGAGGTGGGGAAAGACTTCTGGGGGGATCCCCGGACCCCGATCCTCCACGAAGAAGACGACCCCCTTTCCATCCGGACCGGGGTGTGCCCCGAGCCGGACCTCGCCACCGGACGATGAACTCATCACCGCATTGATCGCCAGGTTGAGGAGCACCTGTTCGATCCGATGCCGATCGACGAAAACCTCGGGGAGATCGGGCGCAACGTCGGAAGTGATCTCGATCCGGCGGGTTTTCCCCTCCAACTCGACGAGTCCCTCGATCGCCGAGACGAGTTCTGCCGGATGGACCGGCTTCTTCTCCAGGGAGACGGGACGCGCAAAGGTCAGAAACTCCGTGAGGAAACGGTTGAGCTTCCCGATCTCGTAGTGCAGCGTCTCGATCGTTTCTCCCGTATCGGTGACCCCTGCTTCCTCCAGTTCCTCCTCGAGGAGGGAGACGAGGAGTTTGATCGAGTTGAGCGGGTTGCGGATCTCATGGGCCACGGTGGCCGTGATCTGGCGCAGCGCCTGTTCCCGCCGCTCGATCTGTTCGGCCATCCGGTGGATCGTATCGGCAAGGAGGCCGATCTCGTCGCGGGAGCGAACCGCCACCCGGACGTTGTAGTCCCCTTTGCCGACCGCCTGGGCCATCTGGGCGATCCGGCGCAGGGGTGCGGTGATGCTGCGTGCCAGGAGAAAGGCGACGAGGGAGGCGAAGACGAGCGCCAGAAAGGTGAGCCGATCGAAGCGTTCGTGCATCTCCTCGATGATCTCGAGTTCACTCGCCCCCCCCTTGACGCCCACGATCGCCATGAGTCGCCCCCCCTGCCGAATCGGCGCAAAGGCCTCCATCACGAGCTGTCCGGCCTCGTTCTCGAAGGCGTGCGTGTTCACCGCTTCACCGGCCGCAAGCCGGGAAAGCTCCTTCGAGATGGGAAGGGCGTGATAGCGCTCTCCGATCTGAACCGACGGATCGAGGTCGAGGAGTGCGCGCTTGTCGGGACGAAAGACGAAGATGTTCGTCACGCCGGTCGCTTCCTGGATCTGGGCGAGTTTCTGCTCGAGACGCATCACCATTCGCGTCGTTTCTCCCCCCTCCCGGATCAACGCCAGCCGCTCCGGTGGCATGTTCCTGGCGGCGATCCGAGCGATGTCCTGCAGCTTCCGCCCGATCTCCGCCTCGAGGTGTTCCCGTCCCACCGGAAAGAGGAGGAGGGTGAAGAGGAGGGTGAGGAGGAGGAGGAGGAGGAGGTAGGAGGCCAGCTGCTTGACGAAGATCGACTCGATGCGGAGATTGCCTGGGAACCCATGGATCCATCTTCGCAGGAGAACAAAGAGACTGAAGGGAATCTTTCGCATCGCATTCATCGAGCACTGCGGGGCACATTCCCGGGGCAGCCGGAGCGGTTGGACGGCGTAGCGTGCGGTCCTTTCAGGGGACACCTCAATCGGGGCAGGAGGGAACCGTTGCGTGCAAGTTGACCACGACGGCGTTGACATCGATCAGGTCGATCTCTCCATCCGGGAAGAGATCGGCCCGGAAGTTCTCCGGATCGAGTCCTTCCCGTCGGCTCCGCCCCACCCGGCGCAGATCGGCAGGAGTGACCCGAAGGTCCCCATCGACATCCCCCGCAAGGACCGGTACACAGAGCGTGTCGCCGACCGGGAGGGTCGGATCGGCCGCATCGACGACCCCGGGAAAAGCGATTTCGAGCAGGCTGTGGTCCGCGATCTCCTCGAGCCGAAGGGTGAGGGTATCTCCCATGGCCGTCGCGGCCACCAGGCTCCCCTGCGAGAGAGAAATCTCCTCCCCGCTTCGCAGGGAGATCGGGCGGTCGAAGGAGACGATCACCTCGCTGGGCCCCCCCAGGCGGCATTCCGTGGGTTCGTCGCCCAGCAGGTCGATGTCGAGGTCACCGAGACCGGCATGGTTGCGCCGGCTCACCGCCGCAACGATCTTCGGGGGGGGACGATGCACCGTGACGCGCCGCTCCACCTTCTCCCCGAACCAATGGACCATCTCGCGAACCATCCGCCAATCCGTGAGGTATTCTCCGGGCGTATCGGGCGCGCGCATCGTCCAGGAGAAGGTGACCCGCTCCCCATATCCGACCGGCTCCGCCCCCGGAAGTGAAATCCTTGCCGGCGCGAAGGGGTCCGAATCCCCGACCGCTCCGAGGGCGTACCCCTCGGCACGGTTCCACGAAAGCCCCCCCACGTTCTCCATCGTGACACGCACGGGATACGCCTCCCCGACCTGCATCGTATCGGGAATCGAGACCTCCACGACCCGTGCATCGTCGGCAGCGAGCACTTCCACGCCCTTCCGATACAACGTTCCGATCCACTCGAAGTTGTCCTTCATCTGCCAGGCGAGGGTGTAGGCGCCCGGTAGCGCGTCGGAGGGCACCTCGAGATGGAAGGAGAACGTATCGGTCGCGCCGGGTGGAATCTCTCCGCTGACGTAGAGGACCGCGTAGGGGAAGGGGATGAGGGTACAGCAGGTGTCCTCCTCCGGCGTCTCCGGGTTCCCCAACGTCAGGGCGTGACCCAGCGGCCAGGGGTACCATGTCTGCTCGCCGCTGTTTCGCATCGTGACCGTGATGTCGTAGGCCTCCCCCTGAACGAGCCGGTCGGGGACCGTATCGCTCACGAAGGTGGCGTCCTCCACGAACTTCACGATCACCTCTTTCTCAGAGACCGGGCCGAACCACTCGCTGTTGTCCTTCATCTGCCAGGCGAGACGATAGCGACCGATCGGGGCGTCGCTCGGCACGTCGATCCGGAAGTCGAAGGTATCTGTGGCAAGGGGAGGGATGTCGCCGCTCGTATAGATCTGGAAGTAGGGAAAGGGAATGAGGATGCAACAGGGCTCGGGATTGCTCACCACGAGCATGTGACCGGTGGGCCAGGGGTACCAGTGGCTCTGGCCGGTGTTCTGCATCGTGATGCTCATCTCATGAGAATGGCCGATCCGCAGAATCCCCGGAATCGTGTCCCGCACGTAGGCGGCATTCTGGGGGAGGGAGAGCGGTTCGCTCGTCCCGACGGTCCCATCGATCACGTTACAGTCGATATTGAGGGTCACCCCTCCCCACGCTTCGTTGTGTCCCCCCGCATATTGCCGGATCCGTTGGTGGTTCGACCAGAGGGTGTTGGAGACACACCCGGCATCCCAGACCGTGGCGCTGCTCGTGTAGGACGAATAGATCCAGTGGGCGATCCAGACGTCGTCGGGGACGTTGGCGATCGTCGCATAATCGCTCAGCGCGCTGCTGCACCCCGAGCCGTAGGCACCGGCGCGAAATCCCCGTTCGTGCAGCCTGGAGGTCCAGCCGGAGATGAACGAGGCCGCGGCGTTTCGGCAACTCGTGTTCCCCGTGTCGTACGCCTCGAGGTCGTAATAGATCACCGAGGGGGAAAGGCCAAGGTCTGCCGCCACATTCGCGGCATTTTCCGCCTCGGTTCGCCCCTGAGCATAAGCGGTCGAGGGATCGTAACTCATCCGGGAACCGTACCCCGAGCAGGCCGCCTGCGGCCCCACCCACGTCGGGATGAATTTCCACCCCTGCTCCCCGGCCTGACGGAGGAAGTCCGCGCTGAGGGCGTGGTTGGAACAGGCTCGGGCCGAACCTCCGATGTAGAGATTGACCGCACGGTAAGGACTGTTCGCGATCCAGTTCTGGAGTTGGCCGAGCGTAGGGACTTCGCATGTGTCGAAGCCCTGGCCACTCATCGTCACCATGCCCCCGGTGCTCTCCTGGAGTTGCGGAGGGGGGGGAACTTCTCCTCTCACGGGTGTTTCTCTGTGCTCCGCCCCACTTTGCGGGAGGGAAACCCGTCGCCACGAGTTTCCCCCATCGGTGGTGGCGAGCAGGAAGGGGGCCCCGTCGAAGGCCACGGCCCACCCGATTTCGAGAGTGACCATGTCGAGGGTGACGATGCTGCCGGGGAAGCTCTGGGTGATGGGGCGGGAGGTCACTCTTCCCTGCCGTCCCACGAAGCGCCTCGGTCTCGTGGGATCGACGAGGAGCCATCCCTCTCCCGGAATCAGGGCCAGGGGGAGCACTTCCCCCCGCTCCCCCCCATCGAGCCACAGATCGCGCTGTCGTTCCCACGAATCCCCGAAATCCTCCGTCTGGAAAAGGGTGAGGAATCTCTTTCCCTGCCGGTGCGTAATGAGGGCAAGGAGCCCTTTTCCCCTGGCGTCGAAGCGGGGGAGGAAGGCATGTTCCACCACCTCTTCCGGCGCAGCCAGCGTCACCCGCTCCCATCGTCCTCCTCCGTCCAGGGTGCGGTAGAGTTCATTTCCCGCTGCCCCTCCGGCGGTCCATCCCCGTCCTTCGGGGAGGAAGACGACCGGCGCTCCGATCGGAAGGGTGCGACGCTGCCAGTGCTCTCCCCCATCGGTGGTCGTAAAGAGCGAACCGACACTGAAATTGCTGCTCGTGGCGCGTTTGACGACGATCCATCCCATCTCCCGGTCCCGGAAGCCGAGAAAGATTCCACCCGCCAGTGCCGCCGGGTCGTGAGGCGAAAAGAGGTCGAGGGGGGTGATCGCCCACGTCTGTCCGCCATCCGACGTGCGACCCAAGAGATAGGAGATTTCACCCTCCCCTGTCATCTCGGTCAGTACCATCCACCCCTGCCGGGAATCGAGAAAGGTCACCCCTCTGATCGTTGCAGCGCCGAGATCGGCGGGGGTGATCTCCCGCCACGCTCTTCCCTCTGCATCGCTCCAGTAGAGGTGGTTGTCAAGGCGGATCCACCCCCCCGCCACCGTGACGCGCTGTTCCTCCAAGCGAACAGATCGGTTTCGGTAGCCCTGCGACGATCCCATCCCCTGACCGTGAAGTTCGCCCCCACCCCACAGAAGCGGAAGCCATAGAGAGAGAAGACACGCCATATGGCGGGAAGATACGATACTCATGAGTCTGCTCCAGCCTGGATCGTTGCGCCAACGGCCGTGTTGGTCTCATCCGTGATATCGAGCGTTCCTTCGCCTTTCCATCTTACTCCATTTCCACCCGATGGGGCAACCGTCTTCGAATGTCCCGCAGGATCGATCACGGAAAACCGACCGGAATTTTTCGCAATTCGTCTCCCTGCGTCTCTCTGTCGCCTGGCCTGAGAGGCGAAGCGAAGCGAGGGAAGCCGTCCGGATTGGACAAGAGAGGATGGAGAGATCCGTCGGAAACATCGGCAAGGCAGAGGCATTTCCTCGTTCGGGCACGCAGCCCCTTGAGATTTCGTATCGGATGAAGTATCGTTAGGATAGCAGGGGATCGCAGGATCGTTTCGTTCACCCGTCAGAGGGAAGACGCCGACGCGTCTCCGGAAAAGAGAGATGTCCGATTCGAAAAAAAGCATCGTGGAACGACTGAAAGCAAAGGATCCGAGCGCCTTCGAGGAGGTGATGGCAGCCTACGAGGGGAAGGTCTATCGCCTGGCATTCAAGATCTGCAACGACGCCGCCGAGGCCGAGGAGATCCTCCAGGAGGTCTTCCTGGCCGTCTTCACGAAGATCGACGGATTCCAGGAGAACGCCTCCCTTTCGACATGGATCTACCGGATCACCGTGAACATGGCCCTCATGAAGATCCGCAGCCGGCAGAAGGACCGGGAGACGGTTTCGCTCGAGAGCTATTTCCCCAAGATCCAGGAAGAGGGCTCCCATCCCCTTCCCGTTTCGGATTGGTCGGAGCGTCCCGACGAAAAATTCTTCAACAAGGAATTGATCGAGAAGATCGAGGAAGCGGTCCAGAAGCTGCCGGAGGGGTACCGCCTGGCCTTCCTCATGAAGGATCTCGAAGGGCTCTCGCTCGGCGAGATCAGTGAGATCCTCGAGATCAGCATTCCCGCCGTCAAATCACGGATCCACCGTTCACGGCTCTTCATCCGGGACGAACTGGCCCGATACCTCTGAGACAGGAGGTCGAAACGTTTTTCTCAACATCGCCGGGACGCAGGGGACGCCAAGGGATTCTGTCAGAAGGGATCTTCGAGGAAGACGAACTCCGCGCGCTGGTTCCTTGCGCGATAGGCGCGGTAGGATTCTCCCGGTTTCCGGGGGAGTTGGCGTTCGGATCCGAGCCCCACGGCCCGGATCCGGTTCGGATCGATGCCGTGGACCCGCACGAGGTACTGGCGGATCACCTCGGCGCGGCGCAAGGAGAGTTCCCGGTCCGCCGCGGGGTCTGCGCCCGGACTCGAATGCCCCTCCACGAGGATCCGGTAGCGGGGATAGTGGGCGAGGATCTTGGCGATCCTGTCGATTTCGAGTTTGTCCTCGGCCGTGAGGAGGTCGGAGCCGCTCGTGAAATAGACGGGGAGGATCTTCAGCGTCCCGACCCGGCGCAGCTTCTCCCAGGCGGCCTCGCTGATCGGGGGGAGCGGGGAAGGGG
>CAZTSL010000037.1:0-15745 GCA_964616915.1 uncultured bacterium
TGGAGTCCTGGTTCTTCTCGTCCTTGGGGCTGGAAGGTGCCGATCCCGATGCGGTCCTTCTCCGACAGGATGAGCCGCTTGACGCGCACGTGCTCGATGACCTTGGTCCAATCTCCCTTGTAGTAGTCGCTCAGCTCCCGGAAGACGTAGCGGCTGGCCGGACACAGATCCCCTTCGATCGTGATGTGGAAGTCGCCATCGCTCTTTCCCGCGTTGAGTTCGCGCAGCACCGCCTCCCGCATCTCGATCGGGATGAGGAGGAGGGGCTCCTCGTTCATCGGCGAGGGCATCGTTGTCTCGTTGCCGAACTTCTCCTCCGGCAGGTTGACCCACTCGAAGGTATAGAGCGCGCCCTCCTTCGTCTTCGAGTAGCGTTCCAGCCCCTTCTTGAGCAAGCGTGCGATCGTGCTCTTCGAACTGCCGACCGGTCCGTGGAGGAGGATCACCCGCTTCTCCGTGCCGTAACGCATCGCTGCCGATTTGAGGACGTTGACGAGTTTCATCAAGGGCAGATCGAGGCCGTAGATCGCATCGGCGCCGTCGTTGTCGGGATCCTGGAAGAAGTTGTAGCGGATGATCGGCTTCTTGTATTCCATGTAGGTCTCGTACCCGTAGGAGAGGATCATGTCGTAGACCCGCTGGAAAGCCGTCCGCGTCACCTTCGGATTCTGCTGCACGATTCCGAGGTACTCCTGGAAGGTCCCGCTCCAATGTTGCTCCTGATATTCCTGAAGGTTCTGATGTTCCTTGATGAAATCGACGATGTCTTTCGGTTGAATCATATCGTATGCCCTTTGGATCGAACGAACGCTTCCTTAAGAACTCCGAATTTGCTGCTGAAGCTTCGAAGACCGAGGTTCTCCCCCACGGCGATCGCTCCCTTCCTTCCCTCTACAGGGAGACGCGGCGCCCGAAGGCGGCTTCGATACCGCGTGATCGGATGGGGGGGAAAGAACTCCGTTTTCTGGGATATTTCTCTTCTGTGGACATCGCGCAGTATAACAAAGATCCCTGCAAAGGACAAGGGGCGTGCGGGCGCGGAGGGATCGATCCATGAAAACCGACCGGACCTGAAGGGCGACCTGTAAATCCCGAGGATCAGGGGGGAAGGCGTCGTAGAATCCGGACAAATTCGTTCTCATCCCTTCCTGCCGTCTGGCTCCTCCTTGCCGGCAGGGATGGCAGACCGGGCCATCCAGGGCCTCCTTCCTCTGGACGCTGGGCCGCCGGGCGTCCCTCACGAGGGATTTCCGGGATCGATCGTTTCTCTTGCCTTTCGCGCTCGGAGCCGGTATAATCGGCGGTGTAGAATTCCTTCCGGCTTGAAGCAGAGAACGAAATCATCGGTTTCTCTCATCACGAGAGGAGAAGGAGTACAACGAGCGTCATAATGAAAAAAAACGAAGTCATTCCTCCAACCTCGGTGCCGCTCCCGGCCGATCGCGGCGCCGGAAAGCCGCCTGCGCTGTCCCACCCCGCAGAGAAATACCTCAAATGCGTCATCTTCGCCCAGGAGAAGAAGGCCGAGGATATCGTCGTCCTCGATATGCAGAGTGCCTCCTCCTCCTACACGGATTACTGCATGATCTGTAGTGGGAACTCGACGAGGCAGGTTCAGGCGATCGCCGACAGCATCGAACGCAACCTCCGGCGGGAAGGGATCCGTCCGCTGGGGATCGAGGGGTACAACGTCGGTGAATGGATCCTCGTCGATTACGGGGATGTGGTGGTACATATCTTCCTGGCGGAGAATCGGCGCTACTACGACCTGGAGGGGCTCTGGGCGGATCGGCCCCGCATCGACTTCTCCAGGGAGATCGGACAGGCCCTCTCGTGCGGATCCACATCGTTTGCGTCGGGCGGTTGAAGCGGGACGACCTGGCCCTCTGCGCCGCCGACTATCTCGAACGGATCAATCGCTACCACCCCTGCTCGGTGACGGAGATCCGGGAGGAGAAGTTCAGGGGAGGGCGGGCGAAGGCAGAGGTGCTCGAGCGGGAGGGGCGCCGCCTCCTGGCCCACGTCGATGCCCGGGATTACTGCGTGGTCCTCACCGAGCGGGGGAGGCGCTTTTCTTCCGTGGAATTCGCCCGTTTCGTGGAGGAGAAGCTCTTGCGCTCCGGTAAGAAGATCGCCTTCGTCGTCGGCGGCGCCGAGGGGGTGTCCCCTGGGGTCCATGCCCGCGCCGACGTCGAACTCTCTCTTTCTCCCATGACGTTCCCGCATCGCCTGGCCAGGCTCGTGCTGCTCGAACAGATTTATCGCGCTTTCACGATCATCCGGAACGAACCGTACCACAAGTAACCGCGAAGGGGGTTCCGAGCCGTCTGAGCCGCCGGGTCCGGCATCGTCGGTTCCCCGCCGAGTCCACGTCGTCTCGCATGCACGCACGTGGGAAGGCTCGCAGCGATCCTCATCGGAAGAAGGGGAAGATGATGAAATATCTGAAGCACCTCCTCGTCATCCTCGTGATCACGATTCCCGTCCTCTACACGGTCTTTCTCTTCGGGTATCACAACCAGACGCAGACCACGGTGATCTATCATGGGATCAACCTCTTCCGGGGAGAGGGCGAGGAGGGGGGGGAGCAACCCCTCTTCGAGAAGCGGGAGTTCACCGCCCCATTGAGCTACGTCATCCTCCTTACGCTCACCTTCGGGATCTTGATCTCCGCGCTGGCGGGACTCATCTGGCTCCTCTTCTCGAAATGGGAGCAGCGGCGACGGCTACGGAGCGAAAAGCGGCAGGAACGCAAGGAGCAACTCTACATCGAGGGGATCGAGTACTACTTCCAGGGGGACCTCGACATGGCGGAGAAGATCTTCGAGAAGGTGAAGACCCGTTTCCCCGCCTTCATCAGCCCCTACATCCGGATCGCCGACATCCATTACCGTCGCCGCGACTATCGCAAATCGCTCGAACTCCTCGATCAGGCGCGGGTCAATGAGGCGAAACGGGTCGATATCTTCCTGCGCAAGGCAGAGAACTTCCTTGCCCTCGACGACCTCGGAGAGGCCTCCGCAGCACTCGAACGCGCCGCCGAGATCGATCCGAAGAACCTCACCGTGCTCGAATACCAGCGGGATCTCTACATCATGCGGGAGAAGTGGGAAGAGGCCCTCGAGGTCCACAAGGAGTACGTCCGTCTGGCCAAGCACCGGCGCCCCGAGATGCAGGAGATCCAGAACCGTCTCCAGTACGAGATCGCCAGGAAACTGGTGTCCTCGGAGGAGGGGAAGGGGAAGGCGATCCGGGCGCTTCGGGAGATCATCCGTTCCGAGCCCCGTTTCATTCCCGCCTACAAGGTGCTGGGGGAGATCTATGTCGAGCAGAACCGTGCCGAGGAAGCGCTCAAGATGTGGGAGAAGGCCTACAAGGACCATCCCGAGCATCCGATCCTCCTCACCTGGATCGAGGATGTCCTCTACGAACAGGGGGCCCACGAACCCCGGATGTCGGAACTCTACCGGAAGGCGCTCGAGAAATCCCCCCACGATCGTCTCCTCAAGCTCTTCTACGCGCACTACCTCCTGCGGCTCGACCGTGCGGACGAGGCCGAAGCGATTCTGGCGGAACTCGAGCGCACGGGGGGACGACTTCCCCTCTTCTCGCTCTTCCGCAGCGAGATCTACGAGCGGAAGGGGAGATTCAAGGACGCGATCAAGGCCCTCAAGGCGGCTTACGGGATCCATTCGTTCAACGAGATGATCTTCTCCAGCGGTGACGGGCTCTTCGAGCATCCCCTCCGCCAGAAGCGCGCCGTCGCGTGGTACACCTGGGATCGGTACCGGATCAACACCGGTCAGGAGTTGATCCCGATGCCGGACGTGCGAAGGGTGCATCGCGCTTGAACCCATTGGGCCCCCTCCTCGATCTGATCTTCCCCCCCCTCTGCCCGGGGTGTGGCGAGCGCCTTCTTTCCGCAGGACGCCTCTGCCGGGACTGTGCGGGGGCGTTGCCGGAATTCGGGGGGGAGGGGTGCGGAATTTGTGGTGCCCAAGGGGATCCGCTCAGCGAGGGGGGGGAGGTATGTGTCCGGTGTTCCACCGATCCTCCCCCCTTCCGGCGGGTCTACGCTGCGGTTCCCTTTGCGCCGCCGGTGGACGGATGGATCCATCGATTCAAATATGGGAGGGAGCGTGCGCTGGCCGCAGTTCTTGCCGGGCTTGTCGCCCAGCGGATCGATCCCCGAGGCGAGGTTCCCCCTCCGGCCTTCCTCGTCCCCGTTCCGCTCCACCCCACCCGCCTTCGGGAACGGGGATTCAACCAGGCCCTCCTCCTGGCCCGATCTCTGGGGAAATGGTGGCGGATTCCGGTCCTCCCTTCGCTGATCGAACGGATCCGTCCCACCCCCCCCCAGGCCCGTCTCGACCATGCCGCACGACGGGCCAACGTCGCCGGCGCCTTTCGTCTCAGGGGAGCAGTGCGGGGAGAACGTCTCCTCCTCGTCGATGACGTGATGACGACCGGCGCCACGGTGGGCGCCTGCGCCGAGATCCTGCGGGAGGGGGGGGCCTCCCGGATCGATGTCGTGACCGTGGCCCGGGCGAGACGTCGTCTCAGCCACACCGAGGGAGGAGAAGGAACGCGGAAAGGGCGACCGTCAGGGTCACACCCAACGTGACGAGGAGGAAGAGGAGAGTGCGGGACCTCGAGCGCACCGCTTCCCTCCCCAGCGTCGCCTGGGGCGCATCCCTCTTGCCCGCAGGAGGTTCCTGCGTTGGATGGTTGCGCGTCAACACCTCGGTCGGGGTTTCCTCACTTCGCGTCGGCCCCTCCGATGCGGAAGGGGGGGAAGGCATGTAGCTGATCCGTGTCGGTGCATCGACCGGACTCGATTGCATCGTCTCGATCAGACCGGTCTGGAGTTCCCGCCGCAGTCGTCCCGTCTTCTCATAGCGCTCCTCGGGAAACTCCCGGAGACAGCGGAGCACGATCTGCTCGACCACATCGGGGAGTTCGGGGCGCCGCTCATGGAGGATCTTGCGCGAGGGGGCCCATCTCTTCTCCATCCGCTCCTTGATCGAGGGGGCGGGCCGGCCGATGAGCATTTCGTAGAGGATCATTCCGAAGGCGTAGAGATCGGCGCGGAAATCGATCTCCTCCCCCATGGCGACCTCGGGGCTCATGTACATCGGGGTGCCCAGGATCGCCTTCGCCGCGGTCAGCGTCTGCATCCCCTCCCCCTTGGAAATCCCGAAATCCATGATCTTGACCTGCTCATGGTCGGTGATCATGATGTTGCTCGGTTTGAGGTCGCGGTGGATGATCCCCTGTTCGTGGATATATTCGAGTCCTTCGCAGATGCCGAGGGCGTATTCCATCACCTGGGAGAGGGGACGGAGGCGTTCCTTCTTGAGCTTGTCGCGCAGGGTTTCTCCCGGGACGTATTCCATGACGATGAAGGGGAGCCCTTCGTAGGCGTCGAAGTCGTGGACGGCGACCATGCGGGGGTGACTCAACTGGGAGATGATCCGCATCTCCCGCATGAAACGGTCCTTGCGCCCCTGGGGGTTGAGCATCATCTTGATCGCCACCTTGCGTTCGAGCTTCTGATCGACGGCGAGGAAGACTTCCCCCATCCCCCCCTTTCCGAGGCGCGATTCGATCCGGTAGCGGTCGAGGAGCACTTTCCCGATCATTTCTCCTGCTCCAGGCGTTTCTTGAGTTCCTGGAGTTCGTCTTCGACTGCGTTTTCGGCGATCTCCCGTTCCAGGGCATCGAATTTCGCATCGAGGTCGAAGTCGGGCGCCATCCGTGTCTGGGCAGTCTTTCGGATCTCCTCGAGTTCCCGGTACTTCATCCGCAGCGTTTCGACCTGTGCTTTGATCCGTCGATAGATCTCGTCGAAGGCTTCGTAGCGTTGCCGGAAGCGCAGGGTCTGTTCCTCGAGCGATTCCGCTTCCTCGTTTCGTCCTTGCGCGCGGGCCTCTTTGGCCTGCTTCTCGGTGGATTCGGCGGCTTTGAGGAGCAAGACCCGTTCTTCTTCGATCTCTTCGAGTTCCATTTCCACGGTCCTGATGCGGTTTCTCAAGTTTTCGAGGAGGGTGATGAGTCGTCCGAGGAAGCGGTCGAGGCGATCGCTCTGTAGGAGGCTTCGGGTGTTGGCCCGCAGGAGGTCCTTGAGGCGGCCCATGATGGAGAGGGGGGGGAGCGTCATTCTTCCCCTCCCGGCAGTTCCGAGTGGAGCCGTTCGATCTCCTCCAGGTCGGGTTTGAGCTGCCGTACCCGGAGGAAGGTCTGCCGCGCGAGATGGAAACGGTGCTGGCTGCGGTGGATCTTCCCAAGGGCCAGGAGCGCCTCCCAATCGTCGGGATGCCGTTCGAGGTGTTCGTTGAGCCACTGGAGGGGCCTGGAGAGATCGAGTTCTCTCTCCCCGCAGGGGAAACGCCAGAAGAGCCAGGCGAGACGGGCACGGTAGAGCGTCTTTTGCGGGGCTGCCAGGACGGCCTTGCGCAGGAGGCGCTCCGCTTCCTCCGTGGCCCCTTGCTCGAGGAGATCGAGGGCTTTGTGGTAGGCCTGGTTGGCGCTCTTGCCGGTCGTCTCGGGGAGGGCTGCCAGCCGCTCGAGGAAGAGCCTCCGCTCGTAGGCCCGGCGCGATTTCATGTTTCCCAGGATGGCGAAGGCCTCCTTGAGACGCTCGAGTTCCTCGAGGGCGGTGGGATCGGGGAGACGGCGGCTCATTTCCGGGAGCCGCCGCAGGTAGGCGCGTTGAATCTCCTGCTGCGTCGCATCCTCCGGGAGACCGAGCAGCGAAAAGAGCGTGCTTTCGGAGGGAGATCCCGCCGGGGATTCGGGAAGGCCGATGCCTCCTTCCCGTTGGGGCTCACCGCCATGCGGGACTTCCGGCGATTCGAGGATCGCGGCGTCTTGATCCTCGGCCGCCTCGATGTTCGCCGCTCTTTCCGAGGGTTCTACCGGAGATTGGGGCATCGCGGCTTCTTGCGTCTCTTGGGATGGTCCCTCCGGACTCCCTTCCGTTCCCTCCTCCTGGGACGCCGGAACGCTCTGGGGCTGCTCGAGGGAGATCAATTTCGGCAGAAGGTCGTCCTGCGAGGAAGCGGCTGAGGGGGTCCCGACGGCTCCGACTTCCACCTCGACCTGCGACGGGGGGGGGGAGGTCGATCCTCCTTGGGGGGAGAGCCGGTCGAGCGCATCGCCGATCTCGTCCGTCACGCCAGAAGCGTGGGCGGTCTCCTCCCCTTCCTCTCCCCCCCCTTCCCCGGAAAAAAAGGCAGGTATCGGCGTCGCTTCGATCACGAACTCCGCAGCCTCCTTCTCCCCTTCGAAGCCGAACTCGTCCTCTTCGGGAAAGGGGACGGTGTTGTCTGAGGGGAGGAGTTCACCATCCGAGATGATCTCCCCGAGAATCTCGTCGTACTCGTCGGGAACTCCGGAGGGGGTGTCGAAGCTGGAGAGTTCCCCCCCTTCAACGTCATCCTCGCCCGGATGTTGGAGTTCGATCGCTCCCATGACGATGAGCGCGAAGAGGAAGTTGAGCTTCTCGCTCAGGCTCATCCGCCCCTTCTCGAGCACCTCCTGAAGGGTTCGGCGCCCATCGATGAAGGAGAGGAGCCGCCGCTCCTGCGGGAGGAGTTTCAGCGTCTCGATGTCGTGCGGCGTGGTCTGCTTCGGAATGACGAGGGCGTCCTCGTAGGGTTCGAAGAAGGACCAGTAGTCGGAGAGATCGTAGTAGCGGCGAATCCCCGTCAGGATGATCTCGGCCGGTTTGGCTTCGATGTACGATTCCCCTTCGATCCCCTCCTTGAACTCGAAACGGAAGCTCCCCTTCTTCCATTGGAAGAGGT
Organism: uncultured bacterium; assembly: GCA_964616915.1. Taxonomy (GTDB): domain Bacteria; phylum Myxococcota_A; class CAZTSL01; order CAZTSL01; family CAZTSL01; genus CAZTSL01. Next base: position 7,809 of record CAZTSL010000037.1, read on the forward strand.
AGAGGATCTTCTCGAGGGCCTGGAGCTTGAGGGCGAGGTAGAGGTCGTGGGACGAGATCATTCCCTCCTGGAGGAGGACTTCCCCGATCCGTTGCGTCCTTTCCTCCCCCTGACGGCGTAGCGTCTCCACCGTATCGGCCGAGAGCTTCCCCTCCGACTCGAGGATCTCGATGAGGCTCGGTTGTGGCGTGAAGCTGCTGTCGATCCGTCGGGGGTAACCGTGATGAAAGGAGATCTGGACGATATCCTTCTCGTTTTCGAGGATGAGGATGCCACTCTCCCGCACCCAGAAGAGGTAGTTCAGAATCTGGGGAAAGGAAATTTCCTCGAGTTCGCCGGGAAATTTCACCTGTTCGAGCACGAAGTAGGTCTTGGGACGTTCGAGAATCTTCTCGACTGCGTGATAGATCTTTTCGGTTGACATGGACGGTCTTCCTGATCCGCGCCGGATGGGATACGAGGTTTCGCTCCCCCCTTCGAGCCCCCTTCGAGCCCCCTGCGAACTCCCCCGCTCATAGGCTTGCTGGGGGTTTCCCTTCAAGAGCGGGGACTGCGCCTGTTGGACGAGGATAACAGCACCCGCTGCGATTGTCAATATCCGGTTTTGGCGATTTTCGGGGGATTTTTCGCTTTGACAAAGCCGACGCCGTACCCTATCATGGGCGGGATGAAGATCGCCGCGGTCATCGTGAACCGGAACCGCCCCCGTGGGACGCTGGAGGCCGTCGAGAGCCTGCGCCGGGGGAGGGTCGTGCCGGAGCGGATCGTCGTCGTGGACAATGGGGAGAGCGATCCCGCCTTGCAGGCGACGTTCGGGAAAATCCCCGGGATCGTCTCGATCGCGGGGGGGGGGAACCACGGTTTCGGGGGGGGGAACAACGTGGCCCTGCGGGCGTTCCTTCCCGAATTCGAGACCTTCTTCTTCTTGAACGACGACGCGCGGGTGATGGAGGATACCTTGTTGCGGCTCACCGAGGCCATCTCGCAGGCGCCGGACGTGGGGATCGTGGGTTCGACCCTCCTCGATGCCGCCGACCCCGATCGCCTCCACGCGGCCCATGGGATCGTGAACCATCGTCAGGTCGTGGCTTGCCTGGCCGGTGCGGGGGCGGCTTTGCCGGAGGCACCAGCGGGTCCGCCGCGAGCGGTGGACTTCGTGCTCGGCTGTGGAATGCTCGTGAAACGGTCGGTTTTCGAACGGATCGGTCTCTTCGACGCGCATCTCTTCCTCTATCACGAGGATCTCGATCTCTGTCTGCGGGCATGGCGTGCGGGCTTTCGTGTCCTCCACGTTCCGGCCGCGAAGGTGCTCCACGAGATCTCGGCATCTTCCCGGGGAGCGGAAGGGGAGCGGGTCCGCGCCTACTTCCTGACCCGTAACGCCTTCCTCGTGATGGATCGGCATGGGCGCTTCCACGATTGGATGAAGTTTCTCCTCTTCGTGGCCCTCGATCTGATCGTGAAGGCGCCGATGCTCTTCTCCCCGGGGGATCGGGGGGTCTATCTCGCGCGCCTCTCCGGTTTTGCGCACGGGTTTTCCGGGGGAGAGGATCCCCCCTTCGTCCAGCGGTTCTGTGCCCCCCTTCCCCTCATCCGGCGAGGGATCCCCATCCCCCCCGAATGAAGAGATCGCGAGGTCGGATCTTCCGGGAGGAGGGGCCGAATCCTCCGGGTGAATATTCCCATGCAACAAACGACCGCTCTCGGTGTCCATAAGGAAGCAGGAATGACACGACAGCTCACGTCCCGGCCCGAGGAGAGAGACGACCGGGAAATCATCGATCGTGTGCTCGCCGGTGACAAGGAAGCTTTCCGGGAGATCGTCTTGCGCTACCAGAACCGGATCTACAACATGGCCTACCGTTTCCTCGGAAACCGGGAGGAGGCCGAGGATCTTTCGCAGGAGATCTTCCTCAACATCTACCGCAACCTGAAAAAGTTCCGGCACGAGTCGAAATTCTCCACCTGGGTCTACCGCATCGTGATGAACCACTGCATCAACCGAAGCGGCTACCTCAAACGCCGGCATACCTCGAAACACGATTCCCTGACCACAGCCCTACGGGATGGAGAGCCGCCGACCTCCTCGGAAAGGGATCTGGTCGCCCCCCAGCCCACGCCGGAGCGTGAACTCCAACGCAAGGAGACGCAACGGCTCATCGAGGAGGGGATCTCACGGTTGCAGGAAGATTTCCGTCAGATCCTCATCCTTCGCGATATCGAGGGGCGTTCCTACGAAGAGATCGCCGAAATCCTGCAGATCTCCATCGGGACGGTCAAATCGCGAATCCACCGTGCCAGGATGAATCTCAAGGCGCAACTCGACGGTCGACTTGCGTGACCCCGCTCAAAGAGTGAGGAATCGAATGACGCATCAACAGGTTCAAGAGATGTTCAGCCTCATGCTCGACGGAATGCTCTCCGTGGAGGAGGAGGTAGAGGCCCGTGGCCATCTCGACGGATGTCGCGAGTGCCGGAATGCCTGGAGGGAGTTCGAGCGCTTCGTCCGCCATGTCCAGAGCCTGGAGCCGGTTGCGGCGCCCTCCGATCTCGTCGGTGCGGTGATGACGGCGCTTTCCCCTCCCCCCCTTGCCGAACGGATCCGGGCGTGGTTCCTGCGACCCCTCTTCCTCGCGCCCGTGGCCGTCGCCGCGCTCGCGGTGATCGTCTTCGTCGCTACGAGGGATCGGCGATCGGAGGATGGGCGCCGCTTCGCCGCCCTCGATGCGGGGAAAGCACCGTCGGTGTCCATCCAGAGGGAGGCCCCGGCCCTTCCCTCCCCCGCGGGAGTGGACGCGGTTCGCGGGCGTATCGGGTCGTCATCCCGCCCGGAAGGGGCCGAGGCGGTCGTGGCCTCCCCCGGCACCCATGGGGAAGGGGAAAAGGCGGCCTCTCAGAGCAGCACTTCAGCACCTTCCCGGTCCGTCCCTCGGAAGACTCCCCCCTCCCATTCGAAGAAAGCCCCCCCCTCAGCGAAACATGCCCCCCCTCGAGTCACGGCGCGTCTCCCCTCCACTTCGTCGCCTGAAAGTCTCCCTCCCGTCGAGGCGAAGCCCAGGCTCGCAGCGCGTGAGGCCACCCGGCGTCCGGCGGCTGCGGCGGCCGATCCCACAGAAACCCGTGGAACCCGGCATTCGGCAGCTGCGGCGGCCGATCCCACCCGAACCTCGGCCCGCGAAGCAGCCCCCCTCGTCGCCGGCGCCGAACGGATCGCGCGCCCTGTGCCGGCTGCGCTCCCCTACGCGAAATCCCGCCGCAAACGGATCGACGTCCGGCACCTCGACCTCGAAGGCACCTACGCGATGCGAAGCGCGGTCGCAGAGGAAGATGGCGCGGAGAAGGTCTCGGCGCAAGATGCGGCCTCCCCTCTCCCTCCGGCGGAAGCAGGGGTTGGACAGGCGCCGGACGATTCCGCGCCGCAAAAGGAGGAACGAACGATGCCATCCGACCTCCCCATCGTGGAAGCGTGGGAAGGGGCCTTCGGTATGGCCGCCTCCCCGAAGTTCCTCGTGGTTCACGACGAAGCCCAATGGCACGAAGTCTGGAAGGAGACGGACGCCGGCCGGCGGGTCCCCGCCCCTCCCCCCCCTACGATCGACTTTGCCACCCACTTCGTGGTGGCCGCCTTCATGGGACAGAAACGAAGCGGTGGTTTCGCGATCACGATCACCCACGTCCGCTACGAGGCGGGGACCCTCGTGGTCACCTACCGGGAACGGGTTCCGCCGAAAGGGGGGTTCGTCACGATGGCCCTCACCTCTCCCTACCACATCGTGAAACTCTCGCGCCAGACCCCTTCGGGGCAGACGATCCCCAAGGGGGTACCCGTGCGCTTCGAACGCGAGGGGTGACCCCTTGCGTGTCCGCTCCCTTCCGTGGGGTCTCTTTCCCGTTCTCTTCAGTCTCGTGCTCGATCTTCCGGCGTTTCGCTACGGGATCTCCCTGCTCGACGAGGGGTTTCTGCTCGATCCCGTGATGCGGATCCTTGCCGGGGAGGTGCCCTACCGCGATTTCTATCATTTCTATGCGCCGGGTCGTTTCTATCTCTGCGCCCTCCTCTTCTCGATCTTCGGAGCGGACCTTCTCGTGTCGCGGCTGCTGTGGGTCTTCCTCCATGCGGTGCTCGTGTATCTGATCTACCGGAGTGCGCGTCGTCTCGTAGCTTCGCCGGGGTATGCGATCGTGCCGGCCTTGCTCTTCTCCGTGGCGCCGGGACCGTGGTTCAAGGTCTTCTTTCCGCTCTCCACGGTGGCCAATCTCCTGGCGCTCCTGCGGCTGTATGAACGTCCGAGTCGGGAGCGAAGCTTCGTTGCCGGGCTGATTGCCGGGGGGACGCTCCTCCTGCGTCAGGACGTGGGCGGGATTTCGGTGTCGATCGCCCTGGGGATGCGCCTCTTCCTCCCCCGGTCGGGGGGGAGAGGCGCACCCTTTCGCTGGTATGCGTTCGGGCTTGCCCTGCTCCTCGTGCCGGTGGGGCTCGCCTTTCATGCCGCGGATGCGCTGGTCCCGATGGTCGATCAACTCCTCTTTGCGGGGTTTCGGGGAACTTCGGCGAATGCGCTCCCGATGCCCCCCCTTTGGCCGCGCCTCTCGGCGGGAGGGGGTTGGGTCGAAGTGGCCGGTTCCTTTCTCCATCGTCTCCCCCCCCTCGTCTATCTCCTCACGGCGGGGTGGCTCCTTTGGCGCCGGTGGCGGGGGAGGGGCGGAAACGGGGCGCTCACCCTGACGATGCTCTTCGGGGTTCTCACCTATCAGCAGGATCTCCGGCGCAGCGATATTCCGCACCTGCTCCAGTGTATCACGCCGGCGTGGCTTCTCCTCGTGGCGTGGCTCGAAGCCTTGTACGGGAAGCCGACGGGAAGGAGCGGACGATGGGCGTCCCGCATCCGCACCCTCGTCGGGGTGGGCGTCACGGCTGGGGCGTTGCTCCTCCTTTGCCGGATCGACGCCTTCGATCTTCCCCATTCGATCCTCTCGATCCGGGGGAAGGGGTACCCCCTCGATCTTCCCCGTGGTCGGGTGATCCTGCGGAGAGAACGGGGGGAGGTGATCGAAGGGGTGATCGCCGAGATCGCCCGTCTCCCCGAGGGGGTTCCCATCGTGGCGCTCCCCGACATCCCACTCGTCTATTTCCTGGCCGGCCGGACCAATCCCCTCTTCTTCGAACTCTTCCGCCCCGGTCACCTCGACGAGGCGCAAGAGCTACGGACGATCGAACGGATCGAGGCGATCGCTCCCCGGTTGATCGTCTATGACCAACAGCACCTCACCGACGGACGGGAGGAGAACCGGTTCGAGCACCGTTTTCCCCACCTCTATCGCTACATCCTGCGCAACTACCGCCTTGCCCGGCAGATCGGTTCCTTCTCGCTCCTCGTGCCGAGGGGGAAGGGGGCCACCCCCTGGGATTCGTAGTGGACGCTCCGGAGACGAACCTTCCGGGATCTCCTGCCGCGGGGGAGAGCGTACCCGGGTCGTCAGAAGGGGAAGAGGATCCCACGTTCCTTGAGGGCGATGAATCGGTCCATGTTGAAGGTGTAGAGCCGCGCGGGCCGCCGGCTCCCCTCCCGCGTCGTCTCGCCGGTCTCCCGGAGCACGTCGAGGGAGAGGATTTTTTTGCGGAAGTTGCGCTTGTCGAGCTTCTTCTGGAGGATCACCTCATAGACCTGCTGAAGCTGGCTCAACGTGAACTTCCTCGGCAGAAGCTGGAAGCCGACCGTGGTGTACTCGAGTTTGTTGCGCAGGCGCACGAGCGCATAGGAGAGGACCTTGTCATGGTCGAAGGCCAGGGGGGGCAGATCGAACATCGAGAACCATCGGACGTCCGCGGCGTCGGAGTCGGCCTTGAGGTCGAAGTCGTCGGAGGAGACGAGCGCGAAGTAGGCGACCGAGATCACCCGTCCTCGGGGATCGCGGTCGGGATCCCCGAAGGTGTAGAGCTGCTCGAGGTAAATATCGCCGATGTTCGTCTCCTCCTTGAGTTCGCGGAGTGCCGCAGCCTCGAGGGACTCGTCGATCTCGACGAATCCGCCCGGGATCGCCCACTTCCCGGCAAAGGGATCGTGCTTTCGCTCGACGAGGAGGACCTTGAGATCGTCGTCGCGGATCGTGAAGAGGATGATGTCCACGGTGACCGAGGGTTTGGGATGCCCGGCAAGGGCCGGCTCGGCTCCTTCCTTCGTTTCAGGTACGCGCCTCGACATCGCTTCGTGCGTCTCCATCGGTGTCAGCGGGAGGGGAGGAAGTTTCGCGCGCACCGCCGGATCAGGTTGCCGCTGACCAGGCGGCGGTATTCGGCGGTGGAGCGGATGTCATCGATCGGGCGGACCTCGGCGCTCATGGCCTGGGCAGCGCGTTCCCACGCGTCCGCATCGCAGAGGGGGGCGCCGCGCAGGCACGCCTCGGTGTTGGGGCAGCGGATCACGGTCGGGGCCACGCTCCCCGCCGCGATACGAATCTCCGTGATCCGCTCCTGGCCGGTTTCGAGGTAGATCGCGACCACGACCTTGGAGATCGCCTGGGCCTGCCGCGTGCCCACCTTGTAGAAGAACTCGTGCGCGCCCGCAGGGCGGGGGGGGAGGGTCACCGCGGTCACGAGTTCCCCCGGCATGAGGGCGGTCTGCCGGTAGCCGGTATAGAACCGGCCGATGGGAAGCTCGCGGCGCCTGGCGTGCGTGGCCAGATGCAAGCGTGCCTCCCTGGCCAGGAGCACGGGGAGGGTGTCCCCGGCCGGGGAGGCGTTGACGATGTTTCCCCCGATCGTCCCCCGGTTCTGGATCTGGACCGCGCCCACCGACCGGGCCGCCTCGCGGAGGGCGGGCGCGTGTCGCGCCACCAGGGGGCTTTCGATCATCGCCGTATAGGTGGCGGCCGCGCCGACACGGAGCGCTCCTCCCACCTCGCAGATCGCGTCGAGTTCCCTGCGGATCGCCCAGAGGTCGAGGACTTCCCGGGGCATGAACGCGCCGCTCTCGATCGCGACCATGAGGTCCGTACCACCGGCGAAGACCGTAGCCTCGGGATGCGCCGAGAGCCACTCGAGGGCCTCGGAGAGGGAGGCAGGGGTGAAGACCTCGATCTGCTCCATTCAACAGGCTCCTTCGAGCGTGGCGGCCACGGCCTCGATGATCTTCATGTACCCGGTGCAGCGGCAGAGGTTTCCGGCGAGCGCCTCTTCGATCTCGCGGCGGGTCACTTCCCCTTGGTTGCGGACCCGATCCACGAAGGCCTGCGCGGCTACGACCATCCCGGGGGTGCAGATTCCGCACTGGGCCGCGCCATGTTCGAGAAAGGCCTGCTGGATCGGGAGGAGCGCTTCGGGAGAACCGAGTCCTTCGATCGTGACGATCTGGCTTCCCTCCACCTGAAAGAGGGGAACGAGGCAGGCGTTGACGACCCTTCCGTCGAGGAGGACGGAGCAGGCGCCGCACTCCCCCTCGCCGCATCCCTCCTTCGTGCCGGTAAGGGCCAGGTCGTCGCGAAGGAAATCGAGGAGGCGACGCATCGGGGGGAAATCCCCTTCGATCCTGCGTCCATTGACCGTAAAGGAGCGTTTCATTTCCCTTCCCTTCCCCCTTTCCAGGCCTTCATGATCCTCTCCGGCGTGGCCGGGATCTCCGTGAGAAAGGTTCCGATGGCGTGGTCGATCGCGGCGAGGACCGCCGGTGCGACGCCGTCGAAGGGGAGTTCGCCGACCCCCTTGGCCCCGAAGGGACCGTGGGAGAAGGGGAAGGCCAGGAACTCGGTGTGCATCCGGGGCGCATCGAGCGTCGTGGGGATGATGTAGTTCGTCAACCGGTGGTTCGCCATCCGCCCCTCGGCCATGACGACCTCCTCCGAGAGCGCATACCCCAGCCCCTGCAACGTCCCACCCTCCACCTGGCCGGCGGCCAGGACGGGGTTGATCACCGTGCCGATGTCATCGACGAGCCAGGCGT
>CAZTSL010000037.1:15845-35110 GCA_964616915.1 uncultured bacterium
CAGCGGGCCACGACACTCCCGACGACCATGCAGGTGCGGGAGGCCACGGTGGGACCGCTGTTGGGCACACGGGCCGTGTCGGGCTCGACGATCCGGACGGCTTCCGGGGGGATTCCGAGCGTGGCCGCAGCGATCTGGGCGAAGATCGTCTCGGTCCCCTGCCCCATGTCGGTGGCGGCGCTCAGTACTTCGACGGTGCCATCGGCCGTCAGCCGCATGCCGACCTCGGCGGCCATCTTCGTCTCCCCACTGCCGGTGAAGCCCGTGCCGTGCATGAAGAGGGAGAGGCCGATCCCCCGGCGCAGGTTCCCCCGGTGCTCGCGGGGGAAACGGGCGCGCTTCGCGGTATACCCCGAGACCTCGATCGCGCGATCGAGGATCGCCTCGGTTCCGACGCTCTCGGTCAGCCGCTGGCCGGTGAGCGTCGTATCGCCGGCCCGGATCATGTTGCGGCGGCGCACCTCGGCGGGCGAGAGGCCAAGGACGTCGGCGATCCGGTCGATCTGCCGTTCCACGGCGAAACAGGCCTGCGGTGCCCCGAAGCCGCGGAAAGCGCCGTAAGGAGGATGGTTCGTGGCCACGACCCGCGCGGTCACCCGGACGTTCTCACACTTGTAGACGCCGGCGGCGTGGATCGCCCCACGGGAGAGGACGACGGAACTCAAGGTGGCGTAGGCACCGCCATCCATGAGGAGGTCGATCTCCATCGCGGTGATCGTGCCGTCCTCCTTGACGCCGCTGCGGTGGCGGGTGATCGAGGGGTGTCGCTTCGTGGTCGCGAGCATGTCCTCGTCCCGCGGATAGACGAGCTTGACGGGGCGCCCCGCCTTGAGCGCCAGGAGGGCGGCATGGCCCGCGATCATCGAGGGGTATTCCTCCTTCCCGCCGAATCCCCCGCCGGGATAGGTGGCGATCACCCGGACCTTCTCCGGTGGCAGACCGAGGAGGACGACCATCGCGCGATGGACGTAGTAGGGACATTGCATCGACCCCTTGATCGTGATCCCCCCCGCGCCATCCGGCATCGCGATCATCCCGTTGGGTTCGATGTAGAGTTGCTCCTGGGCGCCGGTGCGGTACGTTCCCTCGACGACCCGCTGCGCGGCCGCAAAACCTGCTTCGAGGGAACCCTTCTCGATCCGGAAGGACTTGAAGACGTTGTCCTGCCCGAAGAGGATCTCCTCTCCCCGCAGCGAGGCCTCGATCGAGAAGACCGGTGGTTTCGGTTCGTACTCGATCTCGACGGCGGCCGCGGCCCGGTTGGCGATCTCCTGCGTCGCAGCGGCGACGAGGAGGATCGGTTCCGCCTGGTGCATCACCCGATCCTGGGCAAGACAGGGTTGATCCTCCTCGATGAGGGCGATCACGTTTTTCCCGGGAATGTCCCGGTAATCGACGATCACGGCTTCGGCCGGAAAATCGTCCCGCAGGCGGATCGCCCGGATCCGCCCGTGGGGGATCGTGGCGCGGACCGTCTTGCCGAACCACATCCCCGGTTCCGAGAGGTCGTCGATGTAACGTGTGCGCCCCGTAACTTTTCCGGGACCGTCCCGGCGGACGATCCCCTTCCCTACGCTCACGAATCCTTACTCCTTCGGGCGGATCGGGCCACCGACACCGGAGAACCGCCCAGATCGCGCTGGTCGGAAGGGTATCCACCCTTCCCTCTCCTTCCCCGAGTATGGACGACACGCCTGGGGATGTCAAGCCCACGAGATGCACGACGAGATGACGCCCTCACGCTGTAACATCCTGAATTCACGATGCGTAGAAGTCGATAGATACGATTGCCGGGAATCGGGAAGGACTGGCAATCCCCTTCGTTCTGTGGTATCCTCTTCCTGGACGGTGCGTCTTGCAGGAAAGGCGCCCGATTCCCGAAAGGAAATGACGGGCGCTCACCCACGAGGTATGGACGCTTACCCGATAAGATAAGGTCAACGTCATGGTCCAGACAAGACAGCTCAAATTCATCTTTCCGAATCTGATCACGGCGATGAACATCGCCTGCGGTTTCTTCGGAATTCTGCTGGCCAGCCAGGAACGGATCGATGCCGCGATCGTCTTCATCTTCTTCGCCGGTATCTTCGACATGCTCGACGGGAAGACCGCGAGGCTGCTCGGTGCGACCTCGGAGTTCGGGATCCAGTTCGACTCCTTCTCCGATGCGCTCTCCTTCGGGATGGCGCCGGCCTACATCCTCTATCAGAGTTCCCTGAACCAGTTGGGCCTCCTGGGAATGCTCGCTTGCCTCTTCTTCCTCCTGATGGGGGTGATCCGGCTCACCCGTTTCAACATCTACACGCAACGAGGGGAGAAGAACGACTTCTTCTATGGGTTCCCGATCCCGGCCAGTGCGGCGTACCTCGTCAGCTTCATCCTGATGCGCGAGTATCTACCCCCACAGATCGGGGCGATCTATGCGATCCTCTTCGGTCTCCTCATGGTGAGCAACTTCCGGCTGCCGAACTTCAAGAACAAGAATCTTTCGTGGAAGTATCAGGCCGTGGGGGTGCTCAACTCCTTCGTCTTCATGGTCGTGGCCACGACGCAGGAAGGGGTGTGGCCCTGGCGGCTCTTCATCTGGTGGAACGCCTACAACCTCTTCGTGATCTTCCTCAACTACCGCTTCATCCGCCGGACGCGCGTGTCGATGTCGGGTTGAGGAGGGGAGAGAGCCTGCGTTCGATATGTTCTCGCAGGGGGGGGAGCGAGCCGGCCACGGCGCAGATCTGATCCATCATCCCCTCGCTGAGGAGGACATCCTCGGTGAGGACTTCCCGCCTTCGGATCCTCTCCGCCAGTTGCACGATCTTGGAGAGGATCGGGGCCGTGGAGGCATCGAGCTTCTCACGTTGTTGTCGAAGCGCCTCCGAGACCTGCGGCAGACAACCGAAACGTTCGGTGAGCATGGCACCCACCTTGGGGTGATAGCGCTCGAGAAAACGGTTGATCTCGGCGGTGGCGGGGATCACGGGACTGCCGGAGAGCGTGTGGAGCACGACGAGGAGGGCCTGTTTGCCGAGATGGAGCAGGAGCGCGGCCTGATAGGCGTTCTGCGCAACCGTTGCGCCATGGGGCCGGGCCAACCCATAGGCGAGGTAGGCGCGGGTGAGCGCCTGCTGAAAGTAGAGCGTGGAGACCGCATGCCGCAGTCCCCGAAAATACTCGGTCCGCTGGAGCATCGCCGGCAGGATCCGCCGGCGGATCGCCTCCTCCCCCAACAGGCGGATCGCCTCCCCCAGCGGACGGGGACCGTAGCGCGCGGAAGCACGCGCCGAAACGGCCAACGCCAGCGCCGGATCGCTCCAGACGAGCTGGACCGCCGTGATCGGTCGCTTCCCATGAACGCTGGGAACCTCTCCCCGCCGAACCACTTCTGCCATCACTTCCGCGCGTCCAATGAAGAAGGGGAGATCGAAGGGCTCGAGCAGGGCGAGTCGTTCGGCCACCATCCGCTTGAATCCGCGCAGGTCGGACCGGATGCTCTTCGGAATGGAGAGCCCCTCCCCTTGGGGAAGATGCGGCACACGCCGTTGCTGCGCGTCTTTCTCGATCATGATCCACTCCTCTGGTGGAGGTTGATGGGGCGGCGTTCCTCTCTCCTCCTTTTCGGATGATTTTCCCTTCGACTTGATCTTTTCTCGCTCCTCTCCGAAATCGGCTCCCTTGGGTACCTTTCTTCCTTCCCATCCGTGTGCTATAACAGCCCCTGAAGCGTTCGTCCTCCCCCCCCGCATGGCGTGGGAAGGACGTTTGGCGGGAGGTGACGCCGTGGGGCGGTCCTCGTGACCATCCCGCTTCGGCAGAGAGCTTCCGATCGAGAGGGAGTGGAGATGGAAAGGTGGGATTTCACCCCTCCCCCCCCTTCCCCGCTGGGGGACCACGACGTGGTGCAGGAGGGGGAGCATCTGCGCGGCAAATGGATCGCGCTCCTCGTGACGGGGGGGATCGCCGCGATGAAGGCCCCACTCGTGGCACGGGCCTTGCGGCGCCAGGGCGCACAGGTCGTCGCCTTCGTCACGGAGGAGGCCCTGCGCTACACGACCGTCGATACGCTCGCCTGGAGCACGAACCATCCCGTCGTCACCCGCCTCACCCCCACGGCCGAACATCTGGCCGGGAAGACCCCCTTCGATGCCTACCTCGTGGCTCCCGCAACCTACAACACGATCAACAAAGTGCGCCATGGGATCGCGGACAATGCGGTGACCGCCACCCTGGCCTCCGCGCTCGGGCGGGTGGGGCGGGGCGAGACCCGCATCCTGGTCGTGCCCACGATGCACGGGAGCATGCATACGCCCGTGCTCACCGAGTCGCTCCGGACCCTCGATGCCTGGGGGATCACGATCGTGCCCCCCCGGGAGGATTACGGGAAGCACAACATCCCCGACGAGCCGTTCCTCGTGGCAGCGGTCTGCCGGGCGGTGAGCCGTTCTCCCTTGCGCGGCGTGGCGGTTCTCGTGACCGGTGGCCCAACCCCGGTGCCGATCGATGCGATCCGCCGGCTGACGAATCACTTCCGGGGAGAACTGGGTACCCGCATCACGGAGGAACTCTACCTGCGGGGCGCGGATGTCCTCCTGATTCATGGCGAGGGTGCCTTCTCCCCACCGGCCCATCTTCCCTTCCGTACCGTCCGCACCTACGATGCCTACCGGGACGAAGTGCTCGCCGAACTGGCCCGCAAACCTTATGCCTTTGGGATCTTCTCCGCCGCGGTCGCCGATTACAGGCCGGAAACCCCCTTCGCGGGAAAAATCCCGAGTGGCACGCCCCAGACCCTCTCCCTCGTCCCCACCGAGAAGGTGATCCGCCTCGTGCGCAAACGCTTCCCCGAGCTTGGGATGGTCACCTTCAAATACGAGGAAGACGCGACCCACCAGGCCCTCCTCGAAATCGCCCAGAAGCGGATCGCAGAAGGCTATCTCGCCGTCGTCGCAAACCGGGGAGGGGAGAAGGGACCCCAGGGGGAACAGGTCGCCCATCTCGTCACCCCCGGCTCCCCCCCCCACCGCTTCGTCGGAAAGCGGGAGATCGCCAGAGGGATCGTCGAATACCTCGAAAGGATCGCAGGCCAGGGGAAGAACCCCTCGATCCGTTGCGGCGCGCGTTCCGGCCATCCTGCCCCTGCAGGCTGATCACTCCGACCGATCTCCAAGAGGATCCAGAGGGGGGGGACCTCATCCCCCGAAACGCAAAGAAGAGCCGCAAAAAGAGGCATTTCATGCAGCAGAACGATGGAGGCGTCATGCAAATGCAGAAACGGAAAATTTTCGGAACGGACGGGGTCCGCGGCAGAGCGAACTGCTATCCCCTCTCCCCCGACATGGTGCTTCGGATCGGTCGTGCCGCGGCCGCGATCTTCAAACGGGACACCCATCGCCACAAGATCGTGATCGGGAAGGACACGCGCCTCTCCGGGTACATGATCGAAACCGCGCTCCAGGCGGGAATCACCTCGCTCGGCGTCGATATCCTCCTCGTGGGACCACTCCCCACGCCGGGGATCGCCTTCATCACGAGCAGTATGCGCGCCGATGCCGGGATCGTGATCTCGGCATCCCACAACCCCTTCCAGGACAACGGCATCAAGTTCTTCAACCGAGACGGTTTCAAACTCCCCGACGAGATGGAGGCCCAGATCGAACGCCTCATCTTCTCCGATGCGCTGACGTCCCACGAGATCGCGGCCACCGAGATCGGCAAGGCGATGCGGCTCGATGACGCCCGCGGACGCTACATCGTCTATCTCAAGAACACCTTCCCCAGCGACCTGACGCTCGAGGGATTGCGGATCGTCCTCGACTGCGCACACGGCGCCGCCTACAAGGTCGCCCCCGCCGTCTTCGAGGAACTGGGCGCCACGGTCGTGCCGATCGGGGTCTCCCCGAATGGCACGAACATCAACGACGCTTGCGGTGCAGTCCATCCCGATACGCTTGCGCGCACCGTCCGCCAGGAGAACGCGGATCTCGGCATCGCCTTCGATGGGGACGCGGATCGCGTGATCTTCGCGGACGAGAAGGGAGAGATCCTCGATGGCGACCAGGTGATGGCGATCTGCGGCAAGGCGATGCTCGCGGAAGGACGACTGGCCCGAAAGACCCTCGTGGCCACCGTGATGAGCAACATCGGCCTCGATATCGCCATCGAGGAAGCGGGGGGGAGCATCGTCAAGACCCAGGTCGGAGACCGCTATGTGGTGGAAAAGATGCGCCAGGAGGGCTACAATTTCGGCGGGGAGCAATCGGGACATATCGTCTTCCTCGACCATGGCTCCACCGGGGACGGCATCCTCTCCGCCCTCCAGCTCCTGGCCGTGATGCTCCGGCGCGACCAACCCCTCTCGGAGCTGGGAAAGGAGATGGAGAAATTCCCCCAGGTGCTCCGGAACGTCCGGGTCGAAACGCGCCGCGACCTCTCCGCATGGGAGGAACTCCAGCATGGCATCCGCGAGACCGAGGCGACCCTCGGGCGCCGCGGGCGCGTGCTCGTCCGCTACTCCGGAACCGAACCCCTCCTGCGGATCATGGTCGAGGGGGAAGACACGCCCCAGATCGAACGCCTCGCCCAGGCCCTCGTGGAGATCGCCGAAAAGGGATGAACCCCCGTTGCCCCCCCCCGCGTAACGGGACAACCACTCGATTCCCACAAGGAGAGACGCATGCCGAAACTGTCCGTCAACGTGGATCACGTGGCCACCGTGAGAGAAGCCCGCAAAATCGATATCCCCGATCCGGTCCTCGCCGCGGGACTGGCCGAACTGGCCGGCGCGCAGGGGATCACCGTCCACCTGCGGGAGGACCGCCGCCACATCCAGGATCGGGACGTCGTGTTGCTCCGAAAGACGGTCAAGACCCGCCTGAACCTCGAGATGGCCGCCACCCCCGAGATGATCGACCGCGCCCGGGAGATCCGTCCCGACCTGGTCACCCTCGTCCCCGAACGCCGCGAAGAGGTGACGACCGAGGGAGGACTCGATGTCATCCTCCAGCGCGACACGATCCAATCCACGGTCGAACGGCTCCATGAGCGCGAGATCCCCGTCTCCCTCTTCATCGACCCCAACCTCGACCAGATCAAGGCCGCCCACCAGATCCACGCCGATGCCGTGGAGATCCACACGGGAAGCTACTGCAACGCGACGACCGAGCGCCTCCGGGAGGAGGAGTTCAAGAAGATCGCCAACGCCGTGAAGTTCGCCAGAAAAATCGGCCTTCGGGTCGCCGCCGGTCACGGCCTCGACTACCGGAACGTCACCCCGATCGCCCAACTCGAGGGGATCGAGGAACTCAACATCGGCCACAGCATCATCGCCCGTGCCGTGCTCGTGGGGATCGAGCGGGCGGTGCGGGAGATGCTCGCCGCCCTGCGGGAGGCGTGAGCCGCGAAAGGCGCCTCAGGAGACGGCACCAGAGGAGGAAGCCCATCGAAAGGAGGAGGAGGGGGGCGGGATCCCCGGAAGCGGGCGCCGTGCGGCAGCCGCACCCGGAGCTTCCCGGGGTCTCCGTTCCCGAAGTCGCGGCAGGATCCGCGACACACTTTCCACTCCGGCAGGTCTCGTCGGGCGGACAATCCCCGTCACCGGTACACTCCGGCTCGTCGATCGGGATGCATTCGTGCCCCTCACACGTTTCGTTCTCCCCGCAGTCGGCATCCGTTTCGCAGCCGCTCTGCGCCGCAGCGCAGCGGTTCCCCTCGCAGATCTCTCCCTCGGCGCAGTCGCCGTCCTGGGTGCACTCTCCCGGCATGCAGCGGTTCCCCTCGCAGATCTCTCCCTCGGCGCAGTCGCCGTCCTGGGTGCACTCTCCCGGCGTGCAGCGGTTCCCCTCGCAGATCTCTCCCTCGGCGCAGTCGCCGTCTTCCCGGCACTCCCCGAGGACGCAGCGTCCCCCCTCGCAGACATCGACGCCGGTACAGTCCGCGTCGGTGGCGCACTCGGCATCGACGCAGCGGTAGCGTTCACAGATCTTCCCCTCGGCGCAGTCGCCGTCGGCCTGGCACTCCCCGTCCACACAGCGGCGTTCCTCGCAGATCTCCCCCTCGATGCAGCCGAAGTCGTTGACGCACTCGGAGGGGACGCAACGGCGATTCTCGCAGATGTCGTCCCCTTCGCAATCCGCGTCGATGCGGCAATCCTCCGGGACGCAGGCCCCACCCTCACAGATCCGCTCTGCGGGACAGGCCTCGTCGTTGTCGCAGGCGCACAGATCCCCCACGCCGTCGCCATCGGTGTCGCGCTGATCGGGGTTCGGGTCGAGGGGACAGTTGTCCTCGTCGGCGCAGAAGCCGTCTCCGTCGCCGTCGTCGAGCGCATCGAAGGGACAGGGGTCACAACCGTCGGCAACCCCGTCTCCATCGCTGTCGCGCTGGGCCGGGTCGAAGTCGTCGGGGCAACGGTCCTCGCTCGAACAGACGCCGTCGCCGTCCGGATCTTCACAGTCGAGGGGCTCTCCGTTGATCGCGATATCGATCCGGTCGGTGATCGCGCCGGCGGAGACCGTCACTTCTTCCCGTGCCTCCGGATCGTCCGTCGGAGGGTGCCCCGTTTCCGGCGCGCCATACCACTCGAGGAAGGAACAGGAACCGGGCACGAGGTCGAGTGGGGGATCGAGAGGACCCACCCCGGAGCCCCCCGTGAAGAAACTGCACACCTCCTCTGCCTCGATCACGTAGCGCGCTCCCGGCGTCAACCCGAAAAAGTGGTACATCCCCTCGAACTCCGGGGGGGCGGAATTGACCCCATCGCTGGGGAAACGGTCCCCGGAGACATAGGAAACCGCGTCCCCGAGCGGATCGTCCACGTTTCGCGCCACGAGGTTGACCCCCTGCAGGAAGGTCTGGAAGTCGGACCGATAGACCACCCCACGAATCGCCCCGAACGTCTCGAAGAAGCCCTCCGGCCCCGTCGTCGGATAGAGCCAGGAGATCGCAAAGACGTCGTCACGGGCCGGCGGGCGCGGAATCTCGTTCGGGATCGCGATCGGGTACATGATCTCCACCTGCTCCACGCTCGGCAAGCCCGCATCCTCGAAGCCCTTGATCGGGATCCGGTTGCTGTACTGGAGACCGTTGACCTGCGAGTGCCCCAGGCCGATGAAGTGGCCGAACTCATGCACGAAGGTCGATTCGAACTCTTCGAAGGAGACCTCGCCGTTTCGTCCTTTTCCATCCACGAATCCGCCGTTCAGGACGGCCCACCCTTCGGCGAGGAAGACCCGTCCCGAACTCGTGAGGATGCATGTCGGCCCGGCAAAGCCCATCACGACGAAGGAAGCGCCCCGCCCCAGGATCTCATCGATGATCGCGCCATCCTCGTCGAAGATGATCTCGTTGAGGTCGTTACAGGTATTGGCGATCTCCGCGATGTTGTCCTCCGTGATGTTCTCCTCGAGCATCCCGGCAGCCTCGAAGGTGAGGACCGACGTGGGGATCGCGGCCCATCGGGCGAATGCCCGGTCGGTCAGATCCCGCGCCTCGGCATTCGTGTGCTCACCCAGTTTCCCCCGGTCGTAGTAGTAGGGGATCGGGTTGACGTTCCACACCATCGGGTTCCCGTGGCTGTCCACGACGAGCGCACCCCCGGCCGGGAGCCTCTTCGCCGGGTACCCCCACAGGAGGACGATCCCTACGACGATCCATTTCCAGCGCAATGCCTTCATCATTCTTCCACTCTGGAGACCTCCGCCTGCAGGCGAGGGAGGAACGCACGGCCTCCATCGGTTGGGGGGATGATCGACTCCGTCGCCGTCTCTTGCAGATGGACAGATCCCCATCATATCGAATTCGATGCATGCTTGACAAGTCCGCCGATACCTGTGTAAATTCGGGGGAGGGATCCGGAGTGTCGAGCACACGGGAGATGCCGTGGAGGGAATCGGATCGCAGGGGAGAAGGTATGCCGTCCGCCACCCCGGTGCATCGGATCGGGTCGTGGTCGCGGGTGGGGTGCGGATCGGTGGGGCCACTCCCCCAGTATGGATGGCGGGTCCCTGCGCGGTAGAGTCCTTCGAGCAGCTCGACCGGGTGGGGGCGGTGCTCCAATCGCTCGGAATTCCGGTCCTCCGGGGGGGTGCCTTCAAACCGCGGACATCCCCCTACGCCTTCCAGGGGCTTGGCGAGGCGGGACTCCGGATCCTCCGGGAAGTCGGGCGAAAATATGGCCTCGCCGTCGTCACGGAGGTCCTGGCCACGCGAGATCTCCCACGGGTGTGCGAGGCCGCGGACATCCTTCAGATCGGGGCAAGGAACATGTTCAACACGGACCTCCTGCGCGCCGCCGGCGAATCGGGGAAACCGATTCTCCTCAAGCGGGGGATGATGGCCACGATCGAGGAGTTCCTCTTCGCCGCGGAATACGCCTGCCTCGGGGGGGCGCGGGAGATCATCCTCTGCGAGCGGGGGATCCGCACCTTCGAGACCGCCACGCGAAATACCCTCGATATCGCGGCGGTGCCGATCCTCAAGAAGGAGACCCCCTTCCCCGTGGTCGTCGATGTCAGCCATGCCCTCGGACGAACCGATATCCTGGCGCCGATCATCCAGGCCGTGCTCGCCGCAGGAGCCAATGGGGTGATGCTCGAGGTCCATCCCGATCCGGGAAGCGCGCGCTCCGACGCCGCGCAACAGCTCCCTCTCGAAGCGCTCTCCCCCCTCTACCAAGAGACGAAGATCCCCGAGAGGCACTGATGCAAGGAGAACGCGTACTCGTCGTGCCCAGAGGCGACATCGATGTGGGGCCTTTCGGTTTCTTCCCCGATCCACACCCCACCGGCTACCGCCGGCTCCTCGGTCGGGCGCGTTTCCTCGATCGGGAGAAGGCCGAGACGAACCCCGATTGGAAGCAGTTGATCCCCTATCTCACCGTGGTCCGCATGGGAAGCTGTTTCCTCATGCGCCGGGGGAGGAAGCAGAGCGAAGCCCGCCTGCACGACCGTTGTTCCCTGGGGGTGGGGGGGCACATCGATGCAGCGGATCGCCGATCCGGGGCGCCCGATCTCGTCCTGGCCGGCCTCTACCGGGAGATGGCCGAGGAGGTCGTCTTCACACCCCCCCCCCCTTCTCCCCGTTATCTCGGTCTCATCAACGACGACGAGAGCGAAGTGGGCCAGGTGCATCTCGGGCTCGCCTTCCTCCTCCTCCTCGCCGAGGGGGAAGAGGTCTCGATCCGGGAACGGGACCGGATGACCGGCACTTTTGTTCCCTGGGAAGATCTTGTCGGCTTCCGCGATGCCCTCGAGGGGTGGTCCCGCATCCTCCTCGAAGCCTTCTGGGATCGACCAGGGAGGAGCGCTACGAACCGAATCGCACATGAAAAGGAGGTGCCATGAACGAATCGCAATCGCGGGGTGGCGTAAACTACGTCGTTCTCTTGATGATCCTCTTGCTGGCCTTCGTGCTTGGGACGGCCTATCTCTTCGTCCCCCCCTACTACGACAACTTCCTCCTCGAGCGGGCCTTCAACCAGCAGGCCATCCTCGCCTGGAAGTACACGGACGAGCAGATCTACCACAACGTGGAGAACGCGATCGAGGAGATCGGCGTTCCCCTGAATCCCGCCGACGTCGAGATCCTCCGTTCCGGGGGAGTGATACGGATCGCGGCGGAGTACGTGGTGACCGTACCCTGGATCGACTACGACCTCACCCTCACCGCCAAAGTAGAGCGTCCGATTACACCACCGAAGTGATCGCCAGCCCTCCCCCCTCCCCACCCTTCACGAGGAACGTGGCTGCCGATGGAGGAACTTCCCGGTCGCGGCGACGAAGACGTCCTCGAGGATGGGGCGGGCCAGGGTGACGTTCCCGGAAAATCCCTCCCGTGCCATGATCTCCTCGATCGCCGCCTTCGGGGCTTCCACTTCCCGGTCGGTAAGGACGTGGAGGACGCTGCCGAGTTGCGCCACGCTCTTGACCCAGGGAAGGGCGCGAAGCTGCCGGGAAAGAACGCGGGGCTCTCCCGTCTCGACGGCCAGGACCGTGGCATCGATCGTCTCGATCAGCCGTTCGGGGGAACCGACCGCGGCAAGAACCCCCCGGTCGAGGATCGCGATCTCGTGACAACGCTCCGCCTCGTCCATGTAGTGCGTCGAGACGAGGATCGTGGTCCCGCCGTCACAGAGGTTGAAGAGGTTCTCCCAGAAATCGCGGCGCGTCTGAGGATCGACCGCGGAGGTCGGCTCGTCGAGGATGAGGAGGTCGGGGCGATGGAGGACGACGCCGGCCAGCGCCAATCGTTGCCGCTCCCCCCCGGAGAGCGTCCCCGCAAGTTGATCCCTCCGTGCCGTAAGGTCGTAGGTCGAAAGGACCTCCTCGATCCGCCCCGCCTTCGATCTGCGGGGGAGCGCGTAGATCTCCGCCAGGAACCGGAGATTCTCGAGCACGGTGAGATCCTCGTAGAGGGAGAAGCGTTGCGTCATATACCCGATGCGGCGCTTGAGCGCCTCGGCCTGGGTGACCGCGTCGAGACCGAGCACCTTCGCATGCCCCGCGGTGGGACGCAGCAAGCCGCAGAGCATCCGGATCGTCGTCGATTTCCCCGACCCGTTCGGCCCGAGGAAGCCGAAGATCTGCCGCGCCGGGATCTCGAGGTCGAGATGATCGACGGCGGTCAGCCTTCCAAAGCGGCGGGTGAGCCCCCGGGTCTCGATCGCGATCTCCCGCGAGGGGGTTTCTCTCGCGTCTCCCCCTTTCACCGGCGCGCTCCCGACCGGTCTCCTCCCCCCCCACGCGGAGCAATCGGGGAGGGCTCGGGGGGAAGGATGTGGACTTCGACAGGCACCCCACTGCGCAATCGCCGCGCGCGCGGATCGGTGAGCACGACCTCGGCACGGTAGACGAGCCGATGCCGCTCCCGCTCCGTGAGGACGTAGTATGGGGTGTACATCGCCTCCTTCTCCATGAAACGGACGCGGGCGGAGAAGGGGGTGGCTTCCCCATCGACGAAGACCTCGGCCCGATGGTTGGGCACGATCGTGGGGGCCAGCGATTCGGGGATGTAGACGCGGGCGTAGGGCATGACATCGGGACGCAGCACTGCCAGCGTTCCTCCGATGGGGGGGCGCTCCCCCACCTGGAAGGGAATCTCCTCGATGACACCATCGGCAGGTGCCCGCAGGCTCAGTTGCCCGATCCGGACCCCGACCTCTTCGATCCGCCGCTCGGCCTCTTTCACGGCGGCACGCGCGACCGCGAGGGTCTCGGGACGGGGCCCCCGGCGCAATTCGGCCAGAAGTTGCGCGAGACGTTCCTTGCGCGCCGCGGCCTCCTCGACCCGCGTGCGGATCGCATCGAGATCATGGGTCGAGGCCAGGCCCTCGGCGTGGAGTTCCTCGATCCGGGCCCGTTCGGTCAAAAGGTTCTCGAGGGTGGCGCCGGCGCCTTCGTACTCCGCCTCGACCTGGGCGATCTCCTCACGGGAGGCCCCCGCCTCGATCTCGACGAGGCGGGCCCGGGCCAGCGCCAGCGCGGCCTCGTGGATCGCCCGTTCGGCCTCGAGCCGTTCACTGTCGAGCCGAACGAGGAGGTCCCCCTTGCGGACCTCCTCCCCCTCCGAGACGGGGATCGCCACGATCGTCTCCGCAAGGGGGGCCACGATCGAGATCGTCTCCCGCTCGAGCGTTCCCACGAGGATCCGGGAATCCGTCGAAGGGCTACACGCAGCGAGCCACAGCAGCAGGATCGAGCAAAGAGGGATGAATGCGCTCCGACGCATGAAGGATTCTCCTCCCCCAAGCCCCTCCCCCCCCTCCGCACCCCGCGCAACAGGGAAGCTACCCTCGGAAATCGACAGGAGATGGACGCTCATCTCGCCTCCTCGGCCCGTTCGAGAAGCAGCTTCAAGTCCTCCATCACGAGCCGCTTGTCCCCTGGATTGCGCAGGAGATAGGAGGGATGAAAGGTCGCCATCAGAGGAATCCCCTTGTAGTCGAAAAACTTCCCCCGCATCCGCCCCATCGGCTTGCGGGTGGAAAGGAGCGTCTGCGCAGCGATCCGGCCCAACGTACAGAGCACCGCGGGCGCCACGATCTCGATCTGCCGCTCGAGGAAGGGGAGACAGGCGGCGATCTCCCCTTCCTCCGGATCCCGGTTCCCCGGCGGACGACACTTGACGATGTTCGCGATATAGATCTCATCGAGCGGAAAGGAGAGCGCACCCAGCATCCGGCGAAGGAGCCGTCCCGAACGCCCCACGAAGGGTACCCCCTGCCGGTCCTCCTCGTAGCCCGGCGCCTCCCCGATGAACATGATCCGGGCTTCGGGATTCCCTGAACCAAAGACGATCTTCGTCCGGTCGCGGTGCAGGGGGCAGCGCGTACAGTCCCCGATCCGCGCCGAAAGCGCTTCGAGCCGCTGCGCTGGAGACCCTTGCGCGTTCCCCGACGGCCCTCCGGCTCGTTCCTTGGACGCCCGTCCCCGCCGCGTCATCCCTGGAGAGCAGGAGGCCTCCTGCCAGCCCAGTTGCCGTTCGAGGTGACGCAACACCTCGAGGAGTTCCTCGCGGAGTCGTGCTCGTTCCATCACGCCGCGCTCCCCCTTCCTGGCCGTGGGGGTGGGGTGCTTCGTTCCTTCCCGTGGCTCTCCGGGGCTGCCAACGAAATTCTCGACCCGTGCCAACTTTGTTGGCATTTCGGGGAACCCTTCAAAAAAGAAGCATTCCGGGACCGTGCTGTACAAAAAATGTGCTGCATGACCACACGATTGGCACGCCTCGGTCCTCCTTGGGGGATTCGATTTTCCCCTTCATTGGGGCATTGTCGCCGAAAATTCCACTCGATCTCCCGCCAGGTACGCATCGTGCATATTCCCTCCCGTGAAACGCCAACGAGACGGGCTCCGTCCCATGCCCGTGTCTGGGCAAGGTCCGGGTCACGATCATTCGGGACGTTTGGACTTTGCGCGCACGGCATCCCGATGGAGTTCACAAACCCCAAGAGACAACCCCAAAAGCCTAGATAGATTACTCCTCCAACGCTTACGGCCCACGCCTCAGTGGGCCTTTTTTTTTGGGTTCGCCCTTCCATATCGGCCCTCGACCTCTTCGAGGATATCGGAGATCTCCTCGTGGATGTCGGAGATCTTCGCGGCGTCTCTCTGCGGGGCGGCCTGGAGGATGCCGTGGGAGGTGGCCACGAGGCGTCGGAGTTTCGTGATGACTTCGAGTGCGACCCGGGCTTCTTCCCGGGGATCCTCCCACGGTTGTTCGAGGTAGGCGCGCAGTTCCCGGGCCTGGAGGAGAAGGCGGGTGGCTTTCTCCCGTTCCTTGAAGATCGTCTGATGGAGGAGGGTTCGGATCTCCTCCTGCTCCGTGGGCTCGCGCCAGAGCACGTGTTCGAGGATGAGGAGGTCCTCGTCCGCGACGTGGGTCCGGCCCTCGAGGAAGGCGTTTGCCCGCAGGAGACCGATCGCTTGACGGTAGCGCCGGTCCGATGCCACGAAACCCTTCTCCTGCAACGCCTTCCGGATGTCGGCAAGGAGGCGGAGGGAGGTATCGGGGAGGGGGATCGTCCGCACGTGCGCCGCTGCCACTTCGAGTTCCCTCCGCGAGAGCGTCGTGCGCTTCGGCGGCACTTCGGGGAGGGTGAGCATCTTGAGGAAGTTGAACGTCTCGCGCAGGTAGGAGACCTGGTAGCGCAGGAGGAAGCGGTCGTAGAGCGCGGTGAGTTCATCCTCTTCCGGAAGCTCGTTCGAGGCCCCGAAGAGGGTGAGGAGGGGAACCTGGACGACCTCCCGTCCGTTGTGGAACTTCCGTTCGTTGATGAGCGTGAGAAGCGCGTTGAGGATCGAGGAGTTCGCCTTGAACACCTCGTCGAGAAAGGCGATGTCGCACTCGGGGAGCTTTCCCGCGGTGACACGGCGGTATTCGTCCTGCTCCAGCCCCTTGAGGCTCACCGCGCCGAAGACCTCCTCCGGCGTCGTGAAGCGCGTCAGGAGCCACTGGAAATAGACGGCGTCCTCGATCCGTTTGCACAGCTCGTCGGCGAGCATCGATTTGGCGGTGCCCGGGGGACCGATGAGGAGGAGGTGCTGGCCGGACAGAAGCGCCATCAGCGCGCCATCGACCTCCCGCTCCCGTTCCAGGAACCTCCCCTGGAGTTCGGAACGGATCCGCCGGATCTTCTGGCCCACTTCCTCGATCGCGTGCCCCCTTGCCGTCATGAAGGCTTCCTCCTCCCCATCCGGGGCCTTCCCCCCACCCCCGATCGTGCGCCTCCTTCCTCCCCGCCAGAGGCCGCATCGAAGCGTGGGGGGAAGATGACCTTGCCACGGAGGGAGGAACGCTCATGCCTTCCCGGGGCTCATGCACCCCCACCACTATCGGTCTCCGCCGTCCACGAGCCGTTCAGGTTTCCGATCTGCGCGCTCGTGGCCGTCTCCGTGCCCCCCATGATCTGGGCGTTCTTCTGACAATCGGTCACCGTTTGCGCCGGATTGCCCGTCATGTCGATCGTGAGCGAGATCTCCTGCTGCTGCCCGAAAATGACGACCGGGACGTTGTTCAACGTGAAGGGGTTGAAGTCGGCCGCATCGGAATTCGGGATGATCTGTCCGGACATGGTCGCCTGGACCGGAACGCTCGGCGTGATCGGCGTGCCGCTGCCGATCTGCACGGAGAGGAGTTCGATCGTCCCGCTCACCACGTTCGATTCTCCCGTCTCCCACGAGGCCCGGGTGTTGAGCTGAAGGATGTCCCGAATCCCCGGCACGTTGTTCGCGTCGATGATATGCGTGACGAGATAGTCCCCGTTGATCGAGAAGGTGTAGAGCGACTCCGTGGCTGGACAGCATTCCTGCTGGCCCATCGAAGCCATGGCGATGAGGCCGATCAGCACGATGCCAAGCAGATTCCGTTTCATGGTTACCTCCTGAAAAGTGGAAAAGACTCGCGACCGCCAGCAGCCGGGAAATTCGAACCGTCCCGATCCGTCCCCGCCTCGCAGCCGGAAATCCCATGACCGATATGAACCGTCTCTACGGTATCGAAATGCCGCCGTGATGTCAATGGGGCGCGCAACGACCGCACACGACCGCATCACGGTGATCCGTGTGCAGGTGGAAAAGCCGCTAGAGTCCGCAAGGCAAACGGCTCATTCGCGGGTTTTCCTCCGCCATTCGATTCCCTCCTGCTCGTCGATCCGGTTTCCCGGTCAATGAAGGAGGGAAGAACGGAGCGTGGCTCTCGGGGGACGAATCAGATCGAGGATCGTCGTCTTGTCGAGTGCCTGGGGGGAGAGATCGACGTAGCTTCCTTCCGGTTTCTCCGCGACGACGCTCGCTCCCGCTGCTTCGAGCACTTCTCCGAGATCGAGCAGGCTGGCCAGAGTTCGGACGAGGTATGACCGGGCATACCGGCTGTGGCCGTTCGCCCTCGAAGTGGCCTGCTGGCTAAGACTCACCGTCGCAAAGTAGAACCGATTCTCCCCCCCCACACTGGCGGTAAGTCCGACGATGCTCTCCTGTTTCGAAATCTCGATCTTCGCGGAGGCCAGGACGTTGTTCGGGTTCACGAGATAGTTCTCACCGAAATGCTCAGCACGCTCGTGCGCCACGAGGATCGTGGCTTCGACCGGGTCTTCCGGATCGAAAGTATCGGAATAATTGTAGTAATTCACGAAGATGAGCCACGGTTCACCAGGTGCGTTCCGGAAGTAGAACCACTCCGTGGCGCCCGTCGGGACCGGGGCATCCGTCATGTCTCCGGAGAAGAGTACGTTTCCCTCCTCTGTACGCGGGAGGGTGTTCCATCCGATCTTTCCGGAGGATTCGCCGATCGCGGAGAGGTCGAGATCGATCCGCTGCTTCGTATTCGTCCAGTGGATCCCCACGAGCATATCGCGGGGAACGGAAATGTAGCTCCCCGTTGGAAAGAAACCGGTGAACTGTTTCTCCGTGGCCGGAAGCGTATAGTGGACATGGGGGGGGATATGGATCACCCTTCCCTCGACGCCGGGACGGATCTCCTCCACGATCGAGGCGAGGACGATATCGAAGGCCACTTGCGTGAATTTCTCCGCTCCTTTCGGCCACACGAAGCGGGTGGCCCATCCCCGGCCGTGCCTCACCCGATAGACGATCCCCTCCGGTGGATCGAGCCGAAACTTGAGCGCGCAGGCGAGACGAATCTTCCGAAAGAGGTTCGCTCTGGCGAGTTTTCCCTGGAGTTTGTCGAGATCGAGTCTCCCCCTTCTGATCTGGGCCGTAACGCTGTTCAGATAGTCGGGGGGGAGGGGGCGATGCAACCGTTTTGCCTGTTTTCGTAGGCGGTTGAAGTAGCTCTTGTTTCTCGAAATCGATTTCATCGCCAGGAAGAGCGGCTTGAAACGGAAGAAGATCGAGGCGAGATCGGGGGGGGCCTCCTTCAGGAGGTGATCGAGGAATTTGCCGTTCGAGGCCTTGATCTTCTGGATGAGGGCCTCGTTCTTGATCAGGAGTGACTCGTTCGTCAGTTTGCTGATCAGGTAGCGGAGGAATTCCTCCGGATCGGAGGGCGCCAGATCGTAGAAGTCCAACAGAAGCGACTTCAGCTCCCGATTCTCGATCCGTTCGATGAAGCGGGGATCGTAACGGTTCGCCTCCACGATCCCCATCACGTCGTTCAGGGTCTCCTCCGAAAGGGCGATGCCTGAGCCGAGATTCACGATCGCCTCGAGGATCTCCTCCCGGGTCATCCCCCGGATGAAGAGAAGGGGCAGATCCTCCTCGATCTCCGGAATCTCCAGGGCTTCCCGGGGAATATAGACGGCCTCTTCCCGGTAGCTCCCCAAGCGCTCGAAGCCGTAGGTCGTCAGATAGTGGATCGCCTGTTGGAGCGCGAGGATCTCGAGGGAAGAATCGCGCACGACCTGCCACGACTTGTGGAACGCGGCGTTGAGCTTCTCCCCGGAAAGCCCGACGACGCGCTCGATCTGGTTGAGCAGTTGGGGATCCGGGGGGATCGATGGATCGAGGAGATAACCGTTGCGGATCGTCCTTTTCACGATCTCCTCGGGAATCTTTCCGGAAACCCGCTTCTCGATCTGGATTGCGTGGAAGAGGCGAAGCGTCGCCCCCTGGAGATCGATTCTGTGTCGCATGACGAAGGAGAAGGAGGAAGAGAGGGAAACGGGGCGGGGGGTAGGTGCCGAAGCACATACCCTCAAGGAAGGAACCCCCTTTGCCCCTTCCCTCTTCCGATGTTTCGATATCGAAAGGCAAAGATACGGATCTTTATTTCTATAATATATCGATCTTGGTGAGCAGTCAAGCAGTTCACCAGGCAGGGCA
>CAZTSL010000038.1:0-15437 GCA_964616915.1 uncultured bacterium
CCCACCCCCTCGGTCGCGCCGGCGCCGTCCCCCCGGCACAAGACCTTCCGCGTCCTGATCCTCGGCTACAACCGCCGCGTCCCCTTCCTGATCGAACAGTTCGCCAGATATGCAGACCAGTACGACTGGATGGACATCTCCCTCACGCTCGCCGATCCCGATATCCCCGCGGAACGAATCGAACGGAAACTCCGAAAACACGCGGAGAGTTTGCAGGTCAAACACCAGCACATCCTGCAAGCCGATTTCTTGAGGTGGGAGGTCCTCGGCGGACTCCTCGAATCGAGGGAAAGGTACGATGCGATCCTCCTCCTCTCCGAGGACTGCAAGCTCGAAGGAAACCGGGACGATGCCCGCGTGATCGGGGGGCTCGTCATGCTGAGGGCCTTCCGCCACGATACAGGATGGATGGAGCGACTGACCGGGACGAACATCGTTGCAGAACTGATCGACCCGAAGAATGCCGAACTGATCGGAACCAAGGAATGGGTGACCGACGTGATCGTCTCCAACCAATACGTCAGCCGTTTCCTCGCACAGGTCACGATGGACAACCGGGTGGAAGATCTCCTTCGGGAGATTCTCGATTTCCACGGCAAGGAGATCTATCTTCGCGATGCCGCCCCCTTCCTGGAGGATCCAGGAAAGGACCAAGTACCCCCCTTCCTCACCGTGATCGACGAGATGGCCGCCCGTGGAGAGACGGCCATCGGATATATTCGCCGTTCTCCCGCAAAGAGAGAAGGCACCGTCGTCCTCGCGCCCGATGCCGGAACCCCGATCGACCAGGCCGAACGGATCATCACCCTGGCGGAATGCTAGACGGAACTTCCCCCCTTGTCGGGAAGGCAACAGGGATGGTTGCCTTTTGGGCCGGGAAGGGGTATCTTTCGGGGGAAAGGGCGACTTCTCCGAGAGGACCGCGTTCCCCTGCGCGACATACCGGTGCCGGGGGTACGCGAAGCCAGAACGACGGGGCATCCGAATGTCCGGTAAGGAGGATCATCGTGGAAAAACGTCGTCTCGCATTCGGAATCGATCTGCTCGCCGCGCTTCTCATTCTTACGACCACGGCATGCGGCGGGGGAAACGGAGGAGAGACCTCCAGCGCAAAGACCACAGGGAGTGAGGTGACCTCGGGCACCGCGATGGAGAACGAAACCACCGCGCAGAGCGGAGGCATGGGCGGCACCACCATCCTGACCGATGGCACGGGGGGCGCGCAAGTCACCTCCGCAGGCAGCCAGAGCGCCGAGACGACGGCAGGGACAGAGAACGCGCAGACCACGGCCGGGACCGAGATTCCCGAGATCTCGGAGACGCTCGCCCTGGCCAACGCCTCGGCCAGGGACGACCATACGATCGCGCTTCGCTTCACCGTGCCGATCGATCCGGATTCCGGAAGCGACCCCGCCCACTACGTCGTTGTCGGGAGCAACGGACTCGTTCCCGAGATCCAGGAGGTGGCGCTCTCGGAGAACCGGCGGATCGTCCTCCTCACCGTCGATCCGCCGCTGCCGGCGGGAGAGGGGATCGACTACCGGGTGACCGTCAACGGGATCCTCGATGAGAACGGTGACCTCATCAGCCGGCAGCGCAACTCCCGCCTCCTCAAATCGACGCTCTACGTGAACATCGTCTGGCACCAGCACCAGCCGCTCTATCTCGATCCGGAGCGCGACGAGCTTCGGGGACCGTGGGTGCGCAAGCACGCGCAGAAGGACTACTTCGACATGACCGCGCTGGTGGGGCGCTATCCGAAGATCCACCTCAACGTGAACCTCACCTCGGTGCTGTTGCACCAGCTCCAGCACTACTACGTCGATCGGCTCGGGCCCTACGTCGATGTCGAGAACGATCGGGTCGATGAGGCCGCCTTCCTGGAACGGTGGCGGGGGAAGACCGACCCCTGGATCGACCTCCTCCTGGAGGATACCCCCACGCCGGAGACGGCTACGGAGGAACAACTCGATATCCTCTACCGCAACATCTGGAGCTGCTTCAGCATCAGCGAGGTAATGCTGGCCCGTTTCCCGGAGTACGAGGCGCTGCGGGACAAGAAGAACGCCGACCCCGGCTCGCTCACGCAGGAGGATTTCCTCAAGGCAAAGAACTTCTTCGAGATCGCCTGGTTCGACCCCGACTTCCTACGGGGCCCCGTTGCGATGCCCGATGGCAGCGTGGTCGATCTCAGCGACATCGTGGCCGAGCGCTCCGATGGGACGTTCGAGTTCGTCGTGCCGATGACGGAGGAACTGGCCAACCGCCTCGTGGCCGAGGACTTCAAGGTGATGAAGAACGTCGTGGAGATCCACCGGCGGTTGATGTACAAGACGGCGGCCAACGGGGGGCCCTCCGGCCAGGTGGAGGTGATCACGACCCCCTTCTTCCACCCGATCCTCCCCCTCCTCTTCGATACCGATCTGGCGCGGGTCGCCCAGCCTTCCGATCCGATGCCGGCCAACCGCTTCCAGTGGCCCGGGGACGCCGCGGCCCAGGTGGCCAAGGCGGTCAAGTTCTACGAGGAGACCTTCGGGCAGGCGCCGACCGGGATGTGGCCGGCCGAAGGGGCGGTGGCCGAGGAGATCGTGCCGATTCTCGTGGAGAACGGCATCTCGTGGGTGGCCACCGACCAGGCGGTTCTCGAACGCTCCACCCCCGAGGGGGTGGAAAACCCCCTCTACCAGCCCTACCGGATCGATGCAGGCACCGAAGTGGGCGACGAGGGGAAGGGAGCGCTGGCGATCGTCTTCCGGGAACGCAACCTCTCCGACCGGATCGGCTTCTTCTACCAGGGAGGAACGCCGCAGGAGAACGCCACGGACTTCCTGGCGGGCCTTGTCTCGTATGCCCCGAACTACGGCGCCGGCGACCGCCTCCTCTCCGTGATCCTCGACGGCGAGAACGCCTGGGAGTGGTACTCCGAGGACAACGACGCCAAAGGTTTTCTCAATCTCCTCTACACCCGTCTCTCCGAGTCGTTCGACACCCGGGAGTTCGTGACGGTGACGACCTCGGAGTACCTCGAGGGCAACGAGGCGCGGGGCGTGGCGCCCCACCCGATCGGAACACTCCCGGAACTCGAACCCCTCTGGCCCGGTTCCTGGATCAACGGCAACTACGACACCTGGATCGGGGAGCCGGAGGAGAACCTGGCCTGGGATTACCTCTACCGCGCGCGTAGCGATCTTGCCTCGACCGGTTTCCCCCGTCCCGATCCGATGGCCGATCCCCCCGAGGATCTGGAAAGCCCGGAGGGGTACGTGTACCAGGCGTGGGAGGCGATGTACGCCGCGGAGGGGAGCGACTGGTTCTGGTGGTACGGGGCGGACCAGACCGCGGTCGGGGATGACGACTCCCCCTTCGACAACGCCTTCCGCACCCTCCTCACCGCGGTCTATACCTTTGCGAATCTGGCGGGTGCGAATCTGACGGTCCCCTCCTTCCCCCCGATCCTCCAGCCCAAGCCGCAGGATCCCGCCGGCCCCTTCCCCACCCCACCGGTGATCGATGGGACGTTCTCTCCCGATGAATCGGAGTGGAGCCAAGGGGGAGGCTTCTTCGCGGACAACGACAGTGCGGGCCCCGATCCAGCACCCGGAGACGACATCGAGACCGTCTTCTTCGGTTACGATGCGGAGCGGTTCTACCTGGCCGTACGCGGGAAGATCGACCTGCGCGACCTGGGAGGGATTGCGATCTACACCTCCCACAAACACCTCGAGGAGGGGGGGAGCACGGCCGATCCGGCGAACCCGACGACGCGAAACGGCACCCCCCTCAACTTCATCGCCGGGGGCGCAGCGCGCGAGATCACGGTGACCTTCTCCCCCGCCGTCCTCGTGGCCCTTGCCTTCGCCGACGGGGAAGGCAAGTGGAACAGCGTGGAGAGCCAGGGCATCGCCGCCATCTCGGAGACGGACGGCCGGATCGTCGAACTTTCGATCCCCTTTGCCGACCTCGGGATGGTGATGGGTGATCCCTTCGAGTTCGCCGTGGTGACCTTTGCGGCCGGCGAAGACCGGGATCTGGCGCCGAACGCGAACTCGAAGGTCCTCTTCCCCGATCCGGAGAACTTCATCGAGGTGACCTTCGAGGTCGATTGCACCGGGGAGCGGATCCCGATCGACCGCTACGTCGATATCGCCAATCCCCCCCCACCCGCCGGCACGGGGCGGGCCTTCATCGTCGGCAACCGCGACAACCTCGGCAACTGGACGCCGAACACGATCGCGCTCTACGACGACGGCACGCACGGCGACGCAACCCCCGGCGACAACCTCTGGACCGGCCGCTTCTTCTTCTCGCCGCTCACCGAGGTGCAGTACAAATACACGATCGGAAGCGAAGGAGAAGGATGGGCGAACACGGAAGAGTTCCCCCTGACGAACCGCGGCTTTACCGTCAACGACCGCAACGGCGACAAGAAGATGTGGATCCGCGACATCTTCGCCGACCGCCCCGATCCCTCCGGCACGCTCGGCCCCAACACCGAGATCGTCAACGAGTGAACGCCTCCGGGAGGGGTCGTAAAAGGCGCTCCCCCCCGAGTCCCGTAAGGAACGCGGGGGGGAGGAGCCGGGGGAGGAAACCGAGGGGAAAGTCACTACTGCGAGACCGTCTCCCCGAAGAGGAAACTCATGCTCCCCGACTGGGTGAGGACATCGATGAGCGCCAGATCGGTATCGACCGGAATCGCCGGAATGTCGAGCGCCCGGAAGTGATCGAGCAGGACCGGAATCGCCGTCGAGAGGATCTCCGTCAGTTGCGCCTCGATCGGCGCGGTCGGGATGTTCACCTGGCTCGTGGGCAACACCGTCATGTCGAGTTCCACGTCACCGGCCAGCACGAGTTCGACCTCCCCCCGGTCGTTCAGCGCCATCGAGACGGGGAGCGACCCCTCGACGAGGAGATTGAAGAGGGGGATCTCCGTGTTCGAGGTGACACCGCTGATCTGCACGTTGAGATCGGGCAACGTGAGGATCGTTTCCCCATCGCCGAA
This sequence comes from uncultured bacterium, assembly GCA_964616915.1. Taxonomy (GTDB): domain Bacteria; phylum Myxococcota_A; class CAZTSL01; order CAZTSL01; family CAZTSL01; genus CAZTSL01. The sequence goes on from CAZTSL010000038.1 coordinate 5,003, forward strand.
GCTGACCTCCGGCGGCGTGATGTAGCGGAAAAGCCCCTCGAGCGCGAGCACCTCGGGCAGATCCTGCCCCGTGGCCTCCTCGATCAGGTTGAGGATCTCCGCCAGATCGGGGTTCTGGGTGATATCGTATACCCCGCTGATGTTCGCGAAGTACCCCCCGAGGTAGAGGGCGTAGAAGTACTGGTTGAGGAAGTTCTGCGCCACGGTGAAACCCGCGCTGTAGACCGCGCCACTGCGCGTCCGCTCCGGCGAGGCGATCGTCCCCTCCACATAGGCGGAACCGGGATAGTGGGGGATCTCGTCGTCGATCACGCTTGCGGAGAACCCTCCCCGGTAGGTGAACGCCGCATAGACGGAATCGATGTCGATCGCCTCGGGGACGAGACGCAGATCGACCGGAACCGCCCCACCGAAGACCGTGCCGTCGAACTGGAGCGAGGCGAAGAGCGAAGTGACGATCGTCTCGGTATACTGCGAGAGCTGCGTCTCGAGTTGATCGAGGACGATCTCCTCGAAGTTCACGTCCTCCCCGAAGATGAAGGAGAGCACCGTTTCGAGCGCAGGGGTGAGGTCACTGACGGAGACGATATCCTCGAAGGAAATCGTGACCTCCTGGGTGAGAGGGGTGAGCGTGTCATCGATCACGGCGAGCGTCACCCCGTCGTGGTCGATCAAGCGGCCGATCTCGAAACGGATCTCCCCCGACTCCTGGGTCGTGCTCTCCCCATCGTCGATCGTGACATCGATCTGGACGTCGATGGCGAGATCCTCGATCGTGCCCCCCACGGCCATCTGGTTGTTCTCCTCGGCGTCGAGGAGTCGGGTGAAGAGGGCGGGGACCCCACAACTGAACTGGGAGAGGCGAACATCATAGGTGATCGTTGCGCCAGTCGGGTCGGTCACCGTGCCCCCCAGGAGGCTCTGCCCCTCCTCGATCCTGCAGAAGTCACTCAGTTGCGCAAGGAACTCGTTGACGTTGCCCAGGACGAGATCGACCGCACTCTGGGAGACGCGGCTGAGATAGCTGCCCGAAAGGGTGAGCCCCTCCCTGGCCACCGTCTTGCGCTCCGTAAAGCCCGCCTGATCGATGAGTTCGAAGTGGAAGACGTCGGCATCGTCCGCCGGGACGGCCACGGAGAAGAACTGCTCGTAGGTCGAGGGATCGGCGTAGTCGATATCCCCCCCGAACTCCGCGGCGGCGCCGTTCACGGTGAAGGAACGAATCCCGGAGACATCGGTGACATGCCCCAGGAGCGTCACCCGATCCTCACCCGGAACGATCTCTTCGACCTGCCAGAAGGGGGCCCGGTCGTCGAAATAGAACAGACGTTCCGCCGTCTGGAGCGTTCCACTCGTTGCGCTCCAATAGACCCTGATCCGGTTCTTCCCCTGCACGAAGGCCTGGGCGTAGCGCTCCGGGGCGATCATCCGGTCGATATAGGCGCCCTCCTCGGTAAAGACGAGGAGATCGCTCAGATCCACGCCGTTGAGATGGAGGAAGAGTTGTGGGGGACGTGCGTCGAAACGGAGTTCGATACGGACGTCGTCGTCATAGTGCGCAAGGAGGGGGGGCGTTTCCACCGGGGAGGTGATCGTCACCTCGGTGGTCATCTCACAATTCGTGGAGGAAACGCCGACCACCGCGAGTGCCAGCAGAAGGATCCCTACGAAAAACTTGCTTTTCATGGCTACTCCCTGTCCTTTCGGTATCGTGAAGGTTCGCGAGCAGCCTTCCCATCGGTATCGCTTCCATGCGTTCGTTGGAGCAGCGATTCCCTTTCAACCCTCTCATTTCCAGGTATGGCATGACACCGGAGCGTTCCGGGATTCACGGGGTACAGATCGGCGTGCGGCGGGAGAAACTTTACCCCCAGGATCGCCCCTACTCCGAGATCACGACCTGGCGCCATCCAAGACGTTCGGGGGGGGCGGTGAGGAGCGGAGAGAGGGGAAGCGTCGTATGGTACCAGAGGGAGTAGTGGATGATCGTACCGTCGGCGAGCCGCCGGTGGAAGGGATCGGTCCCGATCAGGGCCAGATGACGAGGGTCGGCGCCGGAAGCCGCCGCCTCCAGCCGGAGCATGAGGTGCGGGGAACGCGCCGGGTCACGGCTCCGACCGAGATAGATCCAGATCCCCGGCCCCTCGAAGAAGGTCCAGGCATGGCTGAGACGCTCGCCGTCGGCGAGCAGGATCGGCGAAAAGGGGGGAATGAACGCGTCGGAAAGGGCCTGCGGCGAGGGCCACCGCCCCTCCTCCTCCCGGAGGGCACAGATCTCTTCGAGCGCGGCACGCAGTTCGTTGAAGGTCGTCCAGAGGCGCGGGGGAAGCCGGGGGAAAGGATCCTGGTAGGGCAGAAGCATCCGTTCCGTATCCGCCACCTTCCGCCCGAACTGGGGGAGAAGAAGGATGAGGAGCACGAGGAGCGCGCCGCAACGAAGCACCACGGCGGTCTCATCGACCGGTCTCGAAGGGACCGTTACGGTCCGGATCGGCGTATCCCGGTCGCCGGCGGGCAAAAGGGGCACCTTCACCCCTCCCCTCCGGTGCGGGGGGGAAGTTCGCCGCCCCTCGCTCCGAGGCCCAGGCGAACGGCATACCGGACGAATTTCCCCCGAAGCTCGAGCAGGAGGCTCAAGAGGGCGGGAATGAGCAGAAGGGTGAAGATCGTGGAGAGCGCCAGGCCGCCGATCACGACGCTGCCGAGCCCCCGGTAGAGTTCGGAGCCGGCGCCGGGGAAGAGGACGAGGGGGAACATCCCGAAGACGGTCGTGAGCATGCTCATGAAGATCGGCCGCGTCCGGTTGCGCACCGCCTCCCGGATCGCTTCATTGGGGGGCATCCCCTCCTCCCGCAGATGATTGAGCGTCTGATGGACGATCAGGATCGCGTTGTTCACCACGATCCCCACGAGGATCACGAAGCCGAGCATCGTGAGGATGTCGAAACTCTGATAGGTCAGGAGGACGTTGACGAGGTGAAGCCCGAGGAATCCCCCGGCCGCGGCGAGGGGCACGCTGAAGAGGATCACGAAGGGATAGAGGAAACTCTCGAAGAGGGAAGCCATGAGCAAATAGGTGATCACGACCGCAAGGAGGAAGTTCCACTGGAGCGCCTCGCGGGTGACGGCCAGCGCGTCGGCGGCCCCCCGCATCTGGGTGAAGAAGGAGGGGGGCAGTTCCCCCGAACGGCGCATCGGCGCGATCACCTCTTCCTCGATCTTTCGCATCACCCCTTCGAGGGGGGCCGTCTGGGGGGGGACGATCATAATCGAGATCGTTCGCATCCGTTCGGAGTGGTGGATCTGCTCCGGGCCGGCGACGATCTCGATGTCGGCCAGGGAGCCGAGGGGAACGATCTCCCCCCTCGGCGTCCGGATCGGAAGACCCGCGATCTGCTCGAAATGCTCGACCTCCCGGTCGGGCCCCTGCAACCGGATGTCGATCGTGTTCCCCTCGTAGAAGAGTTCCCCGACCGGGGTGCCGTCGAGGAGGACGTCGGTGAAGAGCGCCAGATCGGCGGCGGAGAGGTCGAGTTCGGCCAGACGTTTGCGCTTCGGGACGATCCGCACCTCGGGGTTGCCGAGATCGAGGCTCGGGTTGGGACTCATCTGGGCCTCGGGGAGGACCTCGTGGAGCTTTGCGAAGAGTGCCTTCCCCACGGAAAGGAGGGGCCTCAGTTCCGGGCCGCGAACTTCGAGTTCGATCGTGCGCCCCTGACCCCCACGGAAGAGGCTCGCCTGCCGGACGATCGCAAGGAGGCCGGGAACCTTTCCGAGCGCCCGGTAGAAGACCGGCACGATCTCCCGGACCCGCTTCGGATCGTAGGTGCGGGCACCGATGAAGATCCGGCGGTTTCCGGCGATGAAGAAGAAGTGCTCCACGGCGGGCGCGCCAAGCGCGGCCTCCTCGGGGGAACCGGGTTCGACCTCCCAGTAGGGGCGTAACTCCGCTTCGACCTGGCGCCCGATTCCGATCAGCTCGTCGAGGCTGTACCCCGAGGGGGGCAGAAGGATGCCGAAGATGAGGTTGCGGTTCCCCTCCGGCAGGTACTCCGCCTCCGGCTTCAAGAGGTAGACCATCCCCACGGACGCGAGGGTGAGCAGGAGGATGAGGGCCAGTCGCGTCGAGGTGCGGCGGCAGACGGCGTAGACGAAGTCGGCGGTGAGGCGGGTGAAGGCACCGCCGAGCCGGCCGATCCCCCGCCGCGGTCCCCGCTGCACGCCCCCCCCCAGAATGCGTGCGCTCGTGCTCGGAATCACGGTGATCGATACGAGGAGGCTCAGCGCCACCGCGCAACTGATCGCGATCGCGATATCCCGGAAGAGCTGCCCCGCCTCCTCCTTGACGAAGATGACGGGGAGGAAGACGGTCATCGTCGTCAGCGTGCTGGCCAGGACCGCGCCCCAGACCTCGACCGTTCCCCGGTAGGCCGCCTCGAGCCTCCCCTTCCCCATCTGCCGGTGTCGGAAGATGTTCTCGAGGACCACGATCGCGTTGTCCACGACCATCCCGACGGCAAAGCTCATCCCGGCCAGGCTGATCACGTTGATGTTGCGCCCGAAGAGGGCCATGAGGAGGAACGTTCCGACGATGCTGATCGGGATCGCCAGGGCGATCACGAGGATGCTGCTGGCGCTGCGCAGGAAGAGGAAGAGGACGGCCACAGCGAGCGCGCCCCCGACGTAGATGTTCTGGCGCACGAGGCCGATGGCGCTCTCGATGTACTTCGTGGCGTCGTAGACCTGTTCGAGGTAGAGGCCCTGTTCGGCGAGGACGCCGGCGTTGAGTTCCGCGATCGCCTCGTGGATCCCCTTCATGACGGTAAGGACGTTGGCGCCCGACTTGCGGAGGCAGTTGATCGCAAGGGCGGGCTCCCCCTTCTGGCGGACGACCTCGCGGCGCTTGCGGTGTCCGAGGCGGACCTCGGCCACGTCGCGGAGGTGGACCGCGGTGGTGCCGCGCTGCTGGACGACGATCCCGGCGACATCCTCGGGGGTGCGAAACGCGCCGACAGTCCGGACGATGTAGCGGCGCTTCCCCTCGTCGAAGTCGCCGCCGCTGCGGTTGACGTTCTCGCGGCGCAGGGCGTCGATCACCTCGCGGATCGTGACGTTGCGGGCGGCCAGGCGGTCGGGGTCGAGGATCACCTGGAGTTCACGCGGCCGCCCCCCGTAGATGTAGCTCTTGGCCACACCCGGGATCCGTTCGAGGCGGGCCTGGATGAAGTCCTCCACGAACTCGTAGTAGGTCTCGATGTCGCGGTCGTTGCCCGGCTTCGTCTTGAGGATCATCCAGGCGACCGTCTCGCTCGTCTCCCCCATTGCCAGGATGACCGGTTGATCGACGTTGTCGGGATAGTCGGCGATCTGGTTGAGACGGTTGGCGACCTCGAGGAGGGCCGCGTTCATGTCGGTGTCGATCTCGAACTCGAGGGTGATCGTTCCCTCGCTGTCGAGACTCTCGCTCTTCATCTTGACGAGTCCGTCGAGGCTCTTGAGCTGTTCCTCCTGTTTCTCGACCACCTCCCGCTCGATCTCTTCGGGGCTGGCGCCGAACCAGGTCGTCGTCACCGAGATCTGAGGGTGTACGACCTCGGGGGTGAGCTGGATCGGAATCCGGAAGAGCGCGATCAGGCCAAAGAGGATGAGGAGGAGGACGCCGACGGCGGTGCTGACCGGTCTGTGGATCGCGGTTTCGACGAGTTTCATCCAGACCTCTTCCGTGACGATGCGCGATGACGGATATTACAGATCGACGACGCGGACCTGCTGTCCCGGCCGGAGCCGTTCGTTTCCGCGGACGATCACGGTGTCTCCGGGGGAGAGGTTTCCCTCGACCTCGACGACGTCGCGGAAGGCCCGTCCGACCTTGACGGGGACGGCCTCGACCCGGTCGCCCTTCACGAGAAAGACCCGGCTCACCTCCCCCTGGGTGACGATGGCGTCCTTGGGAACGACCCGGACGGGGGTGGGGGGGCCGATCGTGAAGGAGACCGCGGCGCTCATCCCCCCCTTGATCCGCATCCCAGGATCGTCGATCTCGATCCTTACGGGGAAGGTTCGGGCGTTCGGATCTCCCTCCGGGACGACCGCGAGGATCCGGCCGGGGAAGGTGCGGGGGCCCAGGGCGGGGATCGCCACCGTGACCTTCGTGTTGCGGTCGATCCCGGCGATCTGGTCTTCGGGGAGATCGACGACGACCTCGGGATGGGAGAGGTCGGCCACGACCGCGATTCCCCCCCCCTTGGGGATCCACTCCCCCACCTCGGCGAGGCGCTGGGTCACGATGCCCTCGAAGGGGGCGAGAATTTCGGTTTTCCGGAGCGTGTCCCGAATCAGGGCTTCCTCCGCCTTCAGGCGTGCGAGACGTTGTTCGGCGACGTAGAGATCGATCCTCCGGTCCTCGTGGGCCTGGGCGGAGAGAACTTTTTTGGCCAGGAGGGACTTTGCGCGTTCGAGTTCGAGGCGGGCGCGTTCGACCTCCCCTTCCTGCTCGGAGGTCGCCGCCTCGGCGCGGGCGAGTTGCAGTTCGAGGGTCTCTCGGGAGAGGCGTGCCAGGACGCTCCCCTTCCCCACGTGGTCCCCCTCCCGGACCGGAAGGGCCACGACGGTGCCCTCGGTCTCGGCGGCCACGGTGGCGCGCCGCTGGGGACGCACGTTCCCCATGATCGTCAGTTCGGTCTGGATCCGCTCCTCACGGACCTTCGAGACCTCGACCGGCGGGGGGGGAGGTGTCTGCGCCCCGAGCCGGGAGGGCAGGAGGAAGAGGGCCATGGCCGCCCAGAAGGCGACCGAAGGGAGGATGCACGATCGGGGAAAGGTTCCGCGTCTCCGCGATCTCTGCCATTTCGATACAGGACGAACCATTCGGGATTCCTCTCTATAGGCGATCAGGCTCCCTGGCTCAGGGGCGCTCGTCGTCGTCCACGACGGTGATCTTCCAGGACGATCCTTCCTTCCGGGCGGCATAGATCGTCCAGATTCCGGTGCCGGGGCGGTTCTCCGAGTAGCCGACGAGGAGGTCGCCGCTCGGAGCCCGCGCCAGGGTGGCGTTGCGCATCCGGTTGTCGGGATCGTCGGTCACGATCTCGGTCGTCCAGGCACCTTGGGTGAAGGTGACGAGTTTGAGGTGGCTGTAATCGGAGAAGAGGAGGAAGCGTTCCGCACCATCGAGGAGGAGGGAGAAGGTCTCCGGTTTGACCCCGAAGCCTCCGGTCGGCATGATCGTCTCGTAGGTCACGGTCTGGCCGTCGAAGTGGGCCAGGCGCAGATCCTTGCCGCTCCCCTCTCCCGAGGGATAGGCGATCCGCAGGGAAGCATCCGCTTCGAGGGCCATGGCGATCGCGGAGGAACGTTCGCCGGGAAAACTTTCGATCGGGATCTCCTGCCAGGCGCCGAATCCCCCCCTGAGCAGCAGGATCCGCCCCTCCATCGTGAGGAAGAGGACCGACACGGTGCCGGCGTCATCGACGGCCAGATCCACGAGAGCGGAAGCCTCGGCGCCGATCGTCTCGTAGCGGGTCGTCCCATTCTCCCGCTGGACGAAGAGGAGCGTGCCCGTGCTGTTGCGGGCCGTGCCGACCACCGAACCGTCGGGGAGGAAACCGAGGGTGAGCCCTTCGAGACCGGCCGTATCCGCGCCCGACGCGGAATCGAGGAGGGTCTCCTCGTTCCATCGGCCCGCCCGCAGTTCGAGGAGTTCCATCGCACAGACGCTGTCGATCCCCCGGCATCGGGAGAAGAGGAGTGCGGGCGCCCCCTCCCGGTTCCGGGCGAAGGCCAGATCCTGCACCGTCTCCCGCGAGGCGGAGAGGGCGTCTTCCGCCCAGCCCGAGCCGGTCCATTCCGAAAGAGAGATCCGGGACGAGGTCCGCACGAGCAGCGTATTGGCATTGAGGTAACTGCGGTAGTAGAGGAAACTGGGCGTGCCGTCCTCCGCGAAGAAGGCGACCGGTTCCGTGACCGAGGCCGTGCAGGAGCCTTGCCCGAGGAGCGCCGACGAGAGGAGTGGCACGACGAGCAGAACCAGCGACCGTGCAGCAATCTGGAAAGGTTTCATGAATCCTCCTCACCTCTTCCTCGAGGGGCTGAAATCAGATGAACCGAATCCATTCCCGGACCCGTTCGGCATCTTCGAGCACCTGGGCCCGATCTTCGTGGAAGAGGTAGATCTCGTACGATTTCGAGTAGACATCCCGCGTCATCGGCAGATAGGCCCCGACCGGTGGGATGAAGCCGATCATGAAGAAGGAGGGGAGCCGCGTCACCTCCTCGATCCCGTACACCCCTCGGATCTGGGGGATCTCGTAGGGCTGGACGCCGTTGACGATGCAGGCGTGGTAGCGATCGTAGGTCTCGTAGTTCACATCGGTGATCGAAAGGGGGAGGTTGGCCACGTAGTGGCAGGCGGCCAGTTCGAAGAGACTGCGCTCGTGCAGGCGGGAGGCAAGGAGGGGCTGGTTGCCGCCGGCGAAACGTGCCCCCACCTCGACGAGGCAGGGGCCTTCCTCGTCCCATTTGAGTTCCATGTGGAAGGGGGCCTTGCGCAGGCCGAGCGCCTCGATCACCGCGCCGGCGTAGTGGACGAGCGGCAGGAAGACCGGATCGGAGCGATCGACCTTGAGCGTGTTGAAGTAGAGGTTCTTCTGGCCGTGGGAATCGCGTTTGTCGTAGCACCAGAGGTCGGTCACGAGGATGTCGTGTTCCGCGTCGGTGATGCCGTTGACGACGTATTCGTTGTGGCCATGGATGTACTCCTCGAGCAGGACATCCCCCTCCCCGCCCTGGAAGACGACCGTGCAGGCTGCGATCAGTTCCTCCATGTTCCGGGCGAAGAAGACGTTGCGTGAGCCTGCCCCGGCGGCGGGCTTGACCACGATCGGCCAGCTTCCGACCTCCGCCTGGAAGGCGCGCGCCTCGGCTTCGTCCTGCACGACGCGCGAGGCGTTGACCCGGATATCGGTGTGCGTGCGGAGGAACTCCTTGAGGAGGAACTTGTTTCGGAAGCGCCGGATCACCTCGACGGGGTTCCAGTCGAGGCCGAGGGCCTCCCCCAGTTCGGCCCCGATCTCGACCGTGAATTCCGCCCAGGGGATGATCCCCTCGATCGTTTCCCGATCGAAATCGGCCACGATTCTTTCGGCAAGTTCCGGGATCCCTTCACATTGGAAGAGGGCATACTCGTCCGCCACGCAGGCCGCCAGATCCCCGGCGTAGCGGTAATGCCAGGCGTGATACTGCGCCGGTTCCGTGAAGACGAGGATCGCCCGGTGCCCGAAACGGTAGAGAAAGGTGATCATCTGGACCGCGTAATCGTAGGCCGGATTCAGGATGACATAGAACATCGGGCCGTTCTCCCTGTGCGGTTTCAGCACTCCCGTCCCACCGGAAGGAGGGAGGAAGACGATTATAGCATCTTCCGCGAAAAAGACCAGTACACCTGACGCATCGGACACGATTCATCGGTCGCGGCGTCGGATCCGTTCGATCAGGGCGGTGGTGGAGTAGCCGGGCACGAGGTCGAGGACGACGAAGGTGCCCCCCCACGAGGAAAGGAGCGCCTTCTCCTCGGCGATGCGGGCAGGATCGTAGCTCCCCCCCTTCACATGGACGTCGGGGCGCAATCGTGCCAGCAGCGAGAGGGGAGTATCCTCTTCGAAAATCGTGACGAAGGAGACCGCGGCCAGCGCGGCGAGCATCTCGGCGCGCTCCGCCTCGTTGCAGATCGGACGATCCGGGCCTTTACACCGCCGAACGGAACGGTCGCTGTTGATGGCGACGACCAAGAGGTCGCCCAGCGTGGCGGCTTCCTCGAGGTAACGGACATGGCCGGGGTGGAGGAGATCGAAGGTGCCATTCGTGGAGACGATCGTTCGCCCCGCGCGGCGGGAGACCTCGATCCGGGAGAAGAGTTCGGCGTGGGATACGATCTTGGCTCTGGACATCAGCGGATCCTGAATTCGATACGCCGGTTCCTCGCGCGCCCCTCCTCGGTGTCGTTGGGGGCGATCGGGTCCGCGGCGCCCTTTCCCGTCGCGGTCAGCCGCCCCTCGGAAATCCCCTTGAGGCGGAGGTACTCCTTGACCCGTTGCGCCCGTTTCCGGGAGAGGCGAAGGTTGCGCTTGGGGTCCCCGCGGTTGTCGGTGTACCCGATGATTTCGAGCCGGAGGTTCGGGAAACGTTCGAGGATGGCGGCGATCTCGTCGAGCGTGGCGAACGACTCGGGAAGGAGTTCGGCCTTGCCCGGCGCAAAGACGATCGGGTTGCGGATTTCGATCATCCGGGGACGCCGGATCGAAAAGCGGCGGGGCGCAGCGTCGGGAAGGCCGTCCTCGTCCGCGTAGCCGTTGAACGTCTCCGGTGTGTTCGGCGCAAGATCCTCGGTGTCGGGGATCCCGTCGTTGTCGTTGTCGGGATCGGGGATCCCATCCTCGTC
>CAZTSL010000038.1:15537-34684 GCA_964616915.1 uncultured bacterium
TCGTTGTCGTTGTCGGGATCGGGGATCCCATCCTCGTCCGAGAAGTCGTCGAAGTCTTCCGGTGCGTCGGGGGCGCCATCGAGGAAGTCTGGAATCCCGTCCCCATCGTGGTCTGTCTCCTGGCAGGCGCGCAGCCGCATCTCCACCTCCCGGGAGAGGCGCTCGCTGCGATGGAGTTCCGGGGCGGCCCGGAAGCGTCCCTCCTGCGCGAGCTTCTGCTTCGCGGTCTCGATCGCGGCGGCGAGTTCGGCGAACGTCTCGGGCGTGCAGCGTTTCGCTTCGGCCTGGGCCAGCCGCGCCATCTGTGCCTCCACGACCTCGATGCGGGTCTCCACGTTCCAGATGTAGCACCCCGGCGATACGCCCAGCCAAACCAGCCAGAGGAGGCGAGTAAGGGAGGAAGGGGAGAGGGGGATGTGGAGAGGAAGCAGACGCGCCATTCGTCCTATCGGCTCCGTTGCGGCGAATTTCCTCCGGCGCTGAGCGATGCGCTGGCCCCCTCCTCGAGGATGAAGGTGGCATCGAAGGGGAGACCCGGGCCACCCTCGAAGAGGCACTGCCCCGTCCCCCGCATCAGGTCGCACGCTTCGTTGGCGGTCAACTCGTAGCTACAGGAGAGGGCGCATCCCATTCCCGGCGCCGTGTTCGTTTCCGTGAAGGCGACGTTCGTCCCATCACTCGTCCCATCGATCGTAAAGTCGGGGCATTCCCCGTTCCCCGGGGAGATCCCGGAGATCTCTCCATCCCGGTTCGTGCCGAGGATATAGGAGAAACTGCTCAACAGGTAGGTACCGCTGGGACAGAAACAGAGGTCTTCGGCGTCGTCGGGACAGTCGTCACAGAGATCTCCCACGCCGTCCTCGTCCCGGTCGTTTTGATCCGGGTTCGGGAGATCGGTGCAGTTGTCCGTATCGTCGCAGATGCCATCCTCATCGAGATCCCCACCGGCGTTGACGCACGGTTCCGGGCACGAAGCCTGACCTGCGAAGAAGCAGGCCCCGACCATCAGGAGCAGGAGACCCCACCGAAGTTTCATCCGATTCCCCATGACCATGTCCTCCTTCGTGTCGTTTCTCCCCGATGGAGGTGAAGTTTTCGTCGGGGGAAGCCATTCGAACCATTTCTTCATCCATCTCCCTTCACTCTATCGCGTGGCCGCCGCTTTGACAAGCGCCGCCTCCGTGCAGGTGTCCCCCCCCTGGGGTGCGTGGAGAGAAGCCCCCCCCGCGGCACGATCGATCCACGAAAGACGCACGATCGGCTTCATTCATCCATGCGTCGTGGAAGTCCGGGGCTTGGAGCGATCCAGCTCGACGCGACGGATCCGGGTCTCCACGAGATCCGGGTTACGCCACCTACCCCCCCTGGCAGGGGAAGGTGGCGGGACTCCTCGCCCGAGCCGGAGCTTGGGATCCGGGAGGATTCACGACTTTGCCGGGGCCCTGGACGATCCTCCGGTTGATCTTCCCGCCCCGATCCGCTACAATAGAGAGGATGAGGAGAAGAATTTCCCGGGCGAGCAGGGGGATGAGCGGAATGGCGTTTCCCCCCTTCCGATGCCCGCGTCTTCGTTGCTTCGATACCCTCGCTCGTCCTTTGGACGACGATGGAAGGGGTTTGTCGAAACCTCGAAGAAAGAGAATATGGAACCAACGATGAAACCGTCAGATTCTCCGGTCGTCGATGCTCGCTGCGTGAAGGAAAAGGAAACACCCTCCGACAGGGGAAAGGGGGAGGAGATCTTCCGGTTTCTCGAAACCGTCAACGAAATCCTGGAGGAATTCAAGCGCGTGGACAAGCTCCAGGCGCTCTTCGATCTCGCCGTGGAGAAGGCCTGCTCGGGGCTCGGATTCGATCGGGCCTACCTCTTTTTCGAGCAGAATCGCCACCTGCGTCTCGTGGCCCATCACGACGCCGCCGATCCGGTGCAGGGACGGGTCAGCTTCTCGATCCTGCGTGCCTATACGCTTCCGATCGATGCCAAGACCCCGGAAGGGGAGAGTTTTTGCACGAATCGTCCCCGGATCGTCAGCCGGATCTCCGAGATCAAGGGGCCGATCTTCTACGAGTTCGTCAGCCACGCCCGGATGTCCTCCTATGCGATCGTTCCGGTCCGGGGCAAGGAGCGGATGACCGGCCTCCTGATCGCCGACCATCACCATCACAACCAGGAGGTGACGCCCCAGGATCTCACACGGCTGGCCTGGTTCACCACCGCGCTCGGTTTCTCGATCGAGATGCTCCAGATCATCGAACAGTTGGACCAGAAGGTCCAGGAACGGACCTATGCGCTGCGTAAGACGAATACGCAGCTCAAGATGATGTATGAGAAGGCCCGGGAGTCGGATCGGCTCAAATCGGAGTTCCTGGCGAACATGAGCCATGAGCTGCGCACGCCGCTCAACTCGATCATCGGCTTCTCGAAGGTGATCCTCAAAGGGATCGATGGGGAGATCAACGAACAGCAGCGTGCCGATCTCACGGTGATCCACAACAACGGCGTCCACCTCCTCGGCCTCATCAACGACATCCTCGACCTCTCGAAGATCGAGGCGGGACGGATGGAACTCGTCCGGGAAGCGACCGACCTCAACGAACTGATCCGGGAGGCCGTGAACACCTCGCTCGGGCTGATCCGCGACAGAGATATCGAGATCGTGGTCGAGACCGAAAGGGACCTTCCCACGCTGGTGGTGGACAAGACCCGAATCCGGCAGGTCCTCCTCAATCTCCTGAGCAACGCGATCAAATTCACGGAGAAAGGGAAGATCACGATCGACGCCGCGGCTGGAAACGACGAAGTCGTGGTCGTGGTTACCGATTCCGGGCCTGGATTTCCCGAGGAGGAACTCTCCAAACTCTTCGACCAGTTCCGCCAACTCGACGGCGCCATGAACCGGAAGAAGGGGGGCAGCGGCCTCGGACTCGCCATCAGCAAACGCTTCGTGGAACTCCATGGCGGCAGGATCTGGGGAAAGAGCCGCCTCAATCACGGCTCCTCCTTCTACTTCACCCTTCCGATCGAGCAGGAACCCGAAGGGGAGGAATGAAGCCTCCGGCAGCCGCCCGGAGGCCGATCGAAGTGAGGATCTTGCTCTCGAAGAGGTGGGACCATGCGGACAGAGGGAACGAGGAAAACGAGAACGATGCAGCGCAGATCGGTGCTCTATATCGAAGACAACTCGGACAACCGGGCGCTCGTACGGCGCCTCCTGGAGGATCGAGGCTACCGGGTGCTCGAGGCGATCGACGGACTCTCCGGAATCCAGAAGGCGATCGAGGAACATCCCGACCTCATCCTCATGGACATCAACATCCCGGGTCTTGACGGCTACGAAGCCACGACCAAGCTCAAGGGAACCCCCGGTCTCCAGGATGTTCCGATCGTAGCGGTCACGGGGAACACGACCCATGGCGACAGAGAGCGCACCCTGATCGCCGGCTGTGACGGTTACATCTCCAAACCGATCGATGTGGAGACCTTCACGTTGGCCATCGAAGAGTTCTTCGCGGGGAAGCGCGAACAACTCGATCGGAAGGTCGAGGAGTTCTACTTCAAGGAATACCGGGAAAAACTCGTCTCCCGCCTGGAAGAGCAGATCCGTGCCCTCGAGGCGAAGAACCTCCTCCTCGAGGAGCAGCGCCGCCAGCTCGAGGTCGCCAACCGTAAGCTCCGCGAGGCCCAGGAGGAGATGGAGAACACCTATGTGGCAGTCATGCAATCCCTCCAGCGGGCGCTCGAAGCGAAGCACCCCTACACGGCCGGTCACTCGGAACGGGTCCTTCAATACGCCACGATGGTCGGAGAGAAGCTCGAGCTGACCCCCGAGGAGATCATGATCCTCCAGCGTGGGGCCGCCCTTCACGACATCGGCAAACTCGTCATCGACCTGAGCAGCATCAACAAACCCGACCGCCTCACCGCGGAGGAATGGGAAGAGATGCGCCGGCATCCCGAGGTGGGTCATGCGATCCTCTGCCCTTTGACCTTCCTGCGGGAGCCGGCCAGGATCGTGCGCCACCACCACGAACGCCTCGACGGCACAGGTTTCCCCGACGGCTTGAAAGGGGAGGAGATCGATACGCTCACCCATATCGTCATCGTCTGTGACGCCTTCGATGCGATGACCTCCTGCCGCCCCTACCAGCCGAACCGAACGCCGGCACAAGCCTTCGAGGAACTCCGGCGGAACAGCGGAACCCAGTTCCGGCCCGACATCGTCGAAACCTTCATCGAAGAGATGACCCGCCCCGGCAACGAAGCGCGGGTCGCCTATATCCGCAACATCGGGAAGATCGCATGAATCTGAAGATCCTCTACATCGAGGACAACCTCGAGAACACGACCCTCGTGCGTCGGGTGCTCGAAGCCGAGGGGATGACCGTGATCGCCGCGGTGGATGGGGAAGATGGGCTGAAACGCGCCCGGGCCGAAAAACCCGATCTCATCCTGATGGACCTCCACCTCCCCGAGATGGACGGTTACGAAGCCACGACCCAGCTCAAGAACACCCCGGAACTCAAGCAGATCCCCGTCGTGGCCCTGACGGCCAACGTCATGAAGCACAACAAGGAGAAGGCCTTCCTGGCCGGCTGTGACGGCTATATCGAAAAACCGATCGATATCGACCGTTTCCCCGAACAGATCCGGGAGTTCGTGGAGGCGGCGGAACATTGAGCCGGATGCCGAGCGTCTATCTCGATCACAACGCCACCACGCCGCTGCACCCCGCCGTCCTCGAAGCGATGATGCCCTATCTCACGACCCACTTCGGCAACGCCTCGAGCATCCACTGGGCGGGGCGGGCGGCTGCCCGGGGGGTGGCGGCGGCGCGGGAAGCGGTCGCCCACTTCCTGGGCGCCGCTCCTCCCGAGATCGTCTTCACCTCCGGGGGCTCGGAGAGCGACAACCTCGCCATCTTCGGAGCGATCGGGCCCGATCTTTCCGGCAGCCCGATCGAATGCGTCACGACCACGGTCGAGCATCCTGCGGTGCTCGAACCTTTCTCTACCCTTGAGGCCCGCGGGATCCGGGTACGGCGTATCGGCGTCGATCGGAGCGGGATGCTCGACCTCGACGCACTCCAAGGGGGGATCGTGCCGGGGCGCACCCGCCTCGTTTCCGTGATGTTCGCGAACAACGAGACGGGCACGATCTTTCCGATCGAGCGCATCGCCGAAATCGTCAAGGCCGCGGGGGCGCTCTTCCACTGTGACGCGGTCCAGGCCGCTGGCCGGATCCCGATCGATCTTCGCAAGATCCCGATCGATCTCCTCTCCCTCTCCGCGCACAAGATGTACGGCCCCAAGGGGGTCGGTGCCCTCTTCGTGCGCAAGGGGGTGAAACTCGCCCCCCTTCTGCGCGGTGGCGGCCAGGAGCGAAAACGGCGGGCCGGCACGGAGAATACCGCGGGGATCGTGGGGTTCGGGCGGGCCTGCACGCTTGCCGCCGAGGAGATGACCCGTGAGTCGGAACGACTCCGGGGGCTCACGGCCACCTTCGAGGCGGCCCTGCGCGCCCGGATCCCGGGCGTGGCGGTCAACACCCATCCAACGGCCCGCCTTCCGAATACGCTCAACGTCAGTTTCGAGGGGGCCGATGGCGAGAGTCTCCTCTTCAACCTCGACCTGGCCGGAATCGCCGCTTCCTCCGGCTCGGCCTGTTCGAGCGGATCGCTCTCCCCTTCGCACGTGTTGCGTGCCATGGGACTTCCCGAGGGCCGGGTCGGCAGCGCGATCCGTTTCAGTCTCGGCCGCGGCAATACCCTCGAAGAGATCGAATATACCGTCGCCCGCCTCGAAGAGATCGTCGCCCGCGTGCGGGCCGTTGCTTCGTCGGCAGAGGGGGGCGCAAGGGAAACCCGACCCTTCGAGGAGGTTCCATGAGCATCCCTCTCGACGATATCCTCACCCTCGTCGGCGAACTCGACGACACGCCTGGAAACGACACGCCCCGCGAGCGCTTCCGCGCCTTCCTCGGGGCACAGGTCCGACAGATCGGGCAACTCCGCGATTTCATCGAGGCATCCCTGCGCCGCAACGACGAACAGGGCGCACGCGCACTGCGCGATCTCGTCAATCATCTCGGGACTTTCCTCGGTTTCGAGACGGCCTTCGGCCGCTACCAGCGGATCGGTACGCAGCCGATGCTCGAGGGGCATTGGAAGTCGATGGACAAGGGGATCCATCTGGCGATCGAGTTCAAGTTCGACGAGGCGGATCTCACGCAGACGAGTTCCCTCATCGATGCGATCGAAGCCGCCATCGTGGAGAAGCGGATCCCCTCCTGGAACAACGTGATCGGCCTCTACGTCCTGCGGGAAGAGGAGGGATCGGGCCGTCTTGCCCAGGCCCTCGTCACGGAACACCGGAACCACCAGTTCCGGATCGTCTCGATCCCTTCCCTCCTCTCCCTCGCCGAGTTCATGGCGGAATACGACATCGACCACGACGACGTGATGGCGATCTTGCAGCCGCTCAACCCTTCGATCGAACCGACGATTGCGCTGATGACCCGACTGATCTCCGAACCGCGGATCGCGCAGCCCCTTTCCGTCGAGGGGGGGGAGGGCGAATCCCACTACTGGCTGACCCCTGTGTACACCGACGGCCCGGAGCGTGTGGCAGACCTCGTGCAGACCCTTCTTGCCAAGGCGAAGATCTATGCGATCCACGAACGGAGTCCGGGACGCACCCGGATCAAGCCTGGGGACGAGATCTGCTTCCACGTCGCCCATCGGGGAATCGTAGCCCATGCGAGGGTCGCCTCGCCTCCGGAACGCAAGACGCACCGCAAGATCCCCCCCAGCAAAAGTTACTCCTGGCTCTTCCGGTTGAGCGACGTGGAGATCTATTTCGACGATCCGGTCGTTCTCGACGCCGCGTTGCGCCGCCGTCTCGATGCTTTCCGCGAGCGGGACCCCGACCATGCATGGTTCTGGTTCGTCCAGGAGACCCGTAGTCTCACTTCGCACGACTTCGCGCTCCTCACCCGGCGGCGTACCCAGGGCGATCGCATTTTCCCTTGAGGGAGATTCCGTGAGGGGTTGACCCGTCTGCCGGCAGGCTGGGGTTCTAGGTTGGACGCTCCTCCCGCCTCGCCTCTCCCCTCCCTCCCTCCCTCCACCCCACTTCCCTGCCGTGCTGGCGCAAGCCGGCGAAGTGCGAAAAAGTTCCGGGTGGGTTTCATGGATCGATCGTGTGGGATGCGCCGTACTCCTTGAAAAAAACCTTCTGCTCTGTTATAGTGGGGCGATTTCCGGTCACCCCCCTCGATCGGTGAAAGCAGGAGGGATCTCTCCAACGATCCTCCGTTCGCGGCGGAAGGGGCTTCCCGAAGATGCAGACCCCGTTGCATCGGATGCGCAAGGAGAAATGGATGCGGAACAGAGCGTTGGCATGTCTGGTCATGATGCTCGCCTTCGTAACGACGGTCTATGGATGCGGCGGCGGTGGCGGCGACGGCAACGTGGAGACGGCCGCCGGGACGACCGGCGGCGCAGGATCGACCGCCCTCACGGGACCAGAGACGGCCCCCTCCTCGGTGCAGCCCTCCACGGTCGAAGGGGAGGTTCCCGACATCTTCTCCGACCCGCCCACCGTGGCCACGGTGGGGAAGGAATACGTCTATACGCCGCAGGCCAGTGGCACCCCACCCCTCACATGGTCTCTCGTGATCGCTCCGGATGGGATGTCGATCGATGCCTCGACGGGCCAGGTTACCTGGACGCCGACGGAAGATCAGCTGGGCGACAATAGTGTCCGCATTTCCGTGGAGAATGATTTCGGCGTCGATCGGCAGAGCTATACGATCGTGGTCCGGGCGGGCAATCCCCCCCAGATCACCTCGACCCCGCCGCAGAGCGTGGTGCTGGGCCAGCTCTACGTCTACGAGCCGACCGCGGAGGGAGACCTTCCGATCACCTGGAGCCTCCTTACGGCACCCGAGGGGATGCGGATCAATGGGGAGACGGGACGCATCACGTGGAGTCCGACCGAGGAACAACTCGGCACGCACGATGTGAGCCTGGAGGCGAGCAACGACAACGGGAGCGATACCCAGGACTTCCAGATCGAGGTCGTCACCCCGGAACCGCCGCAGATCACCTCGACCCCACCGGGGGAAGCGATGGAGGGGGAAGTATACACCTACCTGGCCGAAGCGACCGGGCGCCAGCCGATCACCTGGACGCTCCTCACCGCTCCCCAGGGGATGACCGTCGAACGGACGGAAGATGGGAAGGGGCGCGTCACCTGGACTCCGCGCCCCGATCAACTCGGGGAACACCCCGTCGAACTCGAAGCACGCAACCTCGACGGTTCGGACAGCCAGAGTTTCTCGATCGTCGTCTCCGGTCGCCCGGTGGCGATCACCTCCGATCCGGTCACCCAGGCGTTCGCCAACGAAGCGTACGAATACCAGGTAACCGCGGAGGGGACGCCGCCGATCACCTTCTCCCTCGGGGAAGGTTCCCCAGAGGAGATGCGTATCGATGCAGAGACCGGTCTCGTGACCTGGATTCCGAGCGTCGATGAGATGGGGGACAACGAGGTCGAGATCGTGGCCACGAACCCGATCGGAACGGATACGCAACGCTTCACGGTCAACGTCTCGGCGCGCGCGCCGCAGATCACCTCCCCCGATACCGCAGACGACGCGATCGTGGGATTCGAATGGTCCTACCAGGGGGAAGCGATCGGAACGCCGCCCCTCATCTGGTCCCTGGCAGGCGCGCCGGAGGGGATGACGATCGAGAGTGATACCGGTCTGGCCACCTGGACGCCCACCTCAGACCAGATCGGAACCCATACCTTCACGATTCAGGTCACGAACGAACTCGGCGCGGACGCGAGAGAACTCACGATCGACGCCTTCGCCGCAGAACCGGTCATCACCTCGACGCCGCCGGAAGAGGGATTCGTCGGCATCCTCTACACCTATGACGCCGAGGCCACCGGTGCGCCCGAGATCACCTGGGCCCTCGACGAAGCGCCGGTCGGCATGAGCGTCGATTCCGTCACCGGCGTCGTCACCTGGACGCCAAGGACGGAGGATATCGGGACCCACGACGTCATCCTCCTTGCCACGAACGATTTCGCGACCGCCCGGCAACGCTTTACCGTAACCGTCCAGGCCCCCTCCCCTCCCCTCTTCACCTCGACGCCCCTGACCGAAGCGGGGGTGCGGGAGACGTACGCCTACGAGGTTGTCGTCACGGGTGCTACACCGATCACGCTCGAATTGACGACCTTCCCCGAAGGGATGGAACTCAGCCCGGTCACGGAACTGACCACCGGCCCTCAAGGGGAAGTCCGGGCCCTCGTCACCTGGACGCCCCAGGAGGTGGGGAGCGCCGAGGTTGCGATCACGGCCACGAACGCCTTCGGAACGGCGGTCCAGGAATATACGATCACGGTGCAGGGATTCGCACCGGTGATCACCTCGACGCCCCCCACCGACGCCCTCCAGAACTTCCCGTACACCTATACGCCAGAGGCGACCGGAACCCCACCCCTGAATTGGACGCTGCGGCAGTCTCCCCCCGATGGGGGGATGACGATCGACGCCGAGACCGGCACGATCGACTGGACCCCGCCGGAAACGGGGAACTTCGACGTCGAGATCGCGGTGACGAACGAATTCGGAGAGGATACCCAGGCCTTTACGATCCGGGTCGATGTCCCCCGTCCCGGGATCACCTCGACGCCCCCCACCGAAGCCTATGTGGGCATCCTCTATACGTACGAGCCGGCCGCGGTCGGCCAGCCACCCCTCACCTGGAGCCTCGAGGAGGCGCCGGAGGGGATGACGATCGATGCGGAGAGCGGAAGGATCACCTGGACGCCCGAGAGCGGCCAGATCGGGACGCAAGGGGTCACCCTCGCGGTCGAGAACGAGTTCGGCCGCGACACCCAAAGCTTCGAGATCGAGGTTTTCGCCTGTGAGCCGGCAATCACGACGACGCCCCCCACGATCGCCTCGGTCGGGGAAACCTACACCTATCCGGCCGGCGCGGTGGGCCTTTCGCCGATCTCCTGGCGTCTCTCCGAAAACCCCACCGGGATGACGGTCGATCCGGAGAGCGGGATCGTGACCTGGACGCCGGAGGAAGCCGGAGAATTCTCCGTCGTCCTGGTGGCCGAGAACAGCTGCGGGAGCACGGAACAACGCTTCACCGTCACGGTCTTCGAACCGCCGGTGATCGTCTCCACCCCCCTGACCGCTGCGGTCGTGGGGGGCATGTACCGCTACCAGCCGGAAGCCACCGGCTCACTCCCCCTCCGATGGGAACTCGACGAGGGCCCGGTCGGGATGGAGATCGATCCGGACAGCGGTTTCGTGACCTGGACCCCCGGCCTCCTCCAGACCGGAGCGTTCGACGTCACGCTGCGCGTCTCGAACATCGTGGGGGCGGACACGCAATCGTTCACGATCGACTCGATCGATGCGGTCGTCGTGAGCGAAAGCGCCTCGGAGGTCGATCTCTCCTCCGACTGCCTGGCCCACAACGGTTTCGCCGAAGCGATCGTGACCGTGACCCCCAAGGATGACCGTGGCGCCTACCTTCCCCCCGATCTCGACGTGTCGATCACGAAGACCGGCGGAGGAACGTTCACCACGAATGTGGTCAACAACGGAGACGGTACCTATACGAGGATCCTCCAGGCCGCGGACGTGGCCTTTGCTGCGACGATCCGCGTGTCGGTCACGGCCAACGGCGTGACGACCGAGCTTCCCACCGCGGATATCCGCTCCGAGGCGCCCGCAGACCCGCGGGGAGGGATCGGCGGATGCCCGGCCGACGGGCATGTCACCGTTCGGGTCATCGACGCCCGAAACGGCGCGCCCTTCGAGGAGGCCTTCGTGATGGTCGGCGATGCGTTGGGCGATCCCTTCGCAAACAACGTCACCTTTACCGACGATCAGGGGCGAGCACTCCTCATCGATCCCGCGATTTCGGGAAGGTTCAACATCACGGTCGGCGCGGAGGGCTTCGTCTTCTTCACGATCAACCACGTTCCTTCGAGTGATCTCGTCATCCCGATCGAGCCGATCGTGCGGGGTCTCATCCCGGAACAGAACGTGAGCGGCAACGTGACCGGCGCGAACCTCCCCCAGAATCCCGCGAACCTCTACGCCGCCTTCGTGATCGAGAAGTTCGACATCGACAAACTGATGACCTTCGACTTCAACAGCGCGCTCGCCGACTTCCAGGATGTGGTGATCCTCGGTCAGGAGACGACCTTCCCCGGGAACGCCGCGATTCCGCCGGGGCAGATCTACCCCGAACTCGACTACAAGATCCAGATCCAGTACACCCCGAAGGTGACGGATGTGCTGGCACTGGCTGGAAGCCTTTCCGCCACCCAGATGCTCTCCCTGCTCAACAATGCCCAGACCCTCAGCGAGTTCGTGGCCCAGATCCTGGCGATCATCACGCCGGACAAGGCGGGGATCCGGAAGAACATCGACGTCACGGGTGATCAGGTGAACCAGGACGTCAGCCTCACGCACCGGCTGTCCGGCACCCTGACGGTCAACGAGCGTAACCATCCCCGCAACTTGAGTTCCGTGGCCTTCTCCGTGATGTACGACGACGACGGAAAGAACTTCTATCCAACCGGATTCACGCCCGTTTGCGATCCTGCCACGGAGAGCGACTGTCCGAACGCCAACGGCACCGTCTCCGTCGTCGTGACGACGGTGGAGGCGACCGGGGTCTATAGCGGCCTCCACTACGGCGCCGTGGTCGCGGCGAGCGACTTCGACGGAGGGTCGGACAAGAATTCCGTGATCTTCCGTCGGGGGATTTCGCGCAACAGCACGCAGACCTTCAGCGACTTCTTCCAGCCCCCCTCCACGATGCGGGTCAACGGCAACACCTTCACCTTCGTGGGGGTGAAGAATACGCAGACGACCCCACCGAGTCCCGATCCCGACATCTACCAGTCGAAGATCGATCTGATCGATGTCGTGACGAACCCGAATACGGGGAGCCGGGAACTCGTCTTCAACACACTCTGGCGGATCCTCTCCGCCGGAGGCGAGGAGCGCTTCACGATTCCCACCCTTCCCTCGGACGAGGAGGCCGGCGGCCCCGTTCCTTCCGATCTGCCGAGCGGGGAATCCTTCGTCTGGGAACTTCGTGGTTCCGCCCTCCAGGAAAACGGAGACTTCGACTACGGGGCTTTCCCCTTCCATACCTACAACACGCAGGTCACCCATGCCGCCCGCAACTCTGTCTCCTTCTTCCGTTGACCCTCCCTTCGCCCCCCTTTCGGGGCGAAAGGCCGCGAAAGAGAATACCTCGAGCCCACCACGAAGACGTACGCACCAGAGTTGGATCGAATGGGAGCAAACGATGAAAGTCGGTAGAAATGACCCCTGCCACTGCGGTAGTGGAAAGAAGTACAAGAAATGCTGCCTGCCCAAGGATGAAGAAACGCGGCTCCGGAGGATCTGGGGGGAGGGGGAAGGCGGTCCCACCCTCGAGTCCTTCCGGGAGATGGACCCCGAAGCGCTCGTGCGCGCCTACGTGACCGCCTTCGTCGATCGACACTTCCCGATCACCTACGACCTCCACCTCGAAGAGAGCCCCTTCCGGCAGAAGCGCGTCTCCAAGGCCGCCTACGTCGGAGAGATGCGTACCACCTTCAACCCCGAGCATTTCCACCTCGAAGCCAGCGAGATCCTCAAGTCCCGGATCGATGGGGATCAGGCCGAAGTCCTCCACAAGGCCACCCTCGCCTTCGGGGAGGAGAAGAAACTCACGATCGTTGAAAACTACCTCCTCCGAAAGCGCGCGGAAGGGTGGCGGATCTTCGGAACCCAGAAACGGGAATACGAGAATCCGGAGGCAGTGCCGGAAGAGATCGATTTCAAGGACTTCGAGGGCCTTCCGATCGGATGAGGCGCGGGAAAGGGGCGCGACGGAGCGGGGAGCGCTGGCTGTCGCATCGCGTCTCCCCCGAGGAGCAGGGACGCACCGTCCGCGAAATCCTCAAAGGACCCCTCGGGATCTCCGGCCGGATGCTCCAGCGCCTCTCCCGGCGCCGCGGCTTCCTCCTCGACGGCCGTCCCTGCGCGCTCGTCCGACGGGTAAGCGCCGGTGAGGTCGTCTCCGTGCGAATCGCAGCGCCGGAGAAGAGCAATCTCGAAAGCGTTGCGATGCCGCTCTCGATCCCCTTCGAGGACGACGATCTCCTCGTGGTCGATAAGCCCGCCGGCTTGCCGATCCATCCGACGAAGCCGGGGGAGCATCGCACCCTGGCCAACGCTGTGGCGTACCACTTCGAGCAGAAGGGGGAGCGGCGGCGGATTCGCCCCGTCCATCGCCTCGATCGCGGCACTTCGGGCCTCGTGTTGATCGCGAAGCACGAATATGCCCATCAGCGTCTTGCGGCGCAATTGGAGGCTGGGGCAATCGAGCGGAGCTATCTGGCCTGCGTGGAGGGGATCGTTACGACGGAACGTGGGGTGATCGAGCTGCCGATCGGCCGCCATCCCCGTGCTCCCCATCTGCGAGCGGTCCGGCAGCAGGGGGGGAAGCCGGCAAAGACCTCCTTTACCGTGGTCGCGCGTGCCAGCCGGTCAACACTGCTGCGACTCACACTCGAAACGGGACGGACCCATCAGATCCGGGTCCATCTCGCCGCAATCGGGCATCCCATCGTGGGGGACGCCGCTTACGGCGCACGGCGCCTCCCTCCCTCGGAGCTGCGGAAGTTCCCCGCCCTCCATGCGGCGAGCCTGACGTTTCGCCATCCCCTCTCCGGAGAGGAACACCGCTACGAGAGCCCCCTTCCCGAAGACTTCCGGGGGCTCCTCACCTCGATCGAAGACCAGATCCCCCGGCTCGACTCATGAGGCCACCGACCTGCGGGAGCGAGTCGGTCATTCGGGGAGGGGACGATCGAGGAGGTAGCGGTGTTTCTTCAGGCGTTTCTCCTCCGTCGGGCGCCGGTACTCGAAGTCGTAGAGGGCGCCTTCCCACGATCCGTAGGTGGGATTGGGGAAAAGAAACCATTTCGAGCCCCATGCGTCTTCGTGGCGACGGGCCAGGGAGAGACGCTCGGAAGGGGAAGTGCGCGCTCCGGAGACGAAGTCGTTGAGATCGTCCCCCAGGAGGAGGAGAATCCGGTAGCGCTGCGCCACGTAGGCGCGCCGGCTCGTCTTGTCCGAGCCCCATCCCTCCCGCTCGTGACGGGTCAGGACGGTGTCCTCCCCCTCGGCAAGGGGAAGCCCCTCGGAAACGAGATTTTTGCGCGTGGCTTCCTCGACCTGGGCATCCCGGTTCGTGACGTAGAAAACGCGTACCCCACGCCCGGCGGCATACTGAAGGAACGCTTTGGCGCCGGGAAGCGCTCGGGCCCGGGCCTCCCTCACCCACCGCTGCCACGATGCCGGAGAATAGGTGGTATTTTCCCGGACGAGACGGGCCTGATAGGGGGTATTGTCGAGGACCGTCTCATCGATGTCCACGATGATCGCGGGAGGAAGGCCGGCGGCATCCTCTCCCTGCTCGAGCGCCGCATGCCACGTCGGATCGGCGAGCGCGGCGTCGAGGGATCTTTGCGCGGCGGCATAGATCTCGCGCACGACCATCCGGTACTCCGCAGCGTGCGACATCCAGAGCGTGGCGTTGAGATTGTCGTGGGGGGGGACTCGATGCGCGCTCGTCACGAGGAGAAGGAAGTAGAGGGGAAGGTAGCCCACCATCGTTTTGCGTCCTCCCGACTCGAGAGATCATTGCATTCGCTTGAGCCGATCCTGGGCTTTCTGGTAGTACTCGTTGGAGGGATCGACGATCGAGAGGATCTCCTGCCAGATACGGACCGCGGCCTCGGGGTCCGTGTCCGCCAGGAGATAGGCGGCCTGATACCGTTCCTTGGCGCGCACCTCGAGCTTGGCGATCCCGGCCTTGGCTTTCAGATTCGTCGGGTCGAGGCGTAGCGCCTTGTCCCACGTTTTCTTGGCCTGGGGAAACTTTCCGACTTCGAAGAGGTAGTCGGCATAGTGGACGAGTGCCATGATGTAGGCTTCCCGCAGGCTTGTGTACTGCTTTCCCGACTCATGCCCGTAGATCTTTGCGTCCGCCTCGTAGGCCCGTCCGAAGTAGGTTGCGGCTTTCTCGAAGTTCCCCTTTTTGAGATAGCGCTTTCCCAGGAGGGTGTTCTCCTTGACGGTGCGGATATTTTTCGCGTATTCCGCCGCTTTCTGACCGACGAGTTCCTTTGGCCTGGCCTGATAGAGCTTCAGGAAGAAGGTGACGGCCTTGTCGTTCTCGCCCTTGTAGTAGAGATCGAGGCCCTGGAAGAAGAGCTTCTTCAGTTCCGGGTCCTCGATATTTTCCGGGAAGGGTTTCGACTTCTTCGGTTTCGGGGTGGAGGCCGTCTCGACTTTCCGGGACGGTTTCCTCGTTCGTCGGATCCGGGCGAGCCGATCCGCGGCCCGCTGTTGGAGATCGAGGGCTGCGGCATCGTCGGGGACGAGGGAGAGCGCCTTGTCGGCCAGCCGCTTGGCCTGCCGGTAGCGTCTGGCCTTGTAGGCCTTCTCTCCCCGAGCCACGAGTCCTGCGGCCTCTTCCTTCTTCTTGCGCTCCTCGATGACTTTCGCGTTCGATTCGACTTCTGCGATGAGATAGTTTGCGGAGGCCGCAGCCCGGGAGGAGGGATCGATCTCCCGGAGAATCTTGAGCGCCGGTTCGTAGTATTCGTCCTGGATCAGCGCATTGGCCATCTGGAGCTTCTGCTCGTTCTCCTTCTCGAGTTGGATCCGCTGGATGTAGTTGGCCGCCTCCGCAGCGTAGGGGGGATAGTTGCGCTGGATATCGTCGAGGAGGGTCAACGCCTGGTCCCATTTCCCCTCCTCATAGAGGTTGTTGACCTGGATGAGGAGCTGTTTGGGATCCTGCCGGGGCTTTTCGTCGGTTTTCTGCGCGATCCTCCCGGAAGCCGACTCCGGAATCTTGTACTGGTCCACGTCGATTTGCTTTCGGGAGAGATAGATGGAGAAGGCCATGACCAGCGCGAGCACCACCCCCCCCCCGGCGAGCATCTTGCGGTCGATCGGCCCCATCGAGCGTTTTACCTTCGGCGCAGCGGCGTCCTCGTCGTAGCCGGGGGCCAGAAAGAGCGCCTCCACGTCGCCGAAGGCGATCTTGTCCCGGTGTTTGAGCGCCCGGCGCGCCTTGACGACCTTGCCGTTGACCCGGGTCTTGTTGAGGGAACCGAGATCGTTGATGAAGAAGTTCGGTCCTTCGATCACGATCTCCGCATGGTTCCTCGAGACGGACTCATCTGGGATATAGATCTCGCTGTCGTCGAATCGTCCAACCTTACAGCGTTCCTTGTCGAGGATGAATTCATGGATCTGTCCGTTCTTGTCCGTGTATTGAATCCGGCCGTAGTCCCGGGGGTTGATCTCCTGGAAGCTGTCGGTGATCTCTCCCTTCTCCACCGCGGAGAAGGCGTCGTGGAGAAGAACGGTCTTTTCGGAGTCGTCTTCCGATTCGTCGTCGAAGGCGGGAGCGTGGGGAGGGCTCGAATCGAATGGGTTCTCGTCGAGGAAGCCATCGGTGATCGTGCTGTCTTCCGTGGGGAATCCGCCGGTCGGGGGAGCGGCCTGACGGCTCGAGGTATCCGCTTCCTCCGGGGCGGGCTCTACGAACGTATCGATCTCTTCCCCGAGCGGTTCCACCTGGATTTCGTCGAAATCGATCGGCTCCGCACTTTCACTGGTGAGGAGGTCGTCTTGATCTTCCGCGCCGGTGGTGGGGAGGACATAGAGCCGCGTCTTCTCTTCCTCCTCCTCGGAGGCGTCATGGGAGGTCGTTTCTTCGGCGGGGGGGGAGGTATCGAGATGGTCCCGGCCCTCCGATGGCCCCGAGTTCTCCCGTCTCTTCTTCGACATCTTGCTCAGATCCTTACTTTTCTCACCCTTTTCCGACCGACAGTCTGTTCTTTCGTTCGGGCGGCATCCACTGTAAAAATCCCCTCTTTCGACGATCGTACTATACCACATCCATCGGAATTGTCAATTCTGGACCCCTTCAGGGAGATGGCGCTTCATCGCTTTGGCGATGCGGCGGCTCATCGTTCGATCCCCCCGCTCGCGGTACATCTCGAGGATCCGGCCTGCGGAGACCTCGAAGAGCCGGCGGAGATAGGGGTCGGTGGGAGAAAGCGCAAAGGCTCGCTCGAAGTGGGGTTCGGCCCCCTCCCAGTCCCCCTCGTTGAGCGCAGCCAGAGCGTGGAGCGTTTCGGTGACGATCGTGTAGCGCCGCATGATCCGCTCGGGGAAGTCGGGATCGTCGGGGGGAGGGATCAAGATGCGCATGAACTCCCCGGCAAAACCCTCCCGCACGCCGGCAAGGAACGCCTGGTTCTCCCCGATCGTGGGGAGCGTGAGGTTGCGCGCGGCGGAAAACTCGAGGATCGGGTGATCGTCCCTGTTGAGGGGCACCCCGGCCACGAGGGGAGGGAGCCCCTTCTCCGTCAACGAGAGGAAGGCGATCAACGTCTCCGGTTCCCGCAGCGAAACCCGGGCCAACTCCGCTTCCACGGCAGGTTCGTGGAAACGTCGGGAAAAGGCCGCCACATCGATCGAGAGGGGACGATCCGTGCCGACGAGGATACATTGCGGTCCGATCGCCCAGACGCTCACATGCTCGAAGGCCTCGGCCAGGGAGCGGAGGATCACCTTGTTGTACTCCGTGGTGAGGGAGGTGAGGGGCAACCAGAGGGAGAAGACCCCCCCCGGGGCGAGGTGGGCGCGGCTGGCCTTGAAATAATCGACCGCGTAGAAGCTCGCCGTCCCCGTCTGGAAGGGGTCGAAGGCATCGGTCGTGATCACGTCGTAGGTCTCGTCGGTGGCGAGCATGTAGTTGCGCCCATCGGCGATGATGATCCGCAGGCGGGGATCGTCGAGGACGTCGCCGTTGATCGCGGCGAACCGGCGGGCCGCGGGGATCACGTTGCGGGAGATCTCGACGAGATCGATTCGTTCCACGCTCCCGTAGCGCGCCACGGAGCCGAGCGTGATTCCTGCCCCGAGCCCGGTCACCAGAACACGCTTGGGCTGCTCGTGCAGGAGCATCGGCAGGTGTGCCAGGAGGTACTGGTTGATCAGGTCGTCGAAGTAGGTCGTGGCCTGCACCTTGCTGCCGATGTGGATCTGGAGGTCCTTCTCGTCGCCGGTGACGAGGACGGTCGTGGTGATTCCCTCGTCGTAGTAGAGGACCCGAAAGCGTCTTGTCCGGTCTGCTGTGGCCGGGGAGGTCTTCCCCTCGCCGGTGGGGAGGGCCTCCCCCCGCTTTCGGGGTTCTTGCCCGCCAGGATCCTGTTTCCCTTCGCCTCCCAACGATCCGAAGTCCACGTAGTGGAGGAAGACCTGGCCATGCATCCGCATGACGTCCCAGGGGGAGAGACTTGCCGCCACGAAGAAGACGCCGATCGCCGCCGCGGTTGCCAGCGCGCTCTTGCGCTTCCCGAGGGCAAGGAGGAGGAGGAGGGCGATCGCGAAGGTGACCCACGTCGTCAGGAGGAGCCCCCAGCGGGAGCCCACGAGGGGCAGGAGAAGGAAACCGGCCAGGAAGGAACCGGCGATCCCCCCGAGCGTGTTCCAGTGGTAGATCTCCCCGATATCCCGGCCGAGGTGACGCGCCGACCGGGCGTAGAGCCGCCCCAGGAGCGGAAAGGCCGCGCCCATGTGGAGCGTCGGAACGATGAGGAGCATCCCGCAGACGATCAGCTTCACCAGGTTGACGAACTTCCACGAGTGATGGATTCCCGGCATGCTTCGCTCGAAGAGGGCCACGATCCCGAGATAGACCACGGGGAGCCGGTCGAGGAAGGGGATCACCGCCAGGATCGCCCCCCCCACGATCCCCTGACAGAGGATGTACCACGACTCGGGATGCTCGATCCGGTCGGCACGGCGCGTGAAGAGGGCGGAACCGAGCCCGATGCCGAGCAGAAAGACGATCAGGATCACCGCGAAGACGAAGATCGTGTCCCCAAGCATGATCGAGAGGACACGGAAGAAGAGCGTCTCGTAGGCCAGGGCGGCGAGCCCCGAGAGGAAGGAGGCCACGAGCAAGAGGCGCGGAGAAAGACGAGGAGCCCCCTCCTCCACGGCGTCCCCCCC
>CAZTSL010000039.1:0-8075 GCA_964616915.1 uncultured bacterium
ATTGTCCCGGTCCTTCCATTGACCGAAAGGCGTGGCTGTGTTATAAGGTAATCGGGTAGGTGATTGCGCCTTTCCTTCGGGAGATCCACGATCTCCGACGAATGGCTTTCCGGGCTCCGCGATCTTTCCACCGCAACGGGTGATCCCGGCGGGGGTGTGTCCCGAGGAGGGGGCTGCCTCTGCGTGCAGATGCAAGGAAGGTCGAGATGGCGGGAACAGGGTTTCCGGAACGAATCGTGCGATGGGTGTTCGTGGAACGGGGCAAGCCGCTTGAACGGCGGGAGACGCCCCCCCCTCCCTTGAAGGGGGGGGAGGTCCTCGTGGAGGTCGCCGGCTGCGGGGTGTGCCACACCGATCTCGGTTTCTACTACCAGGGAGTACCCACACGTCGCGGCCTTCCGATCACACTCGGCCATGAGGTGAGCGGGCGCGTCGTTGCAGCGGGAGACGACACGCTCGAGTCCCTCGTCGGACGATCCGTCATCGTGCCGGCGGTGATGCCGTGCGGGGAATGTGACCTCTGCCGGGATGGGTTCGGGTCCATATGTCCCAGACAGGTCTTCCCCGGCAGTGACATCGACGGCGGCTTCGCCTCTCACCTCGTCGTCCCAGGCCGGGATCTCTGCCTCGTGGAGACGCAACAGGAGGGCGAAGGAGAAACGATCGGAGCCTCGGGCGTTGGACTGGCGGAACTGAGCGTGATCGCCGACGCGGTCACCACCCCCTACCAGTCGATCGTGCGGAGTGGTCTGCGGGAGGGGGACCTGGCGATCTTCGTCGGGGTGGGGGGGGTCGGGAGTTTCGGTGTCCAGCTGGCCGCGGCCCTCGGCGCGTACGTCGTGGCCCTCGACGTCTCACCGCTCAAGCTCGACCGGATCGCCCACTTCGGTGCCCGCTTCACGATCGATGTTCGCGATCTCGACCACCGGAGCGTCAAGAAGCGGATCATCGCGCATGCCAAGGCAGAAGGGCTGCCCACGACCCGCTGGAAGATCTTCGAGACGAGCGGCACCACGGCGGGACAGGAACTCGCCTTCTCCCTCCTCGGCCCGGGCGCCTATCTCGGGGTCGTGGGCTACACCCGAAGCGACGTCTGCATTCCGCTCAGCCGCTTGATGGCCTTCGACGCCACGGCGCGGGGGAACTGGGGATGTCACCCCCGCCACTACCCCGAGGTCCTCTCCCTCGTACTTGCCGGGAAGGTGAAGATCGCCCCCTTCGTCGAGTCCCATCCGATGAGCGAGATCAACGAGGTCTTCCCGAAGCTGCACGAGCAACTCATCACGAAGCGTCCCGTACTGATTCCCGATTTCGCGTAAGGAGGAGCAATGACGACCTGGAGAAATCACGATCTCGTCCCCGAAGCGACCTTCCGGGAGATCCGCTACGAACGGCGGCCCTGCAAGGGGCCCAACGGCGAACCGGTCGAGGGGCTCTACAGTGCCTGGATCTTCTTGAACAACCCGAAGCAACTCAACTCCTACACGACGCAGGCGGTCAAGGAGATCATCCTCGCCTTCCGGAAGGCATCGAACGAGCGGGACGTCGTGGCGGTCGTCTTCACCGGTGAGGGGGACCAGGCCTTCTGCACCGGCGGGAACACGAAGGAATACGCGGAATACTATGCGGGGCGCCCCGAAGAGTACCGGCAGTACATGCGGCTCTTCAACGACATGGTCACCGCGATCCTCCACTGCGACAAACCGGTGATCTGCCGCGTCAATGGAATGCGGATCGCCGGCGGACAGGAGATCGGGATGGCCTGTGACTTCTCGATCGCCTCCGATCTGGCACGCTTCGGCCAGGCCGGTCCCCGCCACGGTTCCGCACCCGACGGTGGCTCGACCGATTTCCTCCCCCTCTTCGTCGGTGTGGAGCAGGCGATGCTCAGCTGCACGCTCTGCGAGCCGTGGAGCGCATACAAGGCGTTGCGGCTCGGTCTCATCACCGATGTCGTGCCCGTGCTTCGGGTCGATGGCCGCTTCATTCCGAATCCGCTCGTCATCACCGACCGTTGGCTGGAGGGGGGGAGAATCGTCTATGGAGAGATGAAGACCGGTGAAGCGTTGGCCGAAGGGAAAGCGATGCTTGCCTCCGGAACGATCGATCTCTCCCCCCTCGACGCACGGGTGGAGGCGATGATCACCTCCCTCATGATGACCTTCCCCGGTTGCCTCACGAAGACGATCGGCTCCGTGCGCAAACACAAGCTCCTCCACTGGGACCGCAACCGGGAGACGAATCGGGAGTGGCTCGGCCTCAACATGCTCACCGAGGCCAAGGCCGGCTTCCGCGCCTTCAACGAAGGGAAGAAGGGGGCACGGGAGGTGGACTTCATCGAACTGCGGCGCAGACTCGCCCGTGGAGAAACGTGGTCGGACGACCTCATCACCGCGGTCATGCCGAAAAAGGATTAACGACCCCACAGGGACGATCAACGGGGGGGGAGGCGTAAGGAGGGAGGACAATGCCAAAGATCGAGACCCACTTCGAGGCGGAAGGAAAGATCTTCCGCATCACGCTCAATGCACCGAAGGGCAACGTCATCGACATGGCGATGCTCTCCGAGATGAACGACGCCTTCGATGCCCTCGAGGGGGCGGCCTCGGTCCGGTGCCTCCTCCTCGATGCCACCGGACCCCACTTCTCCTTCGGGGCCAGTGTGGCGGAGCACCGGCCAGGCGCGGTGGAGGAGATGCTTCCCCGCTTCCATGCCACGATCCTGCGTCTCGCGCGCCTCCCCCTGCCGGTCGTCTCCGTGGTTCGTGGTCTCTGCCTCGGGGGGGCGATGGAACTCGTGTCCCTCTCGCACTGGATCTTTGCGGATCATGGGGCCTCCTTCGGGCAACCGGAGATCGAACTCGGCGTCTTTGCGCCGGTGGCCTCGATCGTGCTTCCCCTCAAGTTGGGGCAACCCCTCGCCGAACACCTCTGCCTCACCGGGCATCGGCTCTCGGCGGAGGAAGCCTGGAAGCACGGCTTCGTGCATCATGTCGCCTCCGACCCCGGCGAGGCGGCACGCCACTTCATCGAGACCGAACTCCTCCCCAAGAGCGGGGTCGCACTCCGCCATGCGCTCCGGGCCGTGCGTCACGACTTCGTGCGCCGGCTCGAGGACTCCCTCGTTCCTGTCGAGAAGCTCTACCTCGAGGAGCTGATGGCGTGCCACGACCCCCGGGAAGGGATCGAGGCGTTCCTCGAGAAACGAAAACCGGTCTGGAAGGATGCCTGAGGCTGAGGAGCGTCCCATCGTTCTGCCACGTTCCCACGAACCGCTTCCCGGGGGAGGGGCGCCAACGTCGTCAAGGAGGGTAACAGTGCCGGAATCCGAAATCATCCAGCGTTGCGAGGATCTCTACTACGATGTGACCTTCTCCTCGGTGCGGGCGTGGAAGGCAGCGCACCCCGGAAGACTGGCGATCGGGCATATGCCCGTCTATGTCCCCCGTGAGATCATCCATGCGGCCGGCATGCTCCCCGTCGGAATCGTCGGGGGGGGCGATCAGCTCGAGATCATCCGGGGGGACGCCTTCTTCCAGTCCTACATCTGCCACATCCCCCGCAGCGTGATCGAACTGGGCATCAGCGGCCGGATGGACTGCATCGATGGGATGCTCTTCCCCTCGATCTGCGATGTCGTTCGTAACCTCTCCGGGATGTGGAAGCTGCAATTCCCCGAGAAATACGTCCGCTACCTCGACCTGCCGCAGAACTTCGATCCCGAGATCGGCGGACGCTTCTACCGCCTCGAACTCGAGGGGCTGCGGCGGGATCTCGAGGCGCTCGGCGGGGAGAAGATCACGGACGATCGGCTCCGTGAGAGCATCGAGACCTACAACGAGCACCGGCGCTGGATGAACGAACTCTACGACCGCCGGGCGAAATCCCCCTGGAAGCTCCCCGCCTCGGAGGTCTACCTCCTCACCCGTGCGGCGAACCTCCTCCCCGTGGAGGCGCATACGGCGATGATCCAGGACTACCTTGCGTGGGTGGAGACGCAGGAGCGCCCGATCAAAGACAAGAGCCGGATCATCGTCGTGGGTGCCTTCTGCGAGCAGCCCCCCCTTGGTCTCGTCCAGACGCTCGAACGATCGGGATGCTACCTCGTCGATGACGACTTCATCCTCGGTACCCGCTGGATCGTCGGCGACATCTCCACCTCGGGCGATCCGATCGAAGCCCTCGTGATGGCCTTCCTGCACCAGTCGCGGGAGGCTGCGGTGCGCTACAGCGAGTCGGAGGAGAAGGGGAAAGCCCTCCTCCAACGGATCGAGGAGACCGGAGCGGAAGGGGTGATCTTCTGCGCGCCGAGCTTCTGCGACCCGGCCCTCCTCGACCAACCGATGCTCCAGGGGGCCCTCGATCGGGCCGGCATCCCCTACACGAGCTTCAAATATGCCGAAAACACCGGCCAGTTCCAGGTCATCCGCGAACAGACCGGAACCTTCAGTGACTCGATCAAACTCTGGGGGGAGGAGAGCGACGATATCGCCGCACAACCGTAACGGGACACGCCCCGCTTCCCAAAGCAAAGCATCCGATGAACCGCTGCCAGGAGACATGACATGAAGCCCAAGGGACAGGAGCAGGAAGAAGTCTTCAAGGACATGAGCATGCTCAAGCAGAAGTACATGCTCGCCGGCCACTACGAACAACTCGCCCATGCCGCGGAACTGGGAAAGAAGGTCGTCTACTCCTTCGTCCCGGGCAACCTCACGGAGTTGATGCTCTCCTTCGACGTCCTCCCCGTCTACCCAGAGATCAACGCCCTGCAATCGGGGATGCGAAAGAAGTCGGGAACCTTCATCAACGAGGCGGAGAAGGTCGGTCACTCCGAGGATGTCTGCACCTACGTGAAGTGTGACATCGGGATGGCGAGAAGTGGGAACATCGGCCCCACCGGGATGAAGATTCCCCCCCCCGATCTCCTCCTCCTCTCCTACACGGGCTGCTTCACCTTCATGAAGTGGTTCGAGTTGCTGCGCCAGGAGTACCACTGTCCCGTGGCGATGCTCCACGTCCCCTACCAGGGGGACGGCAAGATCACCGACCACATGAAGGACTACATCGTCCGGCAGCTCGAAGAGGAGGTCATCCCGAAATTCGAAGCGGTGACCGGCAAGAAGTTCGACGAGGACCGCCTGCGCGAACTCCTGCGCAATTCCCGGAGGGCCGAAGACGACCTCGTCTGGGTCCTCGAGCAGGGGAAGAACCGTCCCTCCCCGATCGATGCCTGGTTCGGCGGCGTCTATTACATCGGCCCCCTCTTCACCGCCTTCCGGGGCACCGAGGACGCCGTCGAGTACTACGATCTTCTCAAGCGGGAGGTCGCCGGCCGGATCGCCGCGGGACAGGGTCCCGTCACGCCGGGGGGCACGCTCAACGAGGAGCGCTACCGCCTCGTCGTCGAAGGCCCCCCGAACTGGACGAATTTCCGGGAGTTCTGGGAGATGTTCTACGAGGAGGGCGCGGTCTGTGTCGCCTCGACCTACACGAAGGTCGGGGGGCTCTACGACCGGGGGTTCCGGCATGACCCCGACCACCCCCTCGAGAGTCTCGCCGAGTACTGCCTGGGCTGCTACACGAACCTCAACCTCCCCGCCCGCGTCGATCTCCTCGAACACTACATCCGGGAGTATCACGCCGACGGTTTCCTCATCAACTCGATCAAGAGCTGCAACAGCTTCTCCGCCGGCCAGCTCATGATCATGCGGACCTTGGAAGAACGCACCGGGATCGCGGGGGGCTTCATCGAGACCGATCTCGTCGATCCCCGCTACTTCTCCGGGGCGAACATCAAGAACCGCCTCGAATCGTACTTTCAGATGATCGACCAGAAACGGATGGAAGGGATTGTCGCATGAAGTGTTTCGTTGGCATCGATCTGGGCTCCACGACGACGAAGGCGATCATCCTCGACGAGCACCTCAGGATCGTCGGGCGGGGGATCACGAACAGCCGGAGCAACTATGGCGTCGCCTGCCACATCGCCAAATCGGAAGCCTTCGTGAATGCCCGCTTCAGCATGCTCGCCAAGGCGATCCGCAGCGACCCTGCCTTCGCCGGGAGCGTCGAACGATTCATGCATCGGCTCGAGCAGCGCTTCCGCTACTACCAGTACATGTTCCAGCTCAAGCATCTTCGGAAGAACGCGCTGCAGTTCGCCCAGGAGCGGAGGAGACAGGAACCGGAGGCGCGATGGACCGATGTCGTCGAGGAGATCTTCGACGAGATGGAGGCCGAGGCACCTCGTCTCTTTGCCGCGGACCAGGAGCGGCGCTCCGACTTCTTCCGGGATATCGCGGGTGCCTCCTTCCAGCGAAAGGCGGAGGCGCGCTGCCGTCGCCAGCCCCCCTGCGCGAGCGACGCGATCCCCTTCGATGCGTTGATCGGCATCTACGACAAATCGATCCTCCTCGTCGAGTCGGTCCGGGAGAACCTCGGATTTGCGGAGAACATCGGTCCCGCGCTCGCCGATGTCCTTGCGGAGGAGCCTTCCGGAATCCGGGAGAAGGCGAGTGAGATGGTCGAGAGGATCCTCGAGACTCCGATCGACGACGTCGTTACGATCGGAACGGGGTACGGGCGTACCCGTCTTCCCTTCGCCAAGGAGCATATCCGATCCGAGATCCTCTGTCACGGCCTCGGCGCCCACTACATGTTTCCCCGTACCGCCACGGTGCTCGATATCGGTGGCCAGGATACGAAGGCGATCCAGGTCGATTCCCACGGCATCGTGACGAACTTCCAGATGAACGACCGGTGCGCTGCGGGGTGCGGCCGCTATCTCGGCTACATCGCCGACGAGATGAACCTCGGTCTCCACGAACTGGGCCCCCTCTCCCTCCAGGCGAAACGCCAGATCCGGATCAACAGCACCTGCACGGTCTTCGCCGGTGCGGAGCTTCGCGACCGCCTGGCGATGGGGCAGCGGCGGGAAGACATCCTGGCAGGGCTCCACCGGGCGATCATCCTGCGGGCGATGTCGCTCCTGGCCCGCTCCGGGGGGATCCACGACGAGTTCACCTTCACCGGTGGCGTGGCGAAGAACGAAGCCGCAGTCAAGGCGCTCAAGCAACTCGTCGCGGAGAACTACGGGCCACGAACGATCAACATCAGTTCCGATTCGATCTATACCGGCGCGCTGGGCGCCGCCCTCTTCGCCGAACGGGCACACCGCGGCGAACAGCTCGCTATCGAAAAGGAGATCTCCCATGGCCAGCGTCGTCTACACCGCCGGCATTGACGTCGGCTCCAGCTCCGTGAAGTCGGTCCTCCTCACCTTCGACGCCAAGAGCGGCCGTTTCCTCGAACAGATCAGCGCCCAGCTCGACAAGATCCGCCGTGGTGACCCCAAGAGCGTCATCGAGCACAACTTCGAGCGTCTCCTGGCCGTGGCGGGGGTCGAGCGCGGGCAGATCGGATACATCGCCACGACCGGCGAGGGCGATCTCATCGACTTCGCCACCGGCCACTTCTACGGGATGACGACGCATGCCCGCGGCGCCCTCCACCTCGTCCCGGAAGCGCGGGCGGTTCTCGACATCGGCGCGCTCCACACCCGCGCGATGCGCATCGATGCCCGCTCCAAGGTGCTCAACTACAGCATGACGAGCCAGTGTGCCTCCGGCTCGGGGCAGTTCCTCGAGAATATCGTCCGCTATCTCGGGATCACCCTCGAGGAGGTGGGTGAACTCTCCATGCAGGCGGACCGCCCCGAGACGGTCTCGAGCATCTGTGCGGTCCTTGCGGAGACCGACGTGATCAACATGGTCTCCCGAGGGATCACCCCCCCGAACATCCTCAAGGGGATCCACCTCTCGATGGCGGGGCGCTACGCGAAACTCCTGCGCGCCTGCAAGGCCGAGGGGGTCGTGGCACTCACGGGGGGGCTGGCCAACGACAAGGGACTCGTGGCGGCCCTCCAGGAGAAACTCGACGAGATCGGTGTCCCCCTCACCCTCCAGTCGCACCCCGACTCGATCTATGCCGGCGCGCTCGGCGCCGCCCTCTGGGGCGCCTTCCGGATGCGCAAGCTCAAGGGCTGGCTCCCCCTCGAAGCGGCCTCTGCCTGA
>CAZTSL010000039.1:8175-33898 GCA_964616915.1 uncultured bacterium
CCCGATCAATCGGGAACGATCGTCATCTCCTCGGAGAGGAGCATCTCCGCGCGTTCCTTGAAACGCTTGAGCGTGGCGGGGAGGCTGAACTCCGTGATCTTCTTCGTGATCGTTGCCGGAACGCGGAAGCCGATGTCGAGATCGATGTCGTAGATCGCCTCCGTCTCGTAGTCGGAGCGGGCTTTGAGGAGCCAGCCGCCGTCGTTCTTCTTGAAATCTCCGGAGATCATCGTCCAGCGGAGTCTCTCCGGCGGCTCCCCCTTCAGCGCCAGCGTGTAGGTGAAGCGTCGGACGAACTCCACCTGGAATTCCACCTCGTAGGAGGAACCTCGGGCCGAAAGGATCGTGACTTCCTTGATCTCCGGAAGGAATTCGGGGTAGCGTTCGAAATCGGTGATCACCTCGAAGAGGTTTTCCCGCGGGGTTTTGACGACGATCGAACGTTCAAGTCTTGCCATCGCGTCGTTTCCTCCATGTTGCCAGGATGATGGGGGCAAGCCTCCATCGCGTCGGGATGAGATGCAGGACCACGAGAAGAAAGCCGAGGAGAAAGAGGAGGAGGAAGGGGAGGGCGAACCACTCTCCGCGTCCTGCAAGGTAGAGGGCGCCGGCCGAGAGGTAGGCGAGCATTCCCAGTTCCACGTACGCCCGCCGTACCCCCACGGAGGTGGGGGCCAGCGACGCTTTCTTCGTCTCCGGTCCGAACTTGGGGGTTCGTACGAATTCTCCCCGCCCCCCCAGGAGCGCGTCGAGGACCGCCCGACTGTTGTTCACCGAGATGCCGATCCCGAAGGCCATGAGGAGGGGGAGCAAGAGGAGGGTCTTCCACCACGGCCGGCGCTCTTTCCCCTCGGCCGTCAGATAGAAGGCGGCGATCGAAAGGGTCGTCGAGGCAAGGATGACGAGATCGACCGCCATGACCGCGGAAGAGCGCAGTTCGGAACGAAGCACCGCCGTGGGAAAGAGCATCGCGCCCAGCAGCAGGAGGAGGGGATAGGCCACGTGCGCGGTGAGATGGAAGACCGCTTCACGCTTCACCTGGGGGGGAAGAGCACTCCGGAGGATCGCGGGGAGGAGCTTGCGTGCCGTCTGGACCGCCCCCTTCGTCCATCGGTATTGCTGGGAGAAGAACGCTTCGATCGTGGGGGGAAGCTCCGCCGGCACGACAATATCGGGCAGGTAACGGAAGCGCCACCCGGCAAGCTGGGCTCGATAGCTGAGATCGAGATCCTCGGTCAGTGTGTCGAAGTGCCACCCCCCCGCGTGCTCGATGCAGGAACGGCGCCAGATCCCTGCGGTGCCGTTGAAGTTGAAAAAACGGCCCGACCGGTTGCGTGCCGTGTGCTCCACGACGAAGTGGCCGTCGAGGAGGATCGCCTCGATGCGGGTGAGGAGGGAATCGCTCCGGTTGAGATGCCCCCAGCGGGCCTGCACCATCCCGACCTCCTCATCCGTGAAGTGATGGATCATGCGGTGAAGGATGTCGGAGGGGGGAACGAAGTCGGCGTCGAAGACGAGGAGAAACTCCCCGCGGGCCATCTCGAGCCCCTGGGCCAGCGCCCCCGCCTTGAAACCGGTCCGCGTCTTTCGCCGGATATGCCGGAGCGTGATCCCCTTCGCCGCGAACTCGGGGAGGAGCCGGCCCACGATCCGGGAGGTCTCGTCCGTGGAATCGTCGAGCACCTGGATCTCGAAGCGGTCCCGGGGGTAGTCGATCGCACAGGTCGCCCGCAGCAACCGTTCCACGACACGGGGCTCGTTGTAGAGGGGCAACTGGATCGTAACGAAGGGCAATACCTCGAAGCGGCGCGGCTCCGGCGGGGCGTCCCCCCCATGGCGCCGGTAGAGCCACGTCATGAGGAAACGATGCATCCCATAGACGCAGAGGATCCCGAGCACGAGAAAATAGAGACTCAGATAGCAGATGGCGTAGGGCTCCACGATCCTGCTTCTCTCTCCTTCCCAAGGGTGATGATCTGGGGGGGAACCCCCTCTCCCACGGGACTGCTCCCCTGCCTTCCCCTCCCCCGCATCGCCCGTGGCTCAGGGAAGGTGGTAGTACCGTTCGTAGTCGGCCTTCGAGATCCATCCGAACTCATAGGCGGTGGCGTGACCGATACGGAGCTGATCGAGCGTGCTGATCTGCGTTTCAACCCCACGTTGGATCGGAATCGTTCCCGACATCAGTTCCGCATGGGATTGCGGATAGAGGGGTTTCTGGAAGGGTGCCACATAACCGAAGGGATAGATGCTCGTCCTCCCCGACGTGATCGTGTACTTCCGGCTGGCGCCCAGTTGCCGACCGATCTCCTGGAGGATCTCCATCACGTAGTGGGCCGGTGCCGCCGTATGGACGGGGTAGTAGACGATCGCCATGTTGTCGAAGCTCGTCTCCTCCACGCTCTCCGGCCTCACAGGGGTGAGGCGATCCTGGAAGTGGAGGAAGATCTTCATGTCGTAGCGGTCGAGATCGAGATCGTGGGTACGGGCCAGCGCCTCGAGATATCGGGCCACCTTCCGGTGCTGAAAGAAGCGCGAGATCGGCCCTGCTCCCGGCGAAATCTCCGGCGGCTCCCGCTCGACGAGGAAGGGGCCGGAGAGTTCCACCCGCAGGAAGGGGAAATGCTTCCGCGTCGGGTTGAAGTGGACGAATTGCTGCTGGAACCAGTCATCGATGTCGAGGAGCGCATAGCCGCTCCCCTCCCCTTCCGGGGCGTTGAGTTCGGCGATCCGATCTTGAAAGGCTTCGTTCCAGGAGGGGACCAGTTCCACGATCAGGATCCGGAGCGTATACTTCCCGGCCAGGTACTCGACCCGGTTGAAGAGGATGTTCGCCGCATAGAGGAGGGTGAGGAGTCCCAGAAAGGCGAGCGTGACCTGACGAATGATCCGAAGCCGCCTTCGCCGCTGCTCCACGAGAAGACAATCGACGCAGATCCGATCCTTCCCCGCGCTCAGGATGCAGGGGCCGCAGATGTAGCGGTTGCAGACGCGACAGGTGCCGCGGGCCTGGATGTTCGGATGAATCTCACAGTAGTGGATGCCTTCGATGTCGTCGGGGAGGACTTCGATGATCGCGCCGGCTTGCGTGAGGCGCTCCTCGAGGAGGTCCGCCGCTTCCTCCGGAATGCCGGATACGATCTCACTCGGCGTCTTCTCCACGATCTCCCGGGCTTCGGCGAAGGGGAGGTTGAGATGTGCCGCAATCGTCTTGATGACGGCATACTTGTTCTTCTCCGCCGTCAAACCGGTGAGCACCACGCGGAAGCGTCGGGATTTGGAAGGGGGATTCGATGCCATCAGGAGTCTTCTCCGCGCCTCGCCTCGCTACGCATCGCTTCGATCATCTCGGCAGCCGCGTCATTCTTCGGAAGGAAGAGACGGTTGACGAGACCCACCTCCCAGACGAGGGAGGCCTCCCCCTTGCGACAGCGGTATGTCACCTCGTAGGTGTCGTAGAGGCGGGAGACGCGCCTGGCCTCCCATACACAGGCGTCCTTGCCGCGGAGACGTCTGGCGATCGTCTCCTCGAGGGTGGGATGTCCCGTCGTCGTGACCGAGAAGTTTTTGACCATTCCGATCGCCCGGGCGGTGTCCGTATGCGTGCGCGCGACCTCGACATAGAAGTAGGCGGTGACCGCCATGAGCGGGATCGCCGTGGCGAGGAACCAACGCGGCATCCGGCGCGTGGTTTCGGACGACTGGGACATCGCGGGTCTCCTTGGCTTCTTCCTTTGGTCCCAAGAGCGTTTCATGCTAAGAAATTCCCTCCGCCTTGTCAAGCCGCTCCTTTCCCATTTTCCCATGGCAGGGCGTGGGTGGTTGCCGGGGAGAAGGATCCGAACCGGGAAGGGATGCGGGCAGGGGAAGTGTGAAAGAGTCCCTGGCGCTCTTCCGTGCGCCATCCGTGCCGCGGGAGATCTCGGTAGCGCAACGCACCGCAGGTGTGATAGACTCACTTTCGTGTCGCGGTTCCCTTTCGAAACGGGGGGATCGAGTCCCGGTGCACGCCGCATGGGGGCTCTCCCCGGAAGAGGAGAGGCGAAGATGAGAAAGGCATCTCTCGAGGTGATCGTCCCCCTGTTCATCGTCCTGCCGCTCGTCGGTTCGCGCTGTATCGACGAGGCAGCAGTGCCCCCCGAAGTGCTCCACTACGACCTCTCGCTCGACCTCCATGGGGACTCCCCCTTCCCCGCCACGGCGCGGATCACCATCCTCCCCCCCGCCGATGCGACGAACGTGGCGTTTTCCGCTTCTTCCGAACAGCTCCGGATCGCGGGGGTGAACATCGAGGGAAGGGGCGTCGATTTCACGCATCGGGGGGATATCCTCCTCGTGCCCATCGAGCCCGGCACGAGTCCGGTGACGGTGGAGGTCCGCTATTCCGTTCGGGCACAGCGCTATCAGCCGCAGAACTTCCACGGGTTGATCGCCTCGGAGAAGAACGAACGGGGCAAGGAGGTCCTCTGGACGCTCACGTGGCCCGACTACTGCGGAGAGGTCTTCCCCTGCACGACCGATCCTTCCGACGGGGTGACCGCGCAATGGCATCTCACCCTTGCCGACGATCAGGGGATCGTCGTGGCCAACGGCCGGCGGGATGAAGTCACCCCCGGCCCCACTGCGGGGACCTCGACGCATCATTTCGTGCTGGAGACGGAAGCGCCGACCTACGCGCTCGCCTTCACCGTGGGGGACTACGTGGTCGATGAAGGGGGCATCTCCGCCGACGGCGTGCGCTTTACGAGCTACACCTTCCCCGCGGACCGGGAGACCGCCATCGGGATCTGGTCCGTGATCCCGGCAGGGCTCGACTTCTTCGGCGCGACGCTGGGGCCGTACCGTTTCGGGGAGGACTTCTCCCTCGTGGAGGCGGAGTTCCTCCTTGGCGGGATGGAACACGTCACGATGCCCTTCATCGGCCGCTTCGACACCGTCCAGATCGAGCTGCAATCGACGGTCATCCACGAACTCTCCCACCACTGGTGGGGGGATGGGGTACGGATCCGCTACTGGGCCGATTTCTGGCTGAGCGAAGGGTTCGCCGAATACGCGATGGCACGCTTCTACCGGGCATACGAAGGGGAGGAACGCTTCTTCGAGATCCTCGACGAGTTCAAGCTTCTGGCCGTCTCCGCGATGGAGGACGATCCCCACCCCGTCCGTCCCCCCGAGGACGACATCGATGTCCTCGAGATCTTCGACTCGATCCCCTACCGGATGGGCGCCTGGGTCCTCCGGATGCTCGAGGTGCGGCTCGGAACGGAGACCTTCGATGCGCTCCTCACCGAATGGTTCGAGACGCACTTCGCGCAGGCCGTGGAGACCGAGGAACTCCTTTCCGCTGTGAACCGCGTTTCAGGGGCGGACTATACCCCCTTCTTCGAGCAGTGGGTCTATACCGCAGAGATCCCGCAGGTGACCGTGCGCTTCTCCACGAACGGCACGGCTGCGACCCTCTCGATGATCCAGGACGAGGTGGGAGCGAAGGCCTATCTCGACGTCCCGGTCCGCTTCTTCGGCCCGGCTGGCGAGACGCTCGACCATCTCTTCATCCTCGACCATACCGATCTCCCGCCCGACGACCCCGCGGCCACCGTCGAACTCGGCTTTCCCGCGGTCGAGGTGGAGATCGATCCGGAGCGCACGATCCTCCTCGATACGATCGTGGCCGAAGACTCCGGGCCGGTCGTGGTCCACTGAAAGGATCGCACCGCTGCCGAAAGATCACCCTCAGAAGTTGTAGGTGAAGCGCAGGGAGAGGGAAAGGAAGCCATACCCTTCCGAAGATTCCGGATCCTTCCCCGTTGCCTGTGCCAATTCGGCCAGCATCGCTTCGATCGTGTCACTTCGGGAATTCAAGACGACGTCGTAGCGCGCCACGAAACCGAGGCTGAGCGGATCCCAGGCGAAGAACTCGACGCCAAGTCCGGTCTGCAAGAGAGGGAGGAGATCGGAGAAATCGAGGTCTTCGCGGCGCACCGCCACGGTCGCCGGGACCCCCTCGAGGTTGCGGGTGACCTCGAGTTCATAGACCGTGGCGCGCTGCCAGGTCACCCCGGCCCCGACCAGGGCGTAGAGGAGGGTGTTCCGCGACAGCTCCGTTGCGACGCGAGCGGCGATTCCCCCGCTGGCACGATCGAGGGTACTCTGGACGAAGACCGATGCCCCCCCGTGGAGCGTGTAGGACAAGCTTCCCTCGATCGAGAGGTGATCGCCGATCCCCCGCCGCAGGTGAAGGCCGAGCCCCACCTCGTCCCCGAAGATGGGGCGTAGATCTCCGGTGAGGAGATGGAGCCCCACGCCCACACCCGCGCTCCATTCCCCCTTCTCCGTGGCCGAGAGTCGCTGGGGAGATGCCACGGCAAAGAGGAGAAGGGCGAGGAAGAGCCCTATCGCGCGCGCATTTCTCATCGTGGTCAAAACCGCACTCCGATCTGTCCCGTCATCGTGAAACCGTTGATCTCACCCTCCTCGACGAAGACGAAATGATACTTCACTTCCGCGCCGAGAATCAAGTGATCGGAGCCGAGCCAGGTCACCCCCCCGCCGAAGTTCATCCCTGGAAAGGTGCCGTCGTTCGTCGCCGCCAGTTCGGGAAGATCCATCGTGGTGATGTAGAGGCCGATTCCGAGCGGCTTGAGAAAGGGATGG
Source organism: uncultured bacterium (assembly GCA_964616915.1). Lineage (GTDB taxonomy): Bacteria > Myxococcota_A > CAZTSL01 > CAZTSL01 > CAZTSL01 > CAZTSL01. The sequence goes on from CAZTSL010000039.1 coordinate 14,830, forward strand.
AGGCGGGTATCCCCGAAGCGCAAGAGGAGATCGAGGGAGAGGTGGAAGATCGACAGGGAGATCGGGGTACGGGAGCGTAAGGCCGCCGGACGGTAATGCGGCCCCTCCACCGTCACGGCGTCGATCACCGGACTCCCCACCCCCGGCTGTGGGGGGGGATCGATCGAGATCGTGTCGTAGTCCACGACGACGCCATCCTTGAGGATCTCCACCTCCCCCCCATGACGGGAGGCGACCGCACGGAGCGAGAGATGGAAACGCTCCGTGACTGCGTAGTTCACCCCCGCTCCATAGGCCACCGCCGGATCGATGAACGATTCGCTCCCCCCCCGGGAGGTGAGCTGGACGAAGTACCAGGCCAGCCCGAGGACCGGCTCGAGTTCGGCCGACCGCACTGTGGCGGGTTCGGCGCGTATGACCTCCGGGAGAAGAAAGACCCCCAGGAGGGGGAGGATTCCGGCACAGACGGTGCATCGCTTCATTGCCCCCCCTTCATTCTCCCCCCTTGGTGGCCGCTTTCTCCCGGGGTCCTCATTCCTTCGGCGCGATGACCCGGAAGGCCTCGACCACGAGGCGTTCCGTCGATTGGGGTTTCCCCATGACCCAGACGCGGGCGTGTTCGTAGGTGGCGAGATCGCGCGCCAGGGGACCGGTCAGTTCGACCTCCGCACCGGTGTCGCTCACCAGGAGGGTCTGCTCCCGTACCGTGACGATCTCGCCGGTGAGGGAGGTGACCTCAGGGGTGGGGGGAATCACACGGTACCCCTCGACGTAGGTATCACCCGCGACATCGCGGTAGCCGTGGAGTTCGAGATGGGCGCCCTCGAGGTTCATGATCTCGGCGACGAGGGGGCCCCTGATCCGGTAGGTTCGGGTATGGTCGAGGGAGATCCGCCGGTCGGAGGGATCGACGATGGCCAGGAGTCCGCGGTCGTGAACGGGGAGCCTGGCGGGAGACTTCGTCACCTCCCCCTCCCCCGCGGATCGGGACGATGGCTCTTGCGGCGCCGGCGACGCATGACCTCGTGGGCCGGAGGCACCGGGGCAGCCGGCCAGGAGAAGGAGCAGGAAGAACGGCGTCAGGCGGATCGCGCGTCTTGCCATTCGTCTTCTCCTGCCGGGAGCACGACTTCGCCGACGAGGTCGTAGGGATGCGTATCCGTGATCCGCACGGGGACGATCTCTCCCGGTTGGGCGAAGCCGTCGTTGATGTAGACCGAGCCATCGACTTCGGGTGCCTGCGTGGCCATCCGGCCGGCCAGGAGGAGGTCGGTCTCCTCGGAGAACCCTTCGACGAGCACCGGAACCACACGACCGAGAAGCGCGCGGTTCTTCTCGGCGGAGATGCGGGCCTGGGCTGCCATGAGTTGCTTCCTGCGTCTCGCCTTGATCCGTTCGGAAACCCGGCCGGGAAGTTTCCAGGCCGGGGTCCCCTCCTCCGGGGAGTAGGTGAAGACCCCGACGCGGTCGAAACGTTGGCGTTCTACGAAACGGAGGAGTTCCTCGAAGTGCGCCTCGGTCTCCCCCGGAAACCCCACGATGAAGGAGGTACGGAGCACGATCCCAGGAACGGCGTCGCGGATCCGCCCGAGGAGTTCCTCGATCTCCCCTCGGGTGACGTCACGCCGCATCCCGGCCAGGATCTCGTCATCGATGTGCTGGAGGGGAAGATCGATGTATTTGCAGAGCTTCTCCTCGTTGCGAAGGAGGGAGAGGAGTTCGTCGTCGAATCCCCACGGGTAGGCGTAGAGGAGACGGATCCAGCGGATCCGGGGAATCTTCACGAGTTCGGCGAGGAGCCGGGCCAGCGTGGTACCGTCCCCGAGGTCGCGCCCATAGGCGGTGAGATCCTGGGCCACGAGGTTGAACTCCACGCACCCGGCCTCGGCAAGGGCGCGGGCCTCGGCCACGAGGGCATCGATCGGACGACTCCGCCCCCCCCCTCGCAGCCGGGGGATGATGCAGAAGCTGCATCGTCGCGAACACCCCTCCGCGATCTTGAGGTAGGTCGTGTAAGGGGGGGTGGCAAGGAGGCGGGGGCCCATCGCGGTGGAGATCCCCCCCGGTTTCCCGACGACGATCCGCGCGCCGCTCGAACAGGTCGCCTCCCTTTCGGCGAGGAGATCGGCGATCCGGTGATACGCGCCGGTGCCGATGAAGAGATCGACCTCGGGGATCTCCCGGGCGAGTTCGGCAGCGTAGCGCTGCACGAGGCAACCGGCCACGACGAGGTATTCGGCCTTTCCCGTCTCCTTGTGACGCGCCGCCTCGAGGATCGCCTCGATCGACTCCTCCTTGGCGCTCTCGATGAAGCCGCAGGTGTTGACGACGATGATGCCGGCTTCCTGCGGATCGGTGGTGATCTCGAAGCGTTCACGCGAGAGGGTGCCGAGCATCACTTCACTGTCCACGAGGTTCTTCGGACAGCCAAGGCTGATCATACAGACTTTTTTGGGTATGGCGTTCAACGGTCTCCATCCTTCGCTCAGAAGGGGGCCTCGATCACCTCCATCTCCGGGGTGGGGGTGAAGGTGAAGAAACCATCGGGAAAGGTGTTCGTATCGATCGTATAGTCGTCGTAGTCGATCCGGGTGACGTTTCCGAAGGTGTCGAAGAGGTAGGAGCGCCGGATCAACGCGTCCGTCCGGGAGACGAGGAGGATGAGGCGGGAGATCCCGAGTTCCGAGGATTTCGGCGTCAACGCCACGGCATCGGTTCCCGGGATCGGGTCCTCGGGTTTCCAGTCGTGCGGTGCCCCGATCACGAAGCTCTGGGCGAGATCGCCCTCCCCGGTCAGGAGTGCGATGACATCGCGGGAGCGGATCGCGGAGGCGAGTTTCTGGATCACGACCTGGTTGAGTGCCGGCTTCACGGTGAACATCCGGTCCCCATCGATGATGATCTGCTGAGGGGGGGTCGTGTAATCCCAGCGAATCTTCCCGGGGCGGGAGAAGGCGATCGTCCCGCGATGCTTACGGGTCCGTCCGGGGATGCTCGTGCGGTTCTCCTGGACGAAGTGTGCCTTGAAATTCCGGATCTTCCGGTAACGCGCTTCCAGACGTGCCACGACCGCGGCGATCGAAGCGTCCCTTTGCCGATCGAGGGGAAGGGCATCTTCCCGCGGTGCGCTCCCGGCAGGGGGCGCTTCTTCCCCAAGGCTGGCCCCTGGAAGGAAACAAGCCGCAACGAGGATGCAGCATGAGAGGGTTTCGCGAATCTTCATCGTCCTCTCCCGGCGGTGTGGGGTTCGGATGGGGGTCTGCGGCGGGCGGTTTCAGACCTCGAGGATGATCGGCAGGACGACCGGTTTGCGATCGACCTCCCGTTTGAAGAAGCGGCGTGCCTTGCGGCGTACCTCTTCGACGAGCATGTCGAGATCCATCTCGCGGGCCGCCTCCCCGGAGATGAAGGAGGTCAGTTCCTTCTGGAGCCGTTCGAAGAGTTCCTCGCCGTCCTCGAGGAAGCCGCGGGAGTGGAACTCCGGGCCGATGAGGAGTTCGCCGCTCTTGCGTTCGATCGCCATCGTGAGGATGACCAGACCGTCCTTGGCGAGCAACTGGCGGTCGCGCAGCACCATCTCCGCCACGTCGTTCATGCTCGTGCCGTCGATGTAGATCGGGGTCGTATCGATCTGCTGGACGCGGCGCCACCCCTGCCGGGAGATCTCGACGAGATCGCCGTCGTGGGCGAGGATCGTCCGTTCCTCAGGGATACCGACCTCGTGGGCGAGCCCGATATGACGCACCAGGTGCCTCGTCTCCCCATGGATCGGCATGAAGAACTTCGGTCGGGCCAGCTGCATCATCAGCTTGAGTTCCTCCTGGCTCGCATGTCCGGAGGTATGCACGTCCGCGATCTTCTCGTGGATCACCTCGGCGCCGAGGCGGAAGAAGCGGTTGATGAGGAAGGAGATCGCCTTTTCGTTCCCCGGGATCGCCTTCGAGGAGAAGACGACCGTATCTCCCGCTTCGATCTGCAACTGGCGGTGCGTTCCGGCCGCCATCCGGGCCAGCGCGGACATCGGCTCCCCCTGGCTGCCGGTCGTGAGGATCGTGATCTCGTTGCGGGGGAGATAGGGGAGTTCGGAGGGCTCGATGAAGAGGTCCTCCGGAGCGGAGAGGATGCCGAGCTGCCGGGCGATGCGGACGTTCTCGAGCATGCTGCGCCCGCTGAGGAGCACCTTGCGTCCATACTTCCCGGAGAGATCGAAGATCTGCTGGATCCGATGAATGCTCGAGGCGAAGACTCCGAAGATGATCCGGGAGGCGCAGTTGCGGATCGTGGCGTCGAGTTCCTGCCGTACGGCCGCCTCCGAAGGGGTGAAGCCCTTGCGTTCCGCGTTCGTCGAGTCGGAGAGGAGCGCGAGTACTCCCTTCTCGCCATGGCAGGCCAGACGGTAGAAGTCGGTCTTGTACCCCACCGTGGGTGCGGCGTCGAACTTGAAGTCTCCCGTATGGAGGATCGTTCCCACCGGTGTCTCGATCGCCAGGGCCATCCCGTGGGAAATCGAATGCGTCGTCTCGATGAACTCCACGCGGAAGGGGCCGAGTTCCACCCGCTCCCGTCCCTGGACGACATGCATCTCCACTGTCCGGTCGAGGCCGAACTCCCGCAAGCGCTGTTCGAGAAACGCTACGGTCAGGGCGGTCCCATAGATCGGCGCCACGATCCTGGGATAGAGGTAGGGGAGGGCGCCGATATGGTCCTCATGGCCGTGCGTGTAGAGGATTCCCAGGTTCTTTCCGGGGTTCTCCGCCAGCCAGGCGATGTTCGGAATCGCCAGATCGACGCCGAGCACCTTCCGGTCGGGGAACATCAACCCCGTATCGATGAAGATGCGGGCGTCCCCGTACTCGATCATCATCATGTTGAGGCCGATTTCGCCAAGCCCCCCAAAGGGGAGGATACGAATCGAATCAGACTTCTTTCCTTTCATTCTTCTCCCATTCAAACCGGAAGACCGCCCCATTTCCGAACGGGTCGAGTGTAGCAAGGAACGATCCACAAGTCAATCGAACGCTCCCTTCGGGCACACCTCACCAAAGTGGGACTTCTGACGTGTGCCCCTCACTCCGCACGCACGGATGGAGCGCAGGCGGTAGAACGCTCTCCAACCTCACAGACGCAACGGAATCCGAGGTCGTCGAAACGGTAGAAAGGCGCGAAGGCACCGCGGCAGGCGACCCGGCAATTCCGGGAGTCCGTCCCCCAACTCCCCCCCCGGATGACGCGGTAGGAGACGTTGCCCTCCGAATCGGAGGCATGAGCGCGATCGGATCGGATCACCGGGGTCTGGGTCCATTCCCGAACCCCGCCGGCCAGATCCCGAACACCGTAGGGGGAGGTATCCTTCTCGAAGACGCCGACCGGTTCCGGCTGTGGGGGTTCGGGGCGGGAGGCGAGCATCTTGCAGAAGGTCGGATCGAAGTGGTTGCCCCAGGGGTAGAAGCGCCCGTCCGTCCCCCGCGCCGCCTTCTCCCACTCGAATTCGGTGGGGAGCCGGCAGGGGCGGCCGAGCTTCTTCGAGCGCCAGGCCGTGTAGGCCACGGCATCGTCCCAACTGATGCTGATGACGGGAATCCGCCATTCGTGTCCCTCCCCCTCGGGGTAGCGTTTGCGGCTCTCCGGTCCGAAGATGACCTCGTAGATCGGGTGCCAACGTCCATCTTCCCCTCTGGCGCACAGCAACCCTTCCGTCTGGTTCTGAGGAAGACGGGCCCTGGCCTCCTCGGGATCTTCGGCTTCGAGTTCCTCGATGAAGGCGAGGTATTCCGCGAAGGTCACAGGGAAGGTGGAGATGAGGAAGCCATCGATTTCGGGGCGCATCGCGGGGAGGGCGCTGTAGGTCACCGGGTCTCCGCCGAGTTGGGCCGGCCCGGCCGGGACATAGCGGAACCCTTCCGGAATCGTTCCGAGGGGGAGGAGTTCGACCCTCCCCTTCCAGTGGGATCCCCGTTCGATCGTAACGGGATAGGAGGTCGCATGGTACCCCGGCTTCTCGACTCGAAGGAGGTAGCTTCCCCTGGCAAGGCGGGTGGCGGGCAACGGCGTCGTGCCCAGGAGGCGGCTCCCGGTGGGCACGAGGATGCGGTTGACCTCTTCGTAGCGCTGGAGGAGGAGCGTGGCTCCGGAGGGGACGCTATCGAGTTCCAGCCATCCGTCCCCCTGGAGGAGCTGTGCGTATTTCGCTTCGTGATATCGGCGGATCTGGTGTTCGTGGTAGATCCGCTCGGCCTCGCGGCTCTCCCGCTCCGCCTGCTGGAAGCGCGCCCAGTGGAGGTCGGCGAGCGCTTCCCGAGCCTCGATGACATCGGGATCGAAGCCGAGGGCGGCCTGGTACTTCGCCTCGAGTTCGCTGAACTGGCGGGCGAGCAGGGTTTCGAGCCGCCGGACTTCGTCCTCCGCCGCCCAGAGGGCCGCTTTCTGCTCCGGCGGTTCCCACCCCCGGATCCGTTCCTTCTCGGTTTTTGCCCGTTCCCTGGCCGCCTCGAGCGCGGCGGCCGTCTCCTGGTAGGCGGAGCGGAGGGCATGCCCCGCGACGACGAGCTTTCGGGCTTCCTCCCTGCGGAATTCCTTCTCCCGGGAGCCGTCGAGGAAGGCCTCCACGGCCTTGTAGAGATCGTAGGCCGTGGGGTAGCGGTCCTCGGGGCGGAAGGCCATCGCGGTAAGGACGATCTCCTCGAGGATCGGATGGATGTTGCGTTCCGGGGCACGTTGGCGGGGGGGGAGGAAGTTCCCCTGGCGTGCGGCCTGGAGGAGTTCACCCAGCTTCCGTCCCGTATAGGGTTTCCGCCAGGTGAGGAGTTCGTAGAGCGTGGCCCCCAGAAGGAAGATGTCGGTGCGCTCATCGAGTTCGTCGTTCTTGCCGAGCGCCTGTTCCGGGGAGAGGTAGCCGGGGGTGCCCTTGATCGTTCCGACCGTCGTCTCCCCCTCCACGCTCTGACGAAGGCTGCGCAGTTTGGCCATCAGCGTGTCGAACTCGCTCCCCGGTCTGTCGAGGGGACGGGCCAGCCCCCAGTCCATGACGAGAACCTCGCCGTATTTTCCCACCATGATGTTCGCAGGTTTGAGATCGCGGTGGATGACGCCCGAGACATGGGCGAAGTGGATCGCCTGGCAGACCTGGGCGAAGATCTGGAGGAGGCGGTAAGGGGTGAACTCTGCGACCTCCTGGCTCCCCTCCCGGAGTTCCTCGATGATCTCGTGCAGACTCTTTCCCGAGACGAGCTTCATCGTGTAGAACGCGGAGGTTTCGTCGAAGACGACCTCATGGATCGGAACGATGTTCGGGTGTTCGAGGCGACCGGTAAGCCGCGCCTCGAAGAGGAGCGCAATTCGGGCATCCTCGGAATGGGCGTGGTGGCGGTGGGGGGAGAGGCGTTTGATCGCCACGAAACGTCCGAGGTCGTGGTCGAAGGCGCGTACGACCTCCCCCATCCCTCCCCGGCCGACGACGTTGAGAAGGGTATACTTCCCCTTGCCTTGCCGGAGGGGCTCCCCCTCGGAGGGACGCAAGGGGACGATCGCAGGGAGACGAGGTGTACCGAGGGAACCCGTGACCCGTTCGATTTCCGCCGTTTCTGCCTCGGCATGGGTGGTGGGGAAGCTGCCGGCTTCCGCTCCGTCGAGCGGGGGAGATCCTGCCCCCCCGGGGGGCATGCAGAGGGTGGTCGTGGCTTCCCCCAGATGCGTTGCCTCACGCTCCGCCGCGATGCGGGGGAGGAGCATGGTGAGGGCCTCCCGTTCCTCCGGCGCTACGATTCCCGAGCGTTCGAGCCGCTCCACGATCTCCTCCCCCACCCCTTCCTTCCCTTCTCCGGCCTGTTCCTCGAGGTAGAGACGGAGGAAGGCTTCGAGTGCGGCACGCGTGCGGGGAGAGAGCATCGCTTCACCCCTCTTGCTGGTCGGGGGAGGAAAGGGAAGGAACCTCCCGGCCGGTCAACCACGCCTCGATCATCGCGTTGACCGCCTCGGGCGCTTCCTGCTGCACCCAATGGGAGACGCCGGGGAGGTAGCGGAGCGTGAGATCGGAGACGAAGGCCTCCGTGCCGAAGGTGAGTTCCTTGCCGAGCGCCTGGTCCGCCTCCCCCCAGATCATCAGTGTCGGCGTATCGACCCGCCGGCCGAGCCCTCGGAGGCGTTCGAGACTCGGCGGAACACGCACGATCGCGCGGTAGTAGTTGAGCATCGCGGTCATCGCCCCTGGCTGAAGCGCATTGTACCGGTAGACGGAGAGGACCTCCGAGGAGAAGTTCCGCCGATCCCGGGCCATCTGCCGGAAGGCGTTGCCCACAGCCCGGGCGCCACGGGCGCAGAGGAGCTTCTCCGGAAGCCAGGGGAGCTGAAAGAAGAGGATGTACCAAGAGCGAAGGAGTTGGGGGAAACGCCAGACCTTCCGGAAGAAGATCGCCGGGTGCGGCATGTTCATCACGATGAAGCGGTCGATCGCAGCGCGCTTCTCGATCACGATCCCCCAGGCGATCGCGCCCCCCCAATCGTGGCCGATGAGGAGGGTTTCCCGTCCCCCGGCCGCTTCGATCAAGGCCACGACATCCGCCATGAGGAGATCGAGGGCATAGTTCCCGACCCCCTTGGGGCGGGAAGAGAGCCCGTATCCCCGCAGATTCGGCGCCCAGACCGTGTAGCCGAGCCGGGCGAGGAGGGGGAGCTGGTAACGCCATGAGAAGGCGTGTTCCGGAAAGCCGTGGAGACAGATCGCGAACTTCTCCCCCTTCCCGCAGGTATCGACCTCGAACTCGAGTCCTCCGGCCCGCACGAAGATCGTCTCGATCTCGGAGCGCGTCCGATTTTCCGTCATCCCTCCTCCTTGCGCCGCATGGCCCGTTCGATGCGGGCCCACGAGTCGCGCAGCGTGATCGTGCGGTTGAAGACGAGGGTCTTCCCCGAATCGACCGGATCGACGCAGAAGTAGCCCAGACGCTCGAACTGGAAGATCTCGCCCGGTTTCGCCGATGCCAGGCTCGGCTCGACGAGGGCGTGGTCCACGATCTCCAGGGAATCGGGGTTGAGGAAATCCTTGAAGTCCCCCCCCTCGGGGTGGTCGAGGGGATTCTCGCGGGTGAAGAGGCGGTCGTAGAGGCGGACCTCGGCGGGGAGGGCATGGCGGGCCGAGACCCAGTGAAGGGTGCCGCGGACTTTCCGTCCGTCGGGCGCGTTGCCCCCACGGGAGCCGGGATCCCACGTACAGCGGAGTTCGACGACCTCTCCGGCCTCGTTGCGGATCACCTCGTTGCAGGTGACGAGGCAGGCGTAGCGGAGGCGAACCTCCCGGCCGGGGGCGAGGCGGTGCCATTTGCGGGGAGGATCCTCCCGGAAGTCCTCCCGTTCGACGTAGATCTCCCGGCAAAATGGGACCTTGCGCGTTCCCTTCTCCGGTTCGTCCGGGAAGTAGAGCGCCTCGAACATCTCCGTGGCATCCTCCGGAAAGTTCGTGATCACGACCTTGAGGGGATGGAGCACCCCCATCACGCGCGGCGCGGTCCGGTTGAGTTCCTCCCGGATCTCGTACTCGAGGAGGGAGATATCGACGAGGCCCTCCCGCTTCGAGACCCCGATGCGGTCGCAGAAGTTCCGGATCGCCGCCGGCGGGATCCCCCGCCGGCGCATCCCGCGAAGGGTCGGCATCCTCGGGTCGTCCCACCCCGAGACGAACCCCTTTTCCACGAGTTCCCGCAGCTTGCGCTTCGAGGTGATCATGTAGCTCACCTGGAGGGGCGCAAACTCGATCTGTCTGGGGCGGGGATCGATCCCGAGCGCCTCGAGGAACCAGTCGTAGAGGGGACGATGATTCTCGAACTCGAGGGTGCAGATCGAATGGGTGATGCCCTCGATCGCGTCGGATTGTCCGTGTGCCCAATCGTACATCGGATAGATGCACCATGCATCTCCGGTTCGGTGGTGCCGGGCATGTTTGATCCGGTACATCAGGGGATCGCGCATGTTCATGTTCGGATGCTGCATATCGATCCTGGCGCGCAGCACGTGGGCGCCGTCGGGGAACTCCCCCTTGCGCATCCGTTCGAAGAGGTCGAGGTTCTCTTCCACGGAGCGGTTCCGGTAGGGGCTCTCCACCCCCGGCTTGTAGTAGTTGCCCCGGTTTTCCTTGATTTCGGCCTCACTCTGACTGTCCACGTAGGCCTTTCCCGCCTTGATGAGGGCCACGGCCCATTCGTAGAGCTGTTCGTAGTAGTCGGAGGCAAAATAGAGGCGATCCTCCCAGTCGAAGCCGAGCCATCGGATATCCTCCTGGATCGCCGCAACGAACTCTTCCTCCTCCGTGACGGGATTCGTGTCGTCGAAGCGCAGATTGCACTTCCCCCCGAACCGCTCGGCAAGACCGAAGTTGATGCAGATCGACTTGGCGTGGCCGATGTGGAGGTAGCCGTTGGGCTCCGGAGGGAAGCGGGTATGGATCGTGCCGTCCTTTTCGGCCAGATCCCGCTCGATGATTTCCTGGATGAAATTTGGAGCCTCGTTCTCTCCTTTCGGAAGGTTTTCCTTCATCGGTGCCTCTCTGAGTGTCCGTCGTTACGCCTGTCTCCCATTTCTCCGCATCGTTGCACGATTGTGACACAACGAACGCAGATTCTCAAGGGGGCCTCGGAGGAAGAGGTTTTTTGCGAAGGCGAGCGATTTTCCCTTGTATTTCGAGGCAAAGATGCGTATAATGCCCGATTCAGAGAGAGGGGGAATCTCCGGCGTGGAGAATTCTCTTTGGTGTTCAACATCTTACCGCGATTGCGGAGGAAGCGATGACGAAGAGCGAACTGATCGACCGGCTGGCGGAACGGACTTCTCTGTCGAAGAAGGCCGTGGGGGAAGTCCTCAATGCCTTCACGGCGGTGGTCACCGAAGCCGTTGCGAACGACGAACGGGTCTCGATCACGGGTTTCGGCCACTTTTCGAGGAAGACGCGGGCCGCGCGCAAGGGGCGCAACCCGAGCACCAATGCGATCATCGACATCCCGGAGCGTCTCGTCCCGAGCTTCAAGCCGGGGAAGGCGTTCCGCAACGCCGTGGCGGAGAAGCAGAAGAAGACGAAAAAGCGGTCTTCCCGGAAGAAGAAGTAACGAGTCGGTGCCCTCCGGCGGAGGTAGGTGGACGCCTCTCAGCCGAACCCGATCGATTGGCGGTCTTTGAGAGGTTCCTCCACGCCTTCCTCCTTACGGCAGACCCGTGTCTCAGCCGAACCAGATCGATTTGCGGCGTTTGAGGCCGTCGTAGATCATTTCCTGGATCCGGGCGCGGACCATCTCCTTGCGTTTGTTGATCTCGATGTCGTCCTCGATGATCCCCTCCCCTTCGGTGGAGAGGTCGATCGGTTCGCCGAAGTGGATGAAGCAGCGGGAAGGGAGGGGCAGGAGGCCGAGGGGGCCGAGGAGGGGGAAGGTCGGCGTGATCGGTGTAAAGGGGAACCCGAAGGGGCGGCCGATCAGGTCTGCCCGCGCGACGATCGGGTGGACCTCCTCGAGCCCCACGACCGCCACCGGAACGATCGGAACCTTCGTTTTGATCGCCAGACGGATGAACCCCCCCCGCCCGAAACGTTGCATCCGGTAGCGCTGCCGGTAACGTTTGCTGATCCCCTTGATCCCCTCCGGGAAGACACCGATCAGATGCCCCCGCCGGAGGAGCATCTCGCCGTTCTCCTGGCAGGCCCGCACCATCCCGATCCGGGTGAGGAAGGGACCGAGAAAGGGGGCAGCGCTGAAGATGTCCTCGATCAGGAAGCGGACGGGTCGGGGATTGGGATGTTCGAGTTCCACGGCGAGCGAGATGAGGAGGGCATCGTAGGGGAGGAGCCCGGAGTGATTCGCCACGAACATCGCCGGCCCCTGGATCGGGATGTTCGAGATGCCGCTCGCCTCCACCCGCCAGTACCGCTCGTAGAGGAAGGAGAAGAAGGGTTCGAGGCTGCGGCGGAAATCCGCATCGAGACCGAAGTCGTCGATCTCGAAGTCTTCGCCCTGCGCAGGATGGAGTCGGGTGGAGATCATCTCCCCCACCCGCCGAAACAGCGAAGAGGTCAGGCGCTCCCCTTGCCGGCTCGAACGACTGGCCTTCCTCTCGAGTTCACGAAGTCGATGGGCGATCTGCTGGAAGTGTGCCTCCACGGCCGCGATCTCCCCCCCACGTGTGGCGTGGGCCGCGGCATTGCGCAGGCGGGCCATCCCCTCGGCGATCTCTTTCTCGATCTGGCGGAGCTGCGCATGGAGTTCCTCGCTTGGGGGGGAGGATGGGGATGCGCTCCGGCGACGTTTCACGAAGTCTTCCAATCTCACCACGGTATTCTTTCGTCGTTCGCTCATTGCGTCTTGCCTCGATCCCTTCGCTCAGAGCGCCCGTTTGAGGCGAAGCCCCCGCGCGTAGTGCTCGATCGTCTCGGCGGTCGTGTGATGGGGGGTGAAGCCGAGTCTCTCTTCGGCCGCCGTCACGTCGGCCACCCAGGGGTAGCGAAGGTAGTTGAGATGAGGGCTGGGGGCGGGGGCGAGCTGGGAGAGCCAGAGGAGATCGGTGAAGCGCACGGCACTCCGGTAGCGTAGCGGGAGCCGGAGGTTCCCCGCGACCCGCAAGATCGCGGAGAGGGGAAGTACCCCCTTCCCCGCGATGTTGAAGATCCCCTCGACATCCGCTTCGATCGCCCGCAGGAAGGCATCGACCACGTCCACCTCATGGACGAGCTGAATCAGGGGATCGTGGCCGAGGATCGTCAGCGAAACCCGGTGGTCGAGATAGAGCGTGGCCAGGTTCTGAACCGTCGGGCCGAGCGTGGTACAGGGCCGTAGCACCGTCACGGCGATATCGGGGTTGCGCCGCCGGAAGCGTTCGACGAGGTGCTCCACGTTCACCTTGTCCCGGATGAAGGGGTAGTCGAGATCCCCGCGCAGGGGGTGCGATTCGGTCAGGTAGGCGGGATTGTCCGGATGGGCGCCGTAGACCATCGTGGTCGATCGCACCACGATCTTGCGCACGCCACTCTGCGCACAGGCGTTGAGGAGGTGCATCGTGCCGATCTCCTCGAGTTCGTGCGCGTAGGAGCTGCTGTGGATCGGTTTGCTCAGGAATGCGCAGTGTACGACATACTCGCACCCCTCCTTGCGCAGGATGTCGGCGAGGATCGCATCGGCGACCGGATCGGTGAGGTCGATCTTGTAGAATTTCCCCTCGGTGACCGGGATCGGGGGGCGTTTGAGGTCGAGGGAGACGATGTGATCGAAATCGTTGCGTTCAAGGAGCGCTTCGAGCAGTTTTGCGCCGGGGAAACCGGCGACACCGGTCAATGCGATCGCACCCCGTTTCTTCGTCTGCTTCCTGGGTTGCTTCTGCGGACTCACCCGCGGTCACCTCACGATTTCTTGGGGGTCTCGGAGGACTTCGCACCCTTCGTGGTCGATTTCGTGGTTCCTCTCTTCGAGGTTGCCTTCCTCGTGGTCGTCGAACCCGCCTTCGAGGTGGAACGCTTACGGGTTGTCGTCTTTTTGGAGGCTTCCGCCACGGCGGCGAAGGCTGCGCTCTGCTCTTCGAACTGATCGGCGATCTCCTCGATCTTTTCGTTCAGTTCGCGGATCCCCTTGCGCAGGGCGTTGATCTTGGCGTTGAGGTTGTCGTAGTCCGCCTTGGAGGGCAGATTCATCATGTTGAGGAGGAACTGGGTATTCTTGTCGAGTTTCCCCTTGACTTCGAGTCCCTTCTCGAAGGCGTTCTGGAGGGCATCGACGAACTTGTCGTTCTTGAGCAGTTCGCCGGCGACCTCGGTGAGTCGATCCTGGCCCAGATTGATCAGTTTGTTCAGGAAGTTCGTCTCTTCGTGGGCATTCGCGCCCTTTCTCGTCGATGTCATGATACCCTCCTCGAAAGGAATCGAGGGGAGGCCCCTCGGGGGTTCGTTGGATCATGGTAATACACCTTGCAGAGAATGACAAGTCTCGCGCAAGGCGGCTAATCGATGACGTTGACCTCGTCGCGGCTGATGAGCCAGAGGGCATGGGAGAGGCGCTCGCTCATGTAGGGGTCTTCGGAGAAGACGTCCTTGAGCTGCTTGATGAGATCGCGGGCGCGACGAAAGGCGTTGATGAGGTCGCCGGTGACGTCCGTTTCGGTGTTGAGCTGAAGCGCGATCTCGGCAAGGGTGTGCCCCGTGGCCCAGAGGTAGCCGAAGTGGAGCATGTCTGGGCAATAGGTGTATTTCACCGCTGCGACCCGTTCCGCAGCGACGACGTTGTGACTCGTGCGGATCGCGGCGATTCGTCTGGCGAGTTCCTGGAGCTTGCCCTCGAGGCGGACGCGGACGCGCTCGGAGCGGGGGAAGGTATAGCAGACGCTGGTGCAGACGGCGAAGATCTCCTCACTTTCGAGCCCCTCGAAGATCCCTTCGAGAACCATCTCGGTGACGAGGATCTCCTCGATCTGGATGTGCTTGAGCACGCGGGCCCCGGCCAGATGTTCGTGGGTCTCGGTGATATAGCCGATCTCTTCGAGGGTTTGGAGCTTGTCGAAGAAGTCCTTGAAGATCCGTCGTTCCTCCTTGTGGAGGCGCTTGTAGCGTTCGGCCAGGCGTCTGGGGAAGCGGCGTTTCGGACTCTGGAGGCAGGCCTCCCGATTCGCGCAGGCACGGCAGGGATCGAAGGCCGTAAGGCGGCGCAGGCCGAGGATCTCTTCCTTGATCCGCTGGATCTTGATCCCATCGTCGTCGAGCGCGCGTTCGAGGCGGGAGATGATCCTCAGATGCTCCTTCTTGCGGAAGCGCTCGCTCCGGGCGGCATGGAGGAGACGCAGCGCGTCGGGGATCTTCCCCTCCGTGGCCATGAGTTCCTCGAAGAGGCCCATCTTCTCGAGGATCGGACGGCGATTCGTGAAGTGGCGTGTCGCGAGCCGGTGCACCGCCTCGATGCGGCGTTTCCGCTCCTCGATTTCGGCCTCGATCTCCGCCACCCGTTCGGCGTGGATCTCCTTGGAGGGGGCACAGGGGACGGTATCGTCCGCGACCCGTTCCTGGTGAAGCCGTTCGATCTCCTGGCGGGTCTTCTCCAGGAGATCCCGCCGCTTGAAGTTCCGGAACGATTTCTGGATGATCGTCTCGATCGCCTCGATCGGGTAGCGTTCGATCAGGTTCACGATCGAGTTGAAGGAGAGGTTGAAGGAGGAGGTGATCCGCTCGACCTTCCCCTTCTCGTAGGTGGCGAGATGGGACTGGTTGAGAAGGAAGTGGAGGAAATCCTGTTTGATGACGACATAGCCCTTCTCGTCCATCCCCCGGCGTCCCGCGCGGCCGGCCTTCTGCATGAACTGAAGGGTGGTGAGGGGGACCACGGAGCGGCCGTCGTATTTTCGGATGTCGTCGAAGACGACGCTCCTTGCCGGCATGTTCATCCCGAGCGCGAAGGTCGAGGTGCAGTAGAGGACCTTGATGAGCCGCGCCTCGTAGAGGTGTTCCACGAGCCATTTGAGCCGGACGTCGAGGCCGGCGTGATGGAAGGCGATCCCCTTTCGGTACATCGGGGCGTGGCGCTCGAGATCGATCGTATTCTCCTGGAGAAAGGCCGTGAGTTCCTCATCGACCCGTTCTCGTTCCGCTTCGGTGAGGAAGGAGGTCTGCGTGTGGCGTTCGAGATCCCGGGCATAGGTTTCGGTGAGCCTGCGGGAGAAGACGAAGTAGAGGCAGGGGAGGTAATCCTTCCGGATCATCTCGACCACCTCGAAGTGTCGGGTGGTCGCCTTGATCACCGCGGTAGACCGGAAGTTCCATCCCTCCTCCTGAATCCGGCGTTGGAGACGGCTGAGCTTACGCTCGAAACGTTTCCGGAAGAGATCGGGGGGGAGGATCCCGGCGTCCCGATTGGCGATCAGGATCTCGAGGGGCACCTTACGCGCCTTCTCCACGATCACCTTCACTTCTTCCTCCCGCACGAAGGAGAGCCACCGGGCGAACTCGTGGATGTTGGAGAGGGTCGCGGAGAGACCGAGGATCTTCACCGAGTGGGGGAGATAGATGAGCGTCTCCTCCCAGACCGTGCCTCGCTCCGGGTCGCCGAGGAAGTGGATCTCGTCGAAGATCACGTATGCCAGCCGATCGAGACCCGCTTCCTGTTGCAGGAGCATGTTGCGCAAAATTTCGGTCGTCATGATGACGACGGGCGCGTCGTGGTTGAGGACGAGATCGCCGGTGACCAGACCGATGAGCGAGGGATCGTGATCCCGGGTGAACTCGCGGTACTTCTGGTTGGAGAGCGCCTTGATCGGCGCGGTGTAGATCACCCGCTCTCCTTGCC
The DNA here is from genome assembly GCA_964616915.1 of uncultured bacterium. Classification (GTDB taxonomy): domain Bacteria; phylum Myxococcota_A; class CAZTSL01; order CAZTSL01; family CAZTSL01; genus CAZTSL01. The sequence goes on from CAZTSL010000039.1 coordinate 31,119, forward strand.
GGATCGCCTGTTCCACGACGAAGTCCGCGATGATCGTCTTTCCGACACCGGTGGGTGCGGAGACGAGCACCGACTTCCTCGCTTTGACGTGTTCGATCGCTTCGGCTTGAAAAGGGTCGAGCGTCAGATTCTTGTATTGCATGTGAGCTAGGGGGCCATGCGTGGGGGCTCAACGCGATTGGGTCGATTTCGTCAGTTCGGTGAGGATCAGTTTGGAGATCGCCTTGAGGGTCTCGAAGACCCCCTTCCCTTCGATGGCCACGGCTTCGAATTCGGGGAACTCGCCCGGTTTGATCCCCATCTCCTCCCGGATCTCCTCTGGAGAGATGATGTTGGGCAGGTCGCGTTTGTTGTACTGGACGACGAAGGGGATCGAGTGGGGGGTCTGCTTGATCTCCGCGAGGTTCTCCTGGAGATTCTCGTAGCTCTCCACGTTGGCGTCGAGGCGTGATTCCTGGGAGTCGGCCACGAAGACGATTCCATCGACCCCCTTGATGATCAGCTTGCGGCTGGCGTTGTAGAAGATCTGGCCCGGGACGGTGTAGAGGTGAAGCCGCGTCTTGAAGCCCTCGATCTTCCCGAGCGCCAGGGGGAGGAAGTCGAAGAAGAGGGTTCGCTCCGTCTCCGTGGCGAGCGAGATCATCTTCCCCTTGGCCTCCGCGTTGATGTTGTCGTAGACGTACTGCAGATTCGTCGTCTTACCGCAAAGACCCGGCCCGTAGTACACTACCTTACAGTTGATTTCACGTGACGAATAGTTGATGAAGGTCATCTTCGGCTGCTACCCCTCGACAAGATCCACTTTCGTTACAGATCGAACATGTTGTCGATATCCTCGTCGGTGATCTCCGCAAATGGGATATCCACGTCATCCTTGTCCTGTTTGACCGCCTCGATGAGCTGTTCGATGATCGCGGTCAGATCTGCCACGGCGTTTCGTACACGCATCCGCACGAGGCCGAGTGAACTCTCCCGTTCTCCGATTACAATGAGGACGAGTTTCTCGGCGATGAGGGAGAGGTGAACATTGTCGCGTTCCCCCTCGTGGAAGAGGAGCGAAAAGGCTTTCTCCCCGAGAAGATCGGCCAGTCCTTCGGCTGCGGCGATCGAACTGGCCGTCAACGAGGCGAGCGATGTGACGTCCAGTCCCTCATCCTTGCCGTAGCGTGCGATGAGCTGCCCCCCCTTGTCGATGAGGTAGACGGCCTGCGCATTGGCTTGATCGACGAGATCCTGCAGGATGAAGATGATCTGACGGAATTCGTCCTCGTAGGGTATTTTCTCTTTCGATGTCACGATCGTTCCTACGCTTTCGTAAGGTTTCATGCCCAAGCGACGGAGAATCGAAGACAACCGCGGATTCTGGGAACATCGGTTCCCGGGCGTGGGGAAATATAGCAGATCCCTCCGGGAAAATCAACCAACCCGAATCGGAGGCCGTCGAGATCCTTCCCTGCGCTTCGTGGCGAGGTCGCGTCTCTGCTCCTGATCGCAGCCGGGGCGGCGATCGGAATGCGTTCTCGGAGAACCTCGCCCGATCCTGTGCGGGGCGGAGGGGCGCCTCAACGCTCTTCGATCGGCTTTCGCCCTTCGATGGCGGCACCGAGCGTGAACCGGTCCGCATAGAGGAGATCGGTGCCGGCCGGGATGCCCTGTGCGATTCTCGACACCTTGATGCCTAGATCGGCAAGAAGGGAGCCGATGTAAAGTGCGGTGGTGTTCCCCTCCACGTCGAGGTTCGTGGCGAGGAGCACCTCTTCGATCTCCTCTTTTTCGACGCGGGTGAGGAGTTCTGCCAGGCGGATGTCGTCGGGCCCCCGTCCCTTGAGGGGGGAGATCGTGCCGTGCAAGACGTGATAGCGCCCCCGGAATTCTCCCGTGGCTTCGATCGCCCACAGATCCGCCGGGGTCTCCACCACGCAGACGAGCCGGGTCTCCCGCTCCGGTGCACGGCAGATCGGACAGGGATCGGCGTCGCTCAGGTTGAAGCAGATGCTGCAGAAGAGGGTTTGCTCCTTGGCTTCCACGATTGCGGCGGCAAGCGTTCTGGCGCCCTCCAGGCTCATCTCCTGGACGATGTGGTAGGCCAGACGCGAGGCGGTCTTCTCACCGATCCCCGGGAGCCTGGAGAGTTCGGTGACGAGGCGGGCGAGGGGAGGGACGCGGCGGAACATCAGCCGAAGAGCCCGGTGAGGCTGGAGAGGTCGAAGCCACCGGCGAACTTGCTCATCTCCTCCTTGAGCATCTCCTGGGCGCGGGCAAGCGCGTCGTTGACCGCTGCGGTGACGAGATCCTGGAGCATCGCCACATCCCCCTCTTGGCGCAGATCCTCCCAGACTTCGGGGGCGATTTCGATCGAGAGGAGTTGCTGGCGCCCATTGACGACGGCGGTGACCATCCCTCCTCCGGCATTCCCCGAGACGGTCTTCTCCGCGAGTTGGGCCTGCATCCGTTCCATCTCCTCCTTCATCTTCATGATGGATCCGAGGTTGAACTTCATCTCGTTCTCCTTCAGCTTTCTTCTCGCGGCCGGCGACGGATCTCCATCTCTTCCAGGGGGACGCCGAAGACCCGGGAGATCTCCTGGATCTTGGGGTCCTGCATCACTTCGTTCCGGATCCTGGCGGTCTCCCGCATCTCCTCTGCACGGCGCTTCTGTGCCAGGGTCAGGGAATTGGAGCCGGAGGCGTGGGCATCATCACCGACCCTTTCGGAGGGAAAGTGTTGCGTTGGGGGAGCGGCGGGGGGGGCGTTTCCGCTCCCATTCGAGGGAGCCGGGG
>CAZTSL010000040.1:0-33674 GCA_964616915.1 uncultured bacterium
TCCTTTCGGTAAGGTTGGGTGGATTTTCCCCGCTCCGGAGCGCATCGGGCGGAAGTGGAGGGATGCGCCCTTTCCGGAACGAGAGTTGCTTTTCCCTTTCCCAGATGGGGAAGAAGTCCCCGGTTTGCTTCTTTTCCCGCCAGTCTCCGGGGAGAAGTGACAACCCGACTTGACACTCCCCGAGCGCGAGAACGGATCGACACCGGTCGGGTGTTTCCAACGAAGGTTCGGAATCGTTCGGCGCACCACCGCCGACAGCATCAAGGAGATTGCAGCATGAGACTCAGATTTTTGAGCTTGGGCGTGACAGGGATCATCGTGCTGGGTGCAGTGATCTGCCTCGCCGGTTGTGGCGGCGGGGACGGCAGCTCCGAGTCGTCCGGTCAGGAGACCGGGGGGGGGACGGAATCGGGCGGCACCGCGGAGAGCGTAGGGGGTACGGAGACCGGGACCTCGCAGGGCTCGATCGGGGAAACCGCCCAGAGCACGGATCAGGGGCTCACCGGTGGCGATGGAGAGATCGATACGATCGATGAAGCGGTCTTCGCCCTGCAGATCTCGCTCACCGAATCGTACCTCGCCTTCTCGCGCGCGGTCGTGCGTCTGCGGGGGCAGCCTGGAGAGGCCACGATCCCCGGGATCATCAACGGACTGGCGATCGTACAGATCGATACCTTCACCGATACCGCGTGGGCCTTCGACGTGACGTTCAACGAGTATTCCACCCTCTACCCCCAGGTGACCCAGGACGGCGGTCCCCTCTCCTATCTCCTCACCGTCTCGCAGGACCCGCCGTCCCAGAGCGGTACGATGAAGGGCACCGTCACCTACAGCGGTCTCCTCTCCGGGGATGCGACCTTCGACATCACCTTGAGCGCGGAGTGCAACACCGCGGACTGCACGGACGAGATCATCTACAGCGTGGAGGGCTCCGTGAACGAGTTCGATGTGAACGTCTCCTTTACCTGTAACGTGCAGACGGGAGAATGCACGCCCGCCTGATCCCTCCCCTCCCCGTGGCCCCGGGGAGATGCAGATCTCCTCTCCTGATCTCCGGGGCCTTCGCCCCCAAAGTCCCCTCTCCTCCTCGCACACGCCCCCGGGCTCCCGGGGGGTCCCCCTTCCAGATGGTGTTGCGGGCCTCCCGCGCCCCCCCGGCAGAGGGGGTTCACTCCTCGACGACGAGTTGCGGGGGAGGGGTATAGACCGGCGTCTCGAAGCTCCCCACGAGATGAAGCTCGAAGGAGAAGTTCGGTTCGGGGAACTCGAAGAACGTTCCCGTGACCTCGAACTCGCCTGAGATCATCTCCTCCTCGAAGCGGGAGAAGCGCACCCGCCGTTGAACGGGTTCCTCCGTGACCGGGCTCAAGGAGACCGGGCAGCGGTCCTGCGCCGACAGACAGGCGACGATGAAGTACACCTCGACGATCTGGTCGGCAAGATCGGTGTCGAGCGCAGGAGGCGTCTCGTCGGAGAGGCTCATGAGGAGGAGGTAGGTGTTCTCCCCCTGTTGGAGATAGAAGCGAAGCGAGATGAGATAGTCTCCCAGGATGAACCGGTTCGTCGCCGCCGAGATCGTGGAACGGACCTGGAGGGGAACGGCGGGCTCCCCGTCGATCGTGGCCTCCGTGATGAAGAATTTCCCCCGCTTGCGGAAGACCCGGTCCTCCAGCAGGTCGGCCCGTCCATCGAGCAGATCGATGGCCTTCTGGACGTTGTCTGCGGCCATCCCGCTTTGTCGGTTGTCGTAGGCGATCCGGCTGGCCACGAAGAGACGCGGCCCGATACCGAAACCGGCGAGAAGCGGTGTGAGGAGGCCGATTCCGAGTACAAGGAAGCAGCGTTTCCATCCCTTCATCCCATCATCCTCCCTCTCTGGCATCGTGGGAGGAGGTCGAACCCCCTTCGAACTCCTCGGACGATCGTGGACCCTCACGATAGATTTTCCGGTATCGAGCAAGATCTGTCAATACGTTTTTGACGAAGGCGTTCGTGGCGGGGTCGTCGATCGTTTCGATCGCATAGTTCGGATCGTCGCGCAGGATCCCGGAGCGGGAGCGCTTCCACCATCGTTTCACCCGCGCTTCGTCGGCGCGGTATGCGGCAAGGACAAAGGGGAGATGGCCATGAAAATGGTCGAGTCGCTTCCGCAGCCATGCGCACCCGAGATCGAGGGTGACGGCGGGGGGGAGCGGCTTCCCCTCGGCCTGCGGGAGGCTCTGGCTCCCTTTCGGGAGGGGGGGGAGGGGGAGGAGAGGACGCCATCCCTGCGCTCCCTCGGGCTCGAAGAAACTCGTTTGCCGGATCAGGGCGGCCACGAGGAAGAGATCGAGATGGTATCGCCGGCTGGCGTCTTCGAGTTGTGCGACGAAGTCGAGGGGATAGGCGATCTCCCAGAAGCGGCGCGGCACTTCCACGCCTCCCCTTCGGAGGGTCTCTGCGAAACGACCTTCGAGCACACGCGCGGCTTCTCCATGCTTTCCCCCCCGATGGAGCGCCTCGGCCAGCGCCAGCACAAGCGTGCGGTTTCCCGCGTCGTCTTCGAGGCGTTCCTGGAGGGCGCGCGCGGCCGGTTCGTAGAAGTGGAGCCGGAAGAGTTCCCGGGCGCGTTGCTCGGCGAAGTTACCCGTCGTGGCGTTCCAGTCGGGGAAGGGGGGAAAGGGAGGGGCGTCGGGATCGTTGGGCAGGGGGGCTTTCGCGCGTTCGAGCGCACGGGCGGCCTCGATCCCGTAGAAGTGGTGGGGATGGCGGCGGACCGCTTCCTGCCACGAAGCGATCGCCCGCTTGCGGTTTCCGAGGTGCCAGGCCACCCGTCCCTGCCAGTAGAGTCCCTTGGGGAGTTCCTCTCCGGCCACGAGGAGGAAACGTTCCAGTCTGCGGTCCGCCTCCCGCAGTTTCCCCGCCCGGATCGCCATCCAGGAGAGACGCCAGAGGGCATCGGCCTGGCGTGGATTCTTGACGGAGGCCAGCGCCGCATAGCCTCGCTCGGCTTCCTGGCGTCTTCCGTTCCGCTCCGCGAGGAAGGCTCGGGAAAAAGCGGTTTCCGTCACGACTTCCGGCGAGGTTTTCCATTGGGAGACGCGTCGATGGAGCCGTTCGAGGGCCCGGCGGCGGTTCTGTGCCAGGTAGAGGTGGGCCAGCGACCGGGCCGCTTCGGCCCGGTGAGGCGAATCGCCCCCTTCGAGAAGGGAGCCCAACGCCCGCTCTGCCGCTTTGAATCGACCGAGGCGGATTTGCGCTTCGGCCAGGAGGCGGAGGAGGTCCCCCTTCTCCGCCACGGAGAGGGCTTCCATCCGTTCGAGGAGCGTTTCGAGATCCCGGATGGCGGCCTCCACCCTGCCGGCCGCCATCAGACGCCGTGGCCGAAGGAGTCGCTTCTGGAGGGGGACCTCCGGCAGGGGCCGCCCGAGCTGCTCGATGGCCTTCCACGCCGCACTGGCCAACGGATCGGTCGGGAAGGAGAGCCAGAGTTCGTAGTCGTGATCGAGGGCCCACTTCGTCTGGCCAAGCCTGGCACAGGCCTCGGCGAAGAGGAAGAGGCTCCGCGGTCGCAAGTGCTCCGGCGCGGAGACGAGCACGGCGAAGGCGTCCCGTTTGGCGTCGATCCAGTTGCCGAAGTGGAGAGCGATCTCCGAGCGTTCGAGGCGCGCAGCGGCCTCGAGATCCTCCGAGACGGTCTCCTCGATCAGCCGGGTGAATGCCGCATAGGCCGCCCGGAAGTCGCGAGTGTGCAGGTAGGTCTTCCCCAGGGCGAAGCGGGCATCGTCGGCCAGGAGCGGGGCGTTGCGCTCTGCGAGCGCGAAGAGGGGCTCGGCCCGGGAGAAGAGCCCCCCTTCCCTGGCGAAGTGACCGAGGAGGAAGCGGAGACGATTCCGGTCGGAGCGGTTCGTCTCGACCTCGAGACGCGCCTCGAGGCGTTGCCTCGCTTCGGGATTCCGAGGCCCCAGCGCCCACGCCTCCTCGATGACCTCGAGTACCTCGGCGGAGGGGGGGGTGAGCGCGGCCACCGGGGGTGGACGCCGCAGGAAGAGGAGGAACGCGCAGCAGGCCAGGAGGGGAAGGAAGAGGCAGGAGGCAAGATAGAATTTGCCCGTCGATGACATCATCGTTTCGGAGCGGCCACGAAAGCCCCCTTCATCCCTCCTGGATCACCCGTTCGTATTCGAGGACCTCCTCTTCGCTCCCGATGATGAGCGGAACCTTCTCGTGGAGTTCCGTCGGTTCGATGTCGAGGATGCGTTCGCGGCCGTTGGTGGCAAGCCCCCCGGCCTCTTCGACGATCTTGGCCAGCGGCGCTGCCTCGTAGAGGAGACGGAGCTTTCCTTTTGGTTTCTTCGGGTCCTTCATGTCCGCCGGATAGAGGAAGATGCCTCCCTTCAGGAGATTGCGATGGAAATCCGCCACGAGGGAGCCGACGTAGCGCAGCGTGTAGGGTCTCCCCCGTTCCGGGTTCTTCTCCTTGAGCGAAGCCACGTAGCGTTGCGTGGCCGGATCCCAGTAGTTGGCGTTCCCCTCGTTGACGCTGTAGATCTTCCCCCGCTTCGGGATCTGGATGTTGGGATGGGAGAGGAGGAACTCTCCGATCGAGGGGTCGAGGGTGAAACCGTGAACCCCGTTGCCCGTGGTATAGACGAGGATCGTGGAGGAGCCGTAGATGAAGTAACCGGCAGCCACCTGGCGTCGTCCCGGCTGGAGGCAGTCGGAGAGGGTTCCATCGGTTCCGTCGGGCGTGACCCGGCGATGAATCGAGAAGATCGTCCCGATCGTGCCGTTCACATCGATGTTCGAAGAGCCGTCGAGCGGGTCGAAGAGGAGGACGTATTTTCCCTTCTTGTAGCGTGAGGGGATCGGGATGATATCGGCCGACTCCTCCGAGGCCATGCAGCAGAGGTGGCCGCCGTGATCCATCGCCTGGTAGATCTTGCGTTGGGCGAATTCATCGAGTTTCATCACCCCCTCGCCGTGGACGTTGACCGAACCGGTCAAGCCCAGGATATCGGCGAGCCCGGCCTTGTTGACCTCCCGGGAGATCGTCTTGGCCGCGAAGATCAAATCCATCATCAGGGCCGTGAATTCTCCCGTAGCCTCCGGGTGAAGCGTCTGCTGTTCCATGATGTGACGCTGTACCGTGACGACTGTATTGCTCATGGCAACCCTCCCAATGGCAAAGGTCCGATTTTGACTTCCGAGGTGCGGGTCTGTCCGTGCACTCGTGTTGCGGAGCCGACGGAGGGGGTAGGGCTTTGCGCTCCCCTCCGTCGGTTCTACCCGGCCGCGGCGCACTTGTCAACCCCGGGTGCCCTCGACGTTGGAGCGGATTTCTCCACGAAGGGCGGCGTCACCCCGGGGAACGGCGACGATCGCAACCCGGAGGGGATCGTCGGGGATGATCGGGGAAACCTTGCATCGGCGGAGGGGTGGGGGGCTCCCGGCATCCCGTTCGTGCGCCCCACGTTCCGGAGGATCGGCTCCAGATTTTTTCCTTGCTACCTTGCGGAAGATGTGATATATACAAAGGAAGAACGATGGGACTCCTGCAAAAAGTGGGTACCGGAACCCGCTTTTTTATTTTCCGGAGCCTGGTTCTCTCGTTTTCGGTAGGCCCCTCCAGCATCTTCACCGGGACCGGTACCGGTTCAGGGTACCCCGACCTCGACGGCCATACGTTCAGTCGAATCATCGGATCTCTGCCCAGGGCTTCACCAGCATGGCGGTATACGGACGGTTGTGAGCGATGGATGAAATCGTTGAGAAAATTCGAAGATTGGCGGAACCGATCCTGGCAAGGAACGGGGTGGATCTCTTCGACATCCACTTTCGCCGGGAGCGTGGATCGTGGACGTTGCGGCTCGTGATCGACAGGGAGGAAGGGGTCACGCTCGAAGATTGCACACGGGTGAGCCGGGAGTTGAGTCAGCGGATCGACATCGAGGACCCGATCCCCCATACCTACCATCTCGAGGTCTCCTCGCCGGGACTCGACCGCCCCCTCCGCAGGGAAGAAGACTTCTCCAGATTCAAGGGGCGGTTGGCCAAGATCGTGACGGATGAACCGATCGGTGGCCGTCACCACTTCCGGGGGAGACTCTGCGGAAACGGCGAGGCAGGGGTCGAACTCGAGATCGAACGGAAGAAGGGGAAGAGCGAACGGATCACGATCCCCTATGCGCGGATCCGCAAGGCCAACCTCGAAGTCGAGTTCCCCTGACGACGATCGTGGGCTGCCGGATCCCCCCATGAGGAGACAACGACCATGCCCTCAGAATTGCTGAAAGTGATAGATCAGGTGGTACGGGAGAAAGGGATCGACCGCTCCATCATCATCGAGGCGCTGGAGGCCGCCCTCCTGACGGCGGCCCGGCGAAAATACAGCCACCGCGATATCGAAGCGTATTTCAACGAGGACCTGGGCGAAATCGAGCTGTTCGAATTCAGGGACGTCGTCGAGAATCCGGAGAATCCCTATCGGGAGATCTCCCTCGAGGAGGCACGGCGATACGATCCCGGTGCGGAGATGGGCGACAGCATCGGGATGAAGATGGCGATGGACGACTTCGGACGCATCGCGGCGCAGACGGCCAAACAGGTGATCATCCAACGGTTGCGGGATGCGGAGCGGGAGAATACCTATCGTCAATACAAGGACCGTACCGGAGAGATCCTCTCCGGACTCGTGCGCCGCTTCGAACGCCGCGACATCATCGTGGAGATCGGGAAGGACGAAGCGGTCCTCCCCTACCGGGAGCAGATCCCGCGAGAGAGCTACTGCGCGGGAGAGCGGATCCGGGCCTATGTCAAGGAAGTCCGGCGCGATCCTCGGCCCGCGGGCCCACAGATCGTGCTTTCCCGGACCGACCCGAATTTCCTCGTCCAGCTCTTCACCCTCGAGGTTCCGGAGATCTATGAGGGGATCGTCCGGATCGAGAGTGTGGCCCGCGAACCGGGTTCCCGCTCCAAGATCGCGGTTTCCTCCCGGGATCCCGACGTCGATCCGGTCGGCGCATGTGTGGGGATCAAGGGGTCGAGAGTCCAGGCCGTCGTCCAGGAGCTGCGCGGCGAGAAGATCGACATCGTCCCCTACAGCACCGATACGGCGACCTTCCTGTGCAACGCCCTGGCCCCCGCCATCGTCTCCAAGATCATCATCGATCAGGACGCCCACGAGGTCGAGGTCGTGGTGGCCGACGATCAGCTCTCCCTGGCGATCGGACGCAAGGGGCAGAACGTGCGACTGGCCTCGCAACTCACCGGCTGGCGGATCGACATCAAGAGCGAATCGAGCATGGAACGGCTGGCAGAGGTTGCGATGCTCGATATCTCCCAGATCCCGCAGATCGGCGAACTCCTGGTCAAGTCGCTCCACCATAGCGGCTTCAATTCGATCGAGGACATCGCCCATGCCGATATCGAGTCGCTGGAGGAAGTGACCGGCGACCGGCAACGGGCGATCGAAATCAGAGAAGGAGCGCTGGCCGTACTCGAAGGCCGCAGAGAGGCCGCGCGGCTGAAAGCCCTCGAGCCGAAGAGCGCCGAGGCACAGGAAGTCATGGCTTCGTCCCCAAACGAGGCGGACGAAGCGCCGGAAGCAGCTCCCGCTTCGCCGGAAGCGGAGATCGAGGAGTCCGTCTCCTCGGCGACCCATGAAAATGCTACACAACCGCGATAAGATCAGAACCGACGATCGGACCCCTTCCCCACGGGGGCAGGGGCGCAAGGGGAGCGTGCGCCCTTCTCTCTCCACGCCACTGGAGGTTTCCAGAGGGGAGGGAGAGCCGGAGCGAACCTGTCTCGGCTGCGGCAAGAAGGCACCCAAACGCCGGCTGCTCCGGCTCGTCCGCTCACCCCAGGGCACGCTCTCGATCGATTTCCAGCAGCGGCTCCCCGGACGGGGCGGATACCTCTGTCTGACGAGCCCGGCGTGTCTGACGAAAGCCCTTCGCCGCGAAGGAAAATTGCATCGGTCGCTCGGCATCCCGCTCGTATGCCCCTCGTCCACGGAGATGATCGAGCAGATCCGTACTTTTTACGAAGCCCGCGTCTACCGGCAACTGGGTCTGGCCAAACGCGCGCAGGCACTCCATTTTCGACGAGAGGAGGTCAAACGCGCCATCGGCAGGAACGAAGTCGTCCTCGTCGTCGCAGCACACGACGCCTCGGAGCGGATGCGAGCGGATTTCCAGGAGGCATCCCTGCGCAAGGGGATCGAATTCTTCGAATTCGGCGATATCGAACGGTTGGGGAAGGCGCTGGGGAGGACCGAGTCCGTCAGTATCGTCGGGCTCCTTCCAAGGCTTCCTTTTCACGAAGTGCTCCGCCAGGCACTCACAATCTGGAAAAGTTTTTCTGTAGAGGTTTTTGTATGAGCAAAAGGGTCTACGAAGTCGCACTCGAGCTTGGAATGAGTTCCAAGGATCTCGTGGTCCGCCTGCCCGAGATGGGAATCCTGGTGCAGAACGACATGAATTTCCTGACCGACGACGACATTCGGAAGATTCGAGCCCAGATCCAGGCCGGGCCCCCAAGGAAGGCGGAGAGCTACATCGAGAAACGGGTGAAGCCGGGCGTCATCCGCCGCCGCCGCAAACCGCGGCAGAAGGAGGAGGCGCCCACGCCGGCGGAGCAGGGGGAAGGGATGGCAGCGACGCGAGAGGCCGTAGCCGCGCCGGTCGAAGCACCGCCCCCGCTCGAAGTGGAAGGAGTACCGAGCAGCGGGGAGGGCGCGAGCGATCTTCCCCCCACCCCCTCCGCCACGCAAGAGGCAGAGACCGCCGGTGTGGCACCCGCTCCGGTAGAGACCGGCGAAAGTGAAGCGCCCGTAAGCCACGACGACCAAGAGACCCCCGTCGAGGAGAGGAGGGAAGCCGAGGGGAAAGAACTCGATGCGGTATCCGATACACCCGAAGTGACGGTTACGTCCGAGGTGACGGTCACCCCCGATGCGGTCACCGAACCCGCCCCCACCGGCGAACCGACCGCTTCCGAGGAAGGGGGGAAGACGGAAGATCACGAACCGGTCGTGGAAGCAGCCGCGCCCGCACCACGAGCCGAAGAAACGCCACGGCCTGGACCATCCGATACGGAGGCGGCCGGGACCCAGGAGAGCGCCGAAGCGGAAGCGGACACCCTGGAAGGCCCGGCACACGAGAGTACCCAGGCTGCCGGCGCCGAAACGAAAACGGAAACGAAACCCCAAGGTTCCCCGACGCCTCCTCCCCCCATCACCACGCCGGTGCGGAGACCGAAGCGACGGGAGTCGGCCGACACGCCGGCCAAGGTGCTCGGTTGGGTCGATCCCGCCACCCTGGGGATCCGTCCCCCACCCAAACCTCGCCCCTCTACCCCGCGCCGGAGCGGAGAGACGGTTCCCACGCCTGCCACAGGCGGTGCGGGAAAACCCCGCCGCAGACGCCGGGAGGTGATTCACGTCATCAAGGAGGATCACTACAAACGCAGAGCACCCCGGCGTACCGGAAAAGGGATCGAACCTCCGAAACACCTTCGTTCTCTCGAGGACGCCGAATTCGACGAAGATCGCCTCCTTCGCAAGCAACGAAAGAAGAAGGGGAAAGGTTCGGCATCCAGGGAATCGAGCGCACCGCCGAAACCGGCCAAGCGCGTCCTCAAACTCTCCGGCCCGATCGTGCTCGGGGAACTGGGCAAGAAGATCGGGGTCAAGGCGGGGACCCTCATCCAGACGCTCATGAAGATGGGTTCGATGGTCGCGATCAACCAGACGATCGATGTCGATACCGCCACCCTCCTTTGCAGCGAATTCGGCTGGGAAGTGGAAAACGTCACCTTCGAGGTGGAGGATCTCCTCCCGAAGCGGGGTGAGGACGCCGAGGAGAAGCTCCAGCCCCGTGCCCCCGTCGTCACGGTGATGGGACACGTCGATCACGGCAAGACCTCCCTCCTCGACGCGATCCGCCACACGAACGTCACGGGCCGCGAAGCGGGCGGCATCACCCAGCATATCGGCGCCTACTTCGTCAGGCATCCGAAAGGGGATATCGTCTTCCTCGACACGCCGGGCCATGAGGCCTTCACCGCGATGCGCGCCCGGGGGGCCAAGGTGACCGACATCGTCGTCCTCGTGGTCGCCGCCGACGACGGTGTCAAACCCCAGACCGTGGAGGCGATCAACCACGCCAAGGCCGCCGATGTGCCGATCATCGTGGCGATCAACAAGATCGACAAGCCGGAGGCGAATCCGGAACGGGTCAAGCAGATGCTCACCGAATACGACCTCGTGCCGGAGGAGTGGGGCGGAGAGACGCTCATGACGAACGTCTCGGCGAAACAGGGAACCGGCATCGACGAACTCCTCGAAATGATCCTCTTGCAGGCCGAACTCCTCGACCTCAAAGCCAATCCCGACAAACCGGGGATTGCCACCGTCATCGAGGCGAAGCTCGACAAGGGGAAGGGACCGGTGGCCACCGTGATCGTGGAAGAGGGGAGCCTCTCGATCGGTGATCATGTCGTCAGCGGACCACACTTCGGAAAGATCAAGATGCTCATCGACGACCGGGGCAATCGAATCGACAAGGCCGGCCCCTCCATGCCGGTGGAGATCTCCGGACTCTCCACGGTTCCGAACGTCGGGGATCTCCTCTGCGTCGTTTCGGACGAGGCCAAAGCCCGCCAGATCGCCGAACACTACCGGGAGGAAGAACGGAAGAAATCGCTCGAGCGCAAGGGCGTGAGCCTGAGCGACTGGTTCGAACGGACGAAGCAGGACGAAGTCAAAGAACTCAACGTCCTCGTCAAGGGCGATGTCCAGGGTTCCGTCGAGGTCGTCACCGACGCCCTCCAGAAGCTCACCGGGGAGAAGGTCCGGATCAAGATCGTCCACAGCGCCGTAGGGGCGATCAACGAGGGGGACGTCATGCTCGCCTCGGCCTCGAATGCGATCATCATCGGTTTCAATATCCGGCCCGACGCCAAGGTTCGTGAGATCGCCGAGAAGGAGATGGTCGATATCCGCCTCTACACCGTGATCTACGACATGGTCGAGGATATCAAACAGGCGATGACCGGTCTCCTCTCCCCGATCCGCAAGGAACGGGTCCTTGGCCGCGCCGAGGTCCGGGATCTCTTCTCGATTCCGAAGGTCGGCACCGTGGCCGGCTGCTTCGTCACCGATGGAAAGATCCTCCGCGGTGCCCTCGTCCGCCTCCTTCGCGACAACCGCGTCGTCTACGAAGGGAAGATCAAGTCGCTGCGCCGCTTCAAGGAGGACGTCAAAGAGGTCGTCGCCGGCTACGAGTGCGGGATCGGGATCGAGAACTACAACGACGTCAAGCTCAACGACGTGATCGAAGCCTATACCTACGAGGAAGTCGCGGCCACCCTCTAGGCCGCCGCCCTTCCGCGAGTGAGCAGAGACGATGATCGTGGGTGTCCTGAGAGTCAGCCTCCGCTGCCCCGAAGGGGATTCCCTCAAGGGGAAGCGCAAGATCGTCCAGAAGATCAAGGAACGGGTCCGGAGCAGGTTCAATGCCTCGGTCGCCGAGGTCGGCGACAACGAGCTTTGGCAACGGATCACACTCGGAGTTTCGGTCGTGGGGAACGAATCCCCCTTCGTCAACTCCCAGCTCGATCGGATCCTCGACTTCATCGATCGGCTCTATCTGGCCCGTATCCTCGATCATGCAATTGAACTCATCCCCTTCGGCGACGGCTTCGACGACGACCTCGGCGATCCCGACTGGTGAAGGGGAGGAAGGTACCGGGTGGCCGGCAACTGGGAGAAGGAAACGATGCATCGACACCAGGAGACGCCCAGAAGGATCCGCGTGGCCGAACACCTCAAGCACCAGATCTCGGAGATCGTGCTCACCGAGGTGGAAGACCCCCGCGTGGCGTTCGTGACGATCACCGGCGTGGAAGTCAGCGCCGATCTGCGGCATGCCAAGGTGTACTTCAGCCTGATCGGCAGCGAGGAGGCCCGCCAGGCGTGTCACCGAGGGCTGATGCGCGCCCGCGGCTTCATCAAACGGGAGCTGGCCAAACGGGTCCGGCTTCGCTACATGCCGGAGCTGACCTTCCTCCACGACCACTCCCTCGAGCACGGCGCGCGCATCGAGGCACTCCTCAAATCCCTCCACCCGCAAGAGGAAGCGGCGCAGGAGGAGCCCTCCCCCCCGAAGATCGTGCCATGATGGGGGGGACGCTGGAAGCTCCCACCGGGAAGGATGGAACGTCGTGAGCGAGGAAGAATTCCGGAAAGGACGGGAGATCGCCCTGCGGGCCCTGGCCAGACGCAGCCGTACCGTCTCCCAGATGCGGCACTACCTCGCCGGCAGAGGGGTCGGGCCCGAGACGGCCGAACGCGTCATCGCCGATCTCCTCGAACGAGGCCACCTCGACGATCGAACCTATGCGACCTTCTTCGCACAGGACGCAGCCCGGCTGCGGCGCCAGGGGAGACGCCGCATCGACCTCGAACTCGACAAGCGGGGCATCGCGCCCGAACTTCGGCAAGAGGTCCTCGACGCCCTCTTCACCGAATGCTCGGAAGTCGAAATCGCCACGCAGGCCCTCGAAAAACGATTCGCCGGAAAGGATCTCCACGAACGGACGACCCGGGACAAGGCGATCCGCTTCCTCCAACGGAAGGGCTTCGGCTGGGATGTGATCCGGGAAGCCCTCGAAGCATTCACCGCCCGATCGTCGTGAAGCCCGACCCCCGGGTTGCCGGGGCACACGGCGCGTGGTCAGATGTCCCCACTTTGCTGCCGCGCAAGGCCGATCTCACGAAGGGATCGCCCCTGCGACGGGGAAAGGATACGATGAACGATCGACTCACGAAGGCCTGCCGGGGAGAGAAGACGGACCGCCCCCCGGTATGGATGATGCGACAGGCGGGACGATACCTCGGGGAATACCGGGAGATTCGCAGGAACGTCCCCTTCCTCGACCTCTGCAAGACCCCGGAACTGGCCTGTGAGGTCTCGTTGCAGCCCTACCGGATTCTGGGGGTGGATGGGGTGATCCTCTTCTCCGACATCCTGATCCCGGTGGCGGCGATGGGACTCACCGTGGAGATGACGGACCGGGGTCCCCGGATTCCCGATCCGGTCCGCACGGAGGGGGACATCGAGCGCGTGCGCCTCCCCGATGTGGAAGCGGAGATGCCCTTCACCTTCGAGACGATCCGCCTCCTTTGCCGGGAACTGGACGGCAAGGTGCCGGTTCTCGGATTCGCGGGGGCCCCCTGGACCCTGGCCGCCTACATGATCGAGGGGAAGACCTCCCGGAATTTCGAGCGGATCAAACGCTTCGGGTATCAGGAACCAGAGGCGTTCGACCGTCTGCTCGACCGGATCGCCACGGTGATCACCCGCTACCTCGTGGCCCAGGTCGAAGCGGGCGCTTCGGTCGTGCAGCTCTTCGACACGTGGGCGGGGATGCTCTCCCCGGCGGATTACCGCCGTTACGCCCTCCCCTACGAAAAGGCGGTGATCGAAGGGGTCCAACGCGCCGTCGATGCGCCCGTCGTCCTCTACATCAACGGCTGTGCGACGATCCTCGAAGCGATGGCGGAAACGGGTGCCGATGTGCTCAGCATCGACTGGCGGATCGATCTTTCGGAGGCAGTGGCGCGACTCGATCGCATCGGGGGCCCCCCTCCCGCGATCCAGGGGAACCTCGATCCTTGCCTTCTCCTCGGCCCCCGCTCTCTCGTCGTGGAACGAACCGAGGAGATCCTGAAGAAGGGCAGAAGCGCCAAAGCCCACATCCTCAACCTCGGGCATGGCATCCTGCCGGAGACGCCGGTGGAGAACGCCAAGGCCTTCGTGGAGACGGCTCAGCGCTACCCCCTGGAATCATTCGATCGTGGAGAGACCCGATGACCCCCCTCCGATCCCTCGAAATCACCCTCTTCGGGGAGACCTACGAGATCACCTCTTCCTTCCTCGACCGCTACAACAAGCCCGGACCGCGCTATACGAGCTACCCGACGGCGCCGGAGTGGAACGAGGCGTTCGGGGAGGAGGATTTCCTCGAACTCTGCCGGGAAGCGGACCGCCGGAAGCGACCGGTCTCCCTCTACATTCATCTCCCCTTCTGCGAACGGCTCTGCCTCTTTTGTGGCTGTAACGTCGTCATCAAGAAGGATCATTCGGTCACCCGTCCCTACCTCGAGCGCCTGAAGGCCGAGATCGACAGGGTCGCCGAAGAGATCGATCCCTCCCGTCCCGTGATTCAGATCCACCTGGGCGGGGGAACCCCGACCTACCTCTCGGCCGACGAACTCACCGAACTCTACAGGCATCTCCAGAAACACTTCACGATCGCAGTGGATGCGGAGATCAGCATCGAGGTCGATCCCCGGGTGACGACCCGGGAACAGATCGAACGTCTCCGGGCACTCGGCTTCAACCGGATCAGCATGGGGATCCAGGACTTCGACCCCAAAGTCCAGGAGACGGTGCGGCGCATCCAGCCCTATGAGCTGACGCGCGATCTCATCGAGATCTCCCGGGAGGTGGGCTTCCCTTCGGTCAACATCGATCTCATCTACGGGCTTCCCTACCAGACGGTCGATTCCTTCCGCAAGACACTCGATCTCATCGTCGGCCTCTCTCCCGACCGGATCGCCCTCTTCAGCTACGCCCACGTCCCCTGGATGAAGAAACAACAGAAATCGCTCGGCCGCCACCTGCCGGAAGGGATGGAGAAGTTCCGGATCTTCCGGGAGGGGATCGAGACCTTCACCCGCGCAGGCTACCGGTACATCGGGATGGATCATTTCGCCCGTCCCGACGACGAACTCTGCCGTGCCCAGGACGAGCGGACCCTCCACCGCAACTTCCAGGGCTACACCACGAAGGCGGGCGCGGACCTCTACGGGCTCGGTGTCAGCTCGATCAGTGGGATCGCCGATGGCTACGCGCAGAACCACCGGGCACTCCCCGACTACGCGGAAGCGATCGATCGCGGCGGACTGGCAATCATGCGGGGGTGCCGCCTGAGCGCGGACGATCGGCTGCGCCGGGAGGTGATCGGCCGGATCCTCTGCCACGCCTTCCTCCCCTTCGCCGAGGTGGAAGCGGACTTCGGGATCGACTTCCACGAGGTTTTCGAAAGGGAACTCACCGCCCTGCGTCCCCTCGCCGACGACGGCCTCGTCACCCTCACCGACGAGCGCCTGACGGTCACCCCCCTGGGCAGGATCTTCATCCGCAACATCGCCATGGTCTTCGACCGCTACCTCCAGGAAAAGAAGCTCGACCGCCCCCTCTTCTCGAAAACGTTGTAGTCGCTATTGACGCCGGCGTCGTTCCCTGGTAGAGTTCCGGGCGATCGGGTGCTCGTGCGGAGCAGACCCGTCCCTCGAACCACGCGATCCGCGAAGGAACCCCTTCCCTCGATTCATGGGAATATCGACCGATGAAGGATCATCTCAGGAGGTGAGAGATGCCGGCTGATACCATCCCTGCGCGTCTGCTCGAGCAGGCGCGCACCCGACCCGACAAACCGGCTTACTATGTCCGTGTGAATGGCAAATGGCAGCCCACGACGTGGAAGGCGTACGTGGCCGAGATTCGTCGTGCAGCCCGGGCGCTCGTCGCGCTCGGCTTCCAGCCCGACGACAAGGTCTGCATCCTGGGGTTCAACCGTCCCGAATGGGTGATCATGGACCATGCCGCGATGATGGCCGGTGGGGTCCCCGCCGGGATCTATACGACCTGTTCGCCCGAGGAAGTCCGCTACATCATCGACCATTCCGGGGCCCGGATCGTCCTCCTCGAGAATGAGGCCCAGTGGGAAAAGGTGAAGAAGGAACGGGAGCGCCTTCCGGATCTCGAGCATGTCGTCATGATGAAGGGGGTGCCCCCGATCGAGGATCCTCTCGTGATGGGGTGGGCGGACTTCCTGGCCCGGGGGGACGAGGTGGAAGAGAAGACCCTGGATGAACGGATCGAGGCCCTCACCGAGGACCAGGTGGCCACCCTGATCTACACCTCGGGCACGACCGGTCCGCCCAAGGCGGTGATGCTCACCCACCGCAACCTCGCATGGACCGCCGAGTGCGCGGTGTCCCTGGTGGGGGCCACGCCAGAGGACTTCTCCCTCTCCTATCTGCCCCTCTCCCATATCGCGGAGCAGATGTTCACGATCCACGTGCCGGCCACGACCGGCGGCGCGGTCTACTTCGCGGAATCGATCGAGCGGGTGGCCGACAACCTCAAGGAGGTCCGCCCCACCGTCTTCTTCGGCGTCCCCAGGATCTGGGAAAAATTCCATGCCGGGGTCACCGCAAGACTCAAGGAGGCCAGGGGGATCAAACGCAAGCTCCTCGATTGGGCGATGAAGGTGGGGCGCCAGGTCACCGATCTCAAGAACCGGGGCAGATCTCCTGCGGGTCTCCTTGCCCTCGAGTACCGGCTCGCGGACCGGCTCGTCTATTCCAAGATCAAAGCCGCCCTCGGAATGGACCGGGCCAGGGTATGCGTCAGCGGAGCTGCCCCCGTTTCTCCCGAAATCCTCGAGTTCTTCGCGGGTCTCGATCTCATCATCTACGAGGTCTACGGCCAGTCGGAGGATACCGGTCCCACCTCCTTCAATGTTCCGGGCAAAACGAAATTCGGAACCGTCGGCCCTCCCCTCCCCGGCGTCGAGGTCAAGATCGCCGATGACGGCGAAGTCCTCGTCAAGGGACCCAACGTCTTCAAGGGCTACTACAAGAACGAAGCGGCCACCCGGGAGACGCTCGTCGATGGCTGGCTCCACTCCGGCGACCTCGGGGAGTTCGACGAGGAGGGGTTCCTCAGGATCACCGGCCGCAAGAAGGACATCATCATCACGGCCGGCGGCAAGAACATCGCGCCCAAGAACATCGAAGCCGCCCTCAAGGATCTCCCCCTCGTCTCGGAAGCCGTCGTCATCGGGGATCGCCGCAAGTTCCTCTCGGCCCTGATCACGCTCGACGTGGAAGCCGCCAAGGTCTTCGTGGGAAACGACAACACCCATCCCCTCCATGAACACCCGAAGATCCTCGCAGAGATCGACAAGGGGGTGAAGTCGGTGAATGAGAAATTCGCCCGGGTGGAGCATATCCGCAAGTTCAAGGTGCTGCCCCGCAACTTCACGATCGAGGATGGGGAACTCACCCCAACGCTCAAGGTGAAACGCAAGGTCGTCAACGAGCATTTCGCCGAAGAGATCGAATCGATGTATCGTGACTGACAGCACGTTCGTCCCCTCTCCCCTTCGTTTCGCGACCCCTTCTTACACGTGTCACATCTTGTTCGACGATCCACGCTTTCGGGAAGCGGGGCTTGGGTCCGTCCCCTCTGGTGGGGCCGACGGCACCGTGCCCGGCAGGGCCTCGCCGGGTCGCGGAGATCCGCTTGATCTTCGAGCATGGCTCTGCTAGACTCTTCCCACCCGTGTGGGACGTTCCTTCGGGAAGACGATCCGATCCCCCCCAAAGGGATGAGGCGTTGCTGGAGGGACGATCCTTCCCCGACCCGGCGTGCTCGGGGATTTCCCGGATCGCGTTGCGTGGTTGCGTCCCGCAGGGAAGCCACATGGCGGAATCGAAGCATCAGCGGAGTAGGGATGATGAAGACGACGACCTGCCAGCGGTACCTCTTCCCCCTCCTCGTCCTCTGCCTCCTCGGTGCCCTCGGGGCCTGCGGAGGGGGCGACGAGGATGGGGAACATTCCTCCAATACGGCCATCTTCGTGCCCGAAACCGAGGAAGGGCAGAGCGGGGGGAGCATCTCTGTCACCGCTTCCGCCGGAGAATCGGCCCAGATGACCGGCATCGGGACGACCGGGACATCCCAGCCCCCGACGATCGTCTCCGAACCGGAGACGACCGCGGTCGTGAATCAACCCTACCTCTATACGGTACGCGCGGAAGGGACGCCACCGATCACCTATGAACTCCAGACCGCACCCGAGGGGATGACGATCGATGGCGAATCGGGGGATATCCGCTGGGTTCCCAAGGTCCGGGACACCTTCCAACCCGTGGCCGTAGAGGCCGTCGCCCGAAACGACTACGGCACCGATACCCAGATCTGGACGATCACGGTCACGCGATGACCCGGCGCGTAGCGTCCACCTCCCCCCACGGCAGGCACATCCCCCTGAACGACGAGGCGAAAGGCGCCCCTGCGGTTCTCCCCCCTTCACCGAAGAGGAAGGGATTGCCCCTTCCGGAAAGGAGGGCCTTGGGGCATCCCTGTTCGATCCGCCAGGCGCGCCATCGCCTCCCACGATACAAGGAACAGAGATGAGAGAAATCACTTTTCAGATGGAAATCCATGATCCCGCCAATCTCGAAAAGGTTCGGGTTCCGGCCTTGATGGTGGGCGTGTTCGAAGGTCCCCGCTTTCCGAAGGAGATCGGTACACTCGTCGATCAGTACGCACCCGTCAAACTGGATCAATTGATGGAATCGGGCGAGATGCAGGGGAAGTTCAAGGAGTTCGTCATGCTCCATCTTCCACCCGAAGCCCCCTTCCAACGGATCCTCTTCATGGGGATGGGCAAAGAGGAGGATTTCACCTTCGATATCCTCGAGTCGATCGTGGCCAAGGCCACCCGCACCCTCCGACGGGGCAACTGTTCCGAGATGGCGATCATGACCCAGATGTTCGATCGCCTTTCCGCGGAGGACCTCGGACGCGCCGTGGCGCTCGGCGCCACGCTCGGCCTCTACCGCATCCGGCGCTACCGCAAGGAGAGCTCGGAGGAGGCGTTCCGCGGTTACTTCAAGAAGATCGTCTTTCTCGTCTCCCCGGAGACGGACCGGGAGGCCCTCGCGCGGGGCTGTAGGATCGGCAACGTCCTGGCCCAGGCCACGAACCGCGCCCGTGACATCGCCAACGAGCCGGCCTGCTACATGACCCCCCGTCTCCTGGCCAAACGGGCCGAGGAGGTCGCAAAGGAATGTGACCTCTTCCTCGAGGTCTTCGCCGAGGAGGACATGAAGGAACTCGGGATGGGCGGCATCCTGGCCGTGTCCGCGGGGAGCGAGGAGCCTGCGCGTCTGATCGTCCTGCGCTACGAGAAGCATCCCGGGGCCCCCCGCATCGGCCTGGTGGGCAAGGGGGTCACCTTCGACAGTGGGGGGATCTCCCTGAAACCCTCGATCGGCATGCACCAGATGAAATACGACATGGCCGGCGCCGCTGCCGTGATCGAAACCGTCCAGGCCGCCGCCGAACTCGATTTGCCGGTCAACATCGTCGCAGCCATCCCCGCCGCCGAGAACCTCATCAACGGGAAAGCCTACAAACCGGGTGACGTCGTCAAGATGTACGACGGGACCTACGTCGAGATCACGAACACGGACGCGGAGGGACGGATGCTCCTGGCCGACGCGCTCGCCTACGTCTGCGAACAGGACGTCGATGCCCTCTTCGACATCGCGACACTCACGGGTGGCTGCGTCATCGCCCTCGGACATATCGCCTGCGGCGCGATGGGCAACAACGGCTGGCTCATCTCCCAGATCATCGCATCGAGTGAACGGACCGGCGAGAAGGTCTGGCCGCTGCCCCTCTTCTCCGAATACAAGATCCAGATGAAGAGCCTCATGGCCGACATGATCAATGCGGGGGGCAGACCGGCCAGCACGATCACCGCCGGCCTCTTCCTCAAGCACTTCGTCAACGTCCCCTGGGTCCACCTCGATGTCGCCGGCACCGCATGGATCGAGGAGGATTCCACCCTCTACCTCCACAAGCCCTATCTTCCGAAACGGGGAGCCACCGGCTTCGGCGTTCAGACCCTCACCGAGATCTGCCGG
Source organism: uncultured bacterium (assembly GCA_964616915.1). GTDB lineage: Bacteria > Myxococcota_A > CAZTSL01 > CAZTSL01 > CAZTSL01 > CAZTSL01. The sequence continues at coordinate 19,778 of CAZTSL010000040.1, forward strand.
ATTCTGGGCGAGACGAGCGGCGCAGACCGCAGAAAGCTCCAGGAGTTCCTCGCCCAGGATCTGGTCGGGTTCCTTCCCGGAAAATGAGGGCTTCCTGCACCTGCAACACCGCCGGCAGGCGGCGATCGGGGGAAGGATCCCCTCCTGGGAGGCTGAGAGGGCCATGACGCGGGACGAAGAACGAAGCCTTGCGGCACGACTCGACGAGAAGATCCTCCGGTTCATCGAAGCGGCCGACTTCGACGCCCCCCCCGATCGCTCGGCCTTCGAGACCCTGGCGCTCGAGATCTTCGCCTATCAATTCCGCTTCAACGCCCCCTACCGCCGCTTCTGCGAGATGCAGGGGAAGACTCCGAAGGGGGTACGTGCCGCCTCGGAGATTCCGGCGATCTCGACCGATGCCTTCAAGGTCGCCGATCTCGTCACCTTTCCTCCCGCCCATCGGGTCAAGACCTTCCTGACGAGCGGCACGACCGCGAGGAAGCGGGGGGCACTCCATCTCGACACGCTCGCCCTCTACGACGCCTCCCTCCTGCCGAACTTCGTGCGCCACCTGCTGCCTGACGGGGTACGCCTGCCGATGCTGATCCTCACCCCTTCCCCCGAGGCGGCGCCCCATTCCTCCCTCGTCTATATGATCGAGCGGATACGCCAGCGCTTCGGGGGGGAGGGGAGCGGGTACTTCGTCGAAGGGGAACGGCTGCGCACGCGAGCGCTCATCGACCGGCTCACCGCGGCCGTCTCATCCGGAGAAGCGGTCTTTCTGCTGGGCACCGCCTTCTCCTTCGTCCATCTCCTCGACGCCCTGACCGAAGGTGGGCACGATTTCCTCCTCCCACCGGGCAGCCGCCTCATGGAGACGGGGGGATTCAAGGGACGATCGCGGGAGGTCGCCAAGGAGACCCTCTACGACGGCCTCTCCAGAAGGCTGGGGATCGACCCCGCCTTCATCGTCAACGAGTATGGAATGACTGAGATGGGGAGCCAGTTCTACGACGTCACGCTCTGGGGGCGGGTTACGGGGCGCACCCTCCCTCGCTACAAACGCCCCCCCCCCTGGGTGTGGACGGAGATCATCGATCCGGAGACGTTGCAACCCCGAACGGATGAACAGGTGGGGTTGCTGCGCCACATCGACCTGACGAACCGGGGGAGCGTGATCGCCCTTCAGACCGCGGACCTCGGACGTCGTGTCGGGCCCGGCTTCGAGATCGTGGGCAGGAGCCCGGCAGCAACACCGCGCGGTTGCTCCCTCGAGGCCGAGGATCTGCGCATCGACGCCGGGGGATGACCGTGATCCTTCATCTCCCCGAATTCCTCCACTCCCAGGCCGATCGGATCGCAACGCCGGAGGGGCTCGCGGCCGCTTTCGAGACCCTGATCGAGGAAGCCCCGCTCCGCACGCTCTCCATCGGGGAGGTCATCGAGGCGATCGACGCGGTGGCCCGGGCCTGGGAGGATCCGGAGTTCCCCTGGCGGAAAAAGGCGCTGCGCTCCGCGGATCGACCGGGTGGCTTCTCCCGGCCCGTTCTCTCCGAGGCGCTCGACGCGCTCTTTGCTACGATCACGAGGGGGGCGCTCATCGAAGCGCTCGAAGAGACGTTCGGCTCGCTCGACGTACTCGATCGTTTCGTGGCCCGAGGGGGGAGGATGGAGCGGGTCGTGCCGCCGCGGGGGATCCTCCAGATCTTTTCCGGCAACGTGCCCCAGCCCGCCGTCGTCTCCCTCGTTCGGGGGTTCCTCCTGCGTGCGCCGATGCTGGCGAAACCGGCTTCCGGCGACATCGACTTCCCCCGCTGTTTCGCCGCCTCCCTCGAGGAGGTCGCCCCGCCGCTGGGCGCCTCCCTCATCCTGGCCCACTGGCCGGGGGCGGAGGGGAAAGGGTGGCGTCCCCTCTTCCAGGTGCCGGAGGCCGTCGTGGTCCACGGTTCGGATGAGACGCTACAGACGCTCCGGGCCTTTCTCACCCCGAAACAGACGTGGATCGGTTATGGGCACCGGACGAGCGTGGCACTGATCGGTCAGGAGAGGATCGACGGGGAAGAGGGACGCCGCGTGGCCCAGGCCCTGGCCGAGGATGTCGCCCTCCTCGACCAGCGGGGCTGCCTCTCCCCCCAGTCGGTCTATCTCGAGACTTCCCCCGAGGGGGCACGCCGTTTCGCGAATCGTCTCGCCGAAGCGCTCGATGCCGTCGAAGCACGTCTCCCCTCACCGCCCCTCCTCCCCGGCGAGGTGAGTGGGATCCTCTCTCTACGGAGCCTTGCGGCCCTCCGGGGCGCGCGCCTCTGGAACGCGGAGCGCCCGAACTGGACGATCCTCCTGCACCCCACCCCTGCGTTGGAGACCCCCGGGCTTCACCGGGTCGTCAACCTCTTTGCGGTGCGGGATCTCGAAGAACTCTCCGACCTCTTCCACCGCCACCGCAACCGCCTCCAGGGGATGGGGCTTGCCGTGGCTCCGGAACGCCAGATGGCGATCGCCGAAGCCTTTCCCTTCTTCTCCCGCTACTGTCCGATCGGGAGGATGCAGCGCCCCCCCTTCTCCTGGCCCCAGGACCGCTTCCGTACCCTTGCGAAGATGGCGCGGTGGATCTCCCTGGAGGGGGAAGGGGGATGATGTCCTCCTGATTCCCCAGCACCAGATCCTCCCGAAAACGAGTTCACTTCGCGGAGAAACCGGCCAGGAAGACACCCTGCGGCTGCATGCTCCGGGGCTCTGGGGTCAGAAGCATCGTCCCGAAATAGAGGATGGCGCCCATCAGGATGCCGGAGATGACGATCTCGCGCCACATCGTCTTCATCGTTGCGACTCCTTCTCGTGGCCGCCGGAATCTTCCACGGGGTACCGGCGGTGGGTTCCGATCTCGGGAGAGCAAGAAGCGCTCCAATTCCTGACATCCCCCGATTCCACCATATGAGCTTCCTTCATCCCTCCAAAATCCGTTCGTCAGCGTCGGATATCCGGAACGATGGGACCGTAGGGAAAATGCCCTCCCGCAACTACCTTTCGTAAGGAGGGCTACGATCGGTAATCGGGGCGTGAGGCTCGCCAGGCCACGAAGAGGGCGAGAAGCGCAACGGCAAGCAGGCTCCCCAGGGCCACCCCGAAGGGGAGCGCCCCGAGGTGGGCCTTACGGTCGAGGAGCCACAGATCGAGCGGTCTCCCCGCAACGATCGCCCGCCAGTGCTCGACGATCGGAGAGATCCCGGGATGAAAGAGGTAGGCGTCTGCCGGGTGGAGCCCCATCTGCCGCCACTTCCAGAAAATCTCGTCGTAATCGATGAGCACCCCCGGTACCTGGACGAAAACGCCTGTCCCCACGCAGAGCGCAAGGAAGAAGCGACCCCCCCGTGAACCCGACTCGATCGTCTCCGCAAGGGGCAACAGAAGGAAGGGGAGGGACTGCAAGAGGTAACGTGGCCCCCAACACCAACCGCCATCCCAAACGTGCCAGGTCGCATAGCAGCCGAGAAAGAGGAGGAAGATCGAGAGCACGCCATACCCCTCCACCCGGAATCGCCGCAGGAAGGGGGGGAGGGCCAGCAGCGCGGCGATCAAGGGGGGGGAATAGAGGAAGATGCTGCGCCCCGGCGAGAAGAGATACCCATAGAGCCCCACGTAGAGGGGCGTCGAGAAACCGGGTCGGTCGTCCATCGAGAAGTATCCGAAGGTGAAAGGGGAACCGTAACGCGCGTGGTTGTAGGCCAACTGGACGCAAAAGGCGCCGACGAGGGGGAGGAGGAAAGCGACCGCTTCCCGGAGCCACTTTCTCCTCCCCCCTTCCTTTCGCCAGGCGTGCGCAAGGAGAGCGAAATGGACCGGCCAGGCCACGACGCTCACCGGCCGCGTCAACATCCCGTATCCGAGCGCAACCCCTCCCAGAAGGAGCCATCCGCTCCCCCCCGAACGACGATGGGCCAGCAGCGCATGGAAGGCGAAGAGAAGCATCCATGCCGTCAAGGGATGCTGGAAGAAGTCACGCGAATGCGGAAACGCCAGGGTCGCCAGCCCGTAGATCCACGCCACCCACAGCCCGGTGCGCGCCCGATACCCCAGGCGCATGCAGCAGCGCAGGAGCAGGAGCGCGGTAGCGGCCGTCACGAAAACGTTGAAGAGGGAAACGAAGAAGATCCGAGGGTCCCCCCCGAACCCCTCGGCATAGGTACGCACGAAGAACGACCGCCCCCAAGGCCAGCCGGCCACGGCCTCCCCCACGAGGTAGAGGGGAAGTACCGCGATCACCTGCCCCACGCCATACTTGCTGTAGAAATGCTTCGTATCGACCCCAGAAAGGGGATAGGGACGCTCGATCTCGAGGTCATGGTCCCGCACGAGGCTCTCCGCCGTGCGGTAGACCTCCACGCTATCGACGGTGAAGAGATGCCCCGGCGCAAAGATGAGATAGATCGCGGTCAGAAAGAGGAAGAGCGCCGCATCGAGGAGGCATCGTCGCATCTCTCGTTCGGGGTTCACCCCTCGAGGAAGGGGAGGAGCGCTTCGAGAAAGGCCTCGGGTTGCTCCTCCACCGGGTGATGGCCGCACGCCTCGAGGAGCGCGAGCTTCGCGCCCGGAATCTCGGCGGCGAGACGATGGGCGTGGTCGATCGGATGGAGCCGCTCCTCCTTGCCCCAGACGATCAGGGTGGGTGCCATGATCCGCGGGATCCAGAAGGCGATCCGTTCGCGCCGGGAGAGGTCGCAGAGGGAACGGTAAGCGGCCTCCTTCCCCCCCGGGGCGGAGATGTGGGACCAGACGAGATCGATCCGTTCCGGGGTGAGGACCTCGGGATCGAAGAAGACCTCCCGCTTCCAGAGCTTTTCGAGGTCGGACTTGCGATATCCCTTCTTGAAGAGGACCGGTCCGATCCCCGGCAGGAGCGCCAGGCGCCCCAGGAGGGGGAGGGAAACGGGGTAACAGGCGCTGTCCACCGCCACGAGCCGATCGACCCAGCGGGGGTATTTCCCCGCGAGCACGAGGGCCACGGCCCCCCCCATCGAGTGTCCCACCACGACGACCCGCGGAATGCGGAGCGCATCGAGGAAACGCCGAACCTCATCGGCAAACCATTCCACGGTGTACGGCGCCGTGGCCGGCCGATCGGAGAAGCCATACCCCGGCAGGTCGATGGCCAACACCTCCCGCTGCCTCGCAAGGGCCGGGATGACCTTGGCGAAACAGGCCGTCGATTCGAGGAAGCCGTGGATGAGGAGGATCGGCGGCGCCTGCGAATGCGGTCCGAACCGTTCGTAGTGGATCCGGTGTCCGCCGATCGTGGCGAAACGACCGGGTGGATCGCCCCGCATCACCTTGCCGGGGGCTGCCGTGAGCGTTGCAGGCGTGTTCATTGCGTTCGGAGTACCTCGAAGATGAGTCGGGTGGCGGGGGATTTGTTGAGCGTGTAGAAGTGGATCCCGGGGACCCCCCCCTCGAGGAGTTCACGGCATTGCCCGATCGCGTGCCGCACCCCGATCTCGATCACCGCCTGGGGATCGTCCGCCGCCTCGTCGAGTTCGCAAAGCAGTCTCTTGGGGATCGTCGCCCCGCAGACCTTCGTGAAGCGTTTGATCTGCCCGACGTTCGTGATCGGCATGATCCCCGCCACGATCGGGATCGTGATCCCGATCTTGCGCGCCCGTTCCACGAAGGAGAAGTAGTCGCGGTTGTCGTAGAAGAGCTGGGTGATCGCAAAATCGAGCCCTTGATCGACCTTCTCTTTGAAGTATCGGAGATCACGTTCCTTGTCGGGGCACTCGACATGCCCTTCGGGGTAGCAGGCGCCGGCGATGCAGAAGTCGTATCGGCCGCGGATGAAGGCCACGAGTTCCGAGGCATGGGCAAAGCCGTCGGGGTGGGGGACGAAGTGTTCTTCCCCCTTCGGGGGATCGCCCCGCAGGGCGATCACGTTCTCGATCCCGGCGTCGCGGAGCTGGTCGAGCACCTCGGCCAGCTCCGCGCGGGAGGCACCGACGCAGGTGAGATGGGCCATCGTCTCGATGCCGATCTTCTGCTTGATCGTGGAGACCCACTCGATCGTCTTCGTGCGCGTCGTTCCGCCGGCACCATAGGTCACCGACACGAAATCGGGGGCCAGGGGTGCCAGCTTCTCGATCGTGCGGTAGAGATTCTTCTCGCCCGCATCGGTCTTGGGAGGGAAGAACTCGAAGGAATAGAGCGGTGTCCCCCGCTGGAACATCTCCCCGATCTTCATGGCCCCTTCTCCTCGTCAGTCGTAGTATTCCAGGCCGAGGTGCGTGATGAGTTCCTCCCCTTGGAGGTAGCGCAGCGTATTCTTGAGCTTCATGAGCTGGATGAAGAGGTCGTGTTCGGGGTAGAGCCCTTCGGCGTGCATCGGGCTCTTCCAGTAGAAGGAGAGCCATTCCTGGATGCCGCGCATCCCGGCGCGTTGGGCCAGATCCATGAAGAGGACGAGGTCGAGGACGATCGGCGCGGCGAGGATCGAGTCACGGCAGAGGAAGTCGATCTTGATCTGCATCGGGTAGCCGAGCCATCCGAAGATGTCGATGTTGTCCCACCCCTCCTTGTTGTCGCCGCGGGGGGGATAGTAGTTGATCCGCACCTTGTGGTAGAACCCCTCGTAGAGATCGGGGTAGAGGTCGGGCTGGAGGATCTGGTCGAGGACGGAGAGCTTGCTCTCCTCCTTCGTCTTGAAGGAGGCCGGATCGTCGAGGACCTCGCCGTCGCGGTTGCCGAGGATGTTCGTGGAGAACCATCCGGAAAGCCCGATCATCCGGGCCTTGAGCCCCGGTGAGATGATCGTCTTCATCAGCGTCTGTCCCGTCTTGAAGTCCTTCCCTGCGATCGGGACCTCGTTTTCGCGGGCCAGTTCGAGCATCGCCGGGATATCGACGGTGAGGTTCGGGGCGCCGTTGGCAAAGGGGATCCGCTCCTCGAGCGCGGCGTATGCGTAGATCATGCTCGGCGGGATCGCGGGGTCGCTCTTGCGTAGCCCCTCCTCGAAGGCGGCCAGGGAGCCGTGGACCTCGGAGGGCTTGAGGTAGGCCTCGGTGCTCCCGCACCAGACCATCACGAGGCGCGAGACGCCTTGCTCCCTGCGGAAGGTCCGGATATCCTCGATCACCGCCTCGGCGAGTTCCATCTTCGAGGTTCCCGACTTGACATGGGTGCCGGTCAGGTTCTGCACGAACCGCTGGTCGAAGACCCCCTTCCATGGGGAGATGCCGCAGAGGAACTCCTTGACCTCGGCCAGGTCGCGTTCGCTGAGCACGCCGGCGTTACAGGCGCTCTCGTAGGCGTTCTCTGGAAAGATGTCCCACCCGCCGAAGACGAGGTCGTCGAGGTCGGCGAGGGGGACGAAGTCCTTGATCCGGGGGAAACGGTGCTCGGTCCGCTTCCCGAGCCGGATCGTGGACATCTGCGTCAGCGAGCCGATCGGCTTGGAGAGCCCCCTTCGCACCCGCTCCACCCCGGCGATGAACGTGGTGCTCACCGCACCGAGTCCGGGGAGGAGCACGCCCAGCTTTCCATCTGCAGGTCGAATCTTCTTCATCGTCTTTCCGCCTTTCCGATCCCCGTCTCGAGGGAGAGAGGAAAACGAGGAGGGGAGTTCCTCCTCCGCTTTGTCAAAAGGGAGGAATCGTGGTAGATTGAGCCCCCTGGCAGAACGCCACTCTCCTCAAATAGCACAGGGATCGGTAAAGATCAAGCAGAACGACGACTGGGTATACGGCCGTAAAGGTCAACGAAGAGGGCTGTCGTCTGGAAAGATCGGAAAATCCGAAAACTTCCCTACCGTCCAGAGAGGAAGACATGACAAGGAAACATCTCTGCTGGAGTTTCGTGGTACTCTTGGCCTTCACGCTCTCCTGCGACAAACGGTCTCCGGAGAAGCGGGATGCGTTCTTCGCCGAGGGGAAGGAGGCCTTTTCCGCCGGAGAATACCGCAAGGCGGAGATCGCCTTCAAGAACGCGGTCCAGCAGGATCCCCAGTTCGCGCCGGCCCACTTCCGGCTCGGTCTCACCTATCTCGAGGAGAAGCAACCGCGCAAGGCATATACCGCCCTCATGAATGCGGTTCAACTCGATCCCTCGATGGAGAAAGCCCGCATCAAGCTCGGCGAACTCCTCGTGGTCATGCGGGAGTATGCCAAGGCGATCGAGCAGGCCGACAAGGTGATCGAGAAGCACCCCGAGAATCTCGAGGCGCGTCTGATCCGCGCCGTGGGCTACCGGGGGGTCCACAAACGGGATGCGGCGATCGAGGAACTCGAATACATCCTGGAGAAGGATCCGGACAACGCCCGAGCGCACGTCACGCTGGCCACGATCCTCCTCGACATGTCGCAACTCGAGGCGGCCGAGGCGCATCTCCAGAAGGCGCTCTCTCTCGATCCCGAACGGGTCGAGACCCACCTGACCCTGGCCCAGCTCTACACGCGAAGGAAGGATCTGGAGAGCGCCCAGCGGCATCTGCGCAAAGCCGTGGAACTGCGTCCGGACGACCCGATGATGCGCGGCATGCTCGTCCAGTTCCTCCTGTCGCGGGGGGAGACCGATGCCGCGGAGCGGGTTCTCACCGAGGGGATCGAGCGCCATCCGGATGCGCCCGAACCCTATCTCGCGCTCGGCGAGTTCTACGCCCTGCAGGGAAAGCTCGACGCGGCCGAGGAAAACTACCGGAAGGCCCTCGAAAAGGATCCCGATTCGATCCCTGCGCGGATCAAGCTCGCGGAACATGCGATCAACACGAAAGACTTCGAGGGAGCGGAGCGTCTCCTCGCCGAGATCGCGCAGAAGGCGCCGGGCCATTACGCGGTCCCCTTCCTCTACGGCCGGATCGACCTCATCCGGAAGCGTTTCGACGCGGCCGCCGAATCGTTCCGCAAGGTGGTGAATCTCGTGCCCGACTTCTCCCGCGGTCACCTCTTCCTCGGGCGGGCCTACTACATGCAGCACGACTTCCAGAACGCCAAGAGCGAGATCCTGCGGGCGCTCGAACTCGAACCCGACAACCGTGAGGCCAGACTCCTGGCCGCCGACCTCGAGTACCGCACCGGCGACTACGACGCTGCGATCGCCCGGGTTTCCGGGATCCTGGTCCAGAATCCCGGCGACTACGACGCCACGCTCATCGAGGCCGATGCCCTCGCGGCCAAGGGGAAGGTGGCCGAAGCCGAGGAGAAACTCCAGGGACTCGTGCGCAGCGACCCCGATCGCGCGGACGCCTATGCCCGTCTCGGGCGGATCGCCCAAGGGAAGAAGGCCTTCGAGAAGGCCCTCGCCTTCTACGAGAAGGCGCTCTCCCGCGCCCCCGACGACCTCGAGGTCTTTGCCCTCCTCACCGCGGTCTTGATCCGCCAGCAACGCTTCGACGAAGCGCTCGACCGGATCGAGAAACGGCTCGCCACCCACCCCGACGATCCGCTCCTCTACCAGATGCTCGGACAGGTCCACCTCTTCCGGCAGGACTTCGCCAAGGCGGAGGCTGCGTTCAACGAGGCGCTCCGTCGGAATCCCAACCTGATCGTCTGCTACTTCTTCCTTGCCGAGATCGCGCTGCGGCAAAATTCCCTCGATGGGGCGATCGCGCGCTACAAGGAGGCGATCGAGGTCAACCCCCGCCTCGTCGCCCCCTACATGATCCTCGGGATGATCTACGAACAGCAGGGGAAGACCGCCCTGGCGATCGATCACTACAAGAAGTGCCTCCAGATCGACCCGAAGTTCGCGCCCGCGGCGAACAACCTCGCCTGGATCCTCGCCGAGGAGGGGGGAGACCTCGAGGAAGCGCTCCGGCTGGCCCGGATCGCCTACGAGGCGATGCCAGACCAGCCGAACATCAACGACACTTTCGGGTGGATCTACGCCAGGAAGGGCTTCCACGAACTGGCGATCGAACGTTTCCTCGAAGCCCTCGAGAAACTTCCGGAAAACCCTACGATCCATTACCATCTTGGATATGCCTACGCGAAGCTGGGGAAGAAGAAGGAGGCGAAGGCGGCGCTCGAGCGTGCCCTTCGTCTCTCCGGAACCTTCAAGGATGCCGATGCGGCTCGCCACCTCCTCGAGGAACTCGAAGGGAAATGACACAGGTTGTCGGCGAAAGGGTCTCTTACCCCCAAGCATCTGGAGGATCGTCCTGCCCATGGATGCAGGGGGGGAGCGTTCCGATCCGGGCCGGCAGGGATGAATCTGCGGGAGGAGGGGGAGGCAACCCAGCGGGGGACCTTCAAGCCAGCTCCTTCCCCTGGGGGGGGATCCTCTCCGGCTCCTCCTCCCCCGGTTGGGGGGAGAGGAGGGCATGGAAGGTACGCACGAGGGCCTGGGCGTTCTCCGCCCAGCTTCGGGAAGCGAGGATCGCGGCCCGGGCGTTCTTTCCGAGTCGTTCCCGCAGCGCGGCGTCGCGCAGGAGACGTTCGATGGCCTGGGCAAGGGCCGCAGGTGCCTTCGGGGGGACGAGGAGACCCGTGGCTTCGTGGGTGACGACCTCGGCGGTTCCCCCGACATCGCTCGCCACGACAGCGAGCCCGCAGGCCATCGCTTCCACCACGCTGTTGGGAACCCCTTCGAAGTGGCTCGGGTGAACGAAGATGTCCGCGGCCTGCATCCAGCGGGCGACCTCCCCTTGCGGGGCGGGGGGGAAATGGTGGACCCGGCCGGCCAGCATGGGGTACCGGGCCGGGAGTCGGTCGATCAGACGGCGATCGGAGAGGGGGCCGCCGAGCACGAGGGTGAGGAAGGGGGGAAGGGCCGCCACGGCTGCGAGCAGCTCCCCGATCCCCTTCTCCGGGACGATCCGCCCCGCATAGAGGAGGATCGGATCCCTTTCCGGAAGCCCGAGTTCCCTGCGGATTTTCCCTTTCCGGGGGGTGGGGCGAAACCGCCTGGTGTCGCATCCGTTGTAGATCACCTCGATCGGCCGGCGTGGCGTGGCGAGGCCCCCGAGGAAGTCGGCCTGCGCCCGGCTCACCGCCACGATCCGGTCCGCGTGGGATACGACGTAGCCGATCGCCCGACGCGAAAGGGGGGTCCGACGGGCGTACCACTGACTCCCCCCGCGGGAGAAACCGAGGAAGGGCACCCCCAACCGCCGGGCGAGGAGGAGGGCGGCAAGCCCATAGGGCACGAGCGCGTTGCCCTGAATGAGATCGAAGGGGCTTTCCCGATGAAGCCGGGAAACGAGACGCACGATCCCGAGAAAGATCGAGAAGCCGGAAAAGGGGAAGAACCACGCCCCGGGGAGCTGGAGATAGCGCGGTCGCAGGACGAGAACCCCATCGATCCGCTCCCGCGCGGGAAGTCGGGCATATCCCCGCCACTTCTCCCGCAGCCCACGGAGCCACCACGGCACATGAGGCACCGGCGCGATCACGGTCACCCGTACCCCCGCCCGGCAAAGGGCCAATACCTGCGCATGGAGAAAGGGCCCCTCGAAGGGACGATCCCGGCTCGGATAGCACGATGAGACGAGCAGAAGACGCATGGCATCGATTCTCCTGCCCCGCAAGGGCGGCCGCAAGGGACCTTTGCCCCTCCAGGTTCTTTCCCCTTCGTAGCATGGGGAGGTGGCTGGTGCAATCCCTCGCCCCCGCGTCACGCGCCGGGAGAATCTCCGCCACCGGGTTCCCTGGACGTTCTCGCCATCCTTCTTGCTTCGGTCGCGCAAAATGGTGATAATGGAGGCGTCGTGAAACGGGTTCTCGTCATCGGTGCATCGGGTCTCGTGGGGGGAAACGTGCTGCGCTACTTCTCCCGACGGGGGTGTATCTGTACGGGGACCTGTTTCTCGTATCCCGTGGAGGGGACCGTCTTTTTCGATCCCTGCCACCTCGATTCGCCCCGGAATTTCGATATCGAAGGATTCTCGCCGGAGGTCGTCGTGCATACGGCGGCCCGCACGAATGTCGAGGACTGCGAGGTACACGTGGCGGAGAGCTACGAAGCGACCGTGCGATCGACGGAGAACCTCGTGGCATTCTGCCAGGGAAGGGGGATCCCCCTCGTCTATCTCTCCACGGATTACATCTTCGACCCGAGGATCGAAGGCCCCTATACCGAGCGTTCCCCGATTGCGCCCCCCAACGTCTATGGCGCCCACAAATGGGCTGCGGAATCGCTCGTCCGGAAGAACTTGGAGCATCACCTGATCGTGCGCATCGCCAACGTCTACGGAGATGAAGCGCGGGGGAAGAACTTCGTCGCCCGTCTCATTTCGGCCTGCCGCCGGCAGGCGACCCTCGAGATGCGGCTCCCCTACGACCAGTATTCGACGCCGACGAATGCATGGGACATCGCCCGGGCGCTCTACCGGCTGATCCACGACGGCAAGCGGGGGACCTATCACGTCGCTTCCACGGACTTCATGAATCGTTGTCAGCTCGCCGAGCGTGTGCTGAGGTACTTTCCCGGCCATCGGGTCCGGATCCGGCCGGTGAGCACGGCGCAACTCCGTCAGGTGGCACGCAGACCGTTGCAAGGGGGCCTCAAGAGCACGAAGTTCCTCCGGGAATATCCCGACTTCGTGTTCCACAACGTCGATGATTACCTGCGTCGCTACGCGCAGAGCAGAGGGCTCCAATCTTCCGGTCCCCCCCCAAGGGAGGGGGAGGGCTCCGATACGCCGGAACCGCGGGAGCGGTCCGTGTGCGTAGAGGAGGGATGATGTCCACCGGAGACGCGATCGAATTCGAAGCGCTGCGTTGCAATCTCGCGGCTACCCTCGCCTGTGGCCAGAGCTTCCGATGGGGGTGCTACACGGCGTCGGGGTTCCAGGGGGCCTTCCCCGATGAGGAGGGACGTTGGTACGGGGTCGTGGCGGATGCGATGATCGAGATCGCGCCGCTCGGAGGGGGACGGTTGCGGATCACGGCCTCCCAGCCGGAAATCGGGGGCAGACCGCTCGCATCGTTCGTGCGCTGGCTCTTCCGGGCGGAGGAAGCAGATCTCGCCACAGAGGCGGAACTCGAGCGCCTCGCCCGGCAAGATCCCGTCTTCGGGGAAGCGTACCGTACGATGTGGGGACTACGGCTCATGCGGATGCCGCCCTTCGAGTGCATGGTGACCTTCATCCTCTCCCAGAACAACCACGTCGTCCGGATCGCAAGGACGATCGAGGCGATCGCCCGCCGATTCGGCCGCGAAGGGGGATGGAGGGGGAAGCGCTTCCACGTATTTCCCCGCTTCACGGCACTCACGACCCCCTCGATTCCGAAGGAATCGGTCTTCCGGGAACTGGGAACAGGCTTTCGCGCCCGCTACCTCACCGCTACCCTGCATACCTTCGTGGAGCGGGGCACGACGCCGGAGGTCTTCCTCGCAGCCCTCGCTTCCCTCGACACTTCCGATGTGACGGCGGCGCTCACGAGCTTTCCGGGGATCGGGCCCAAGGTGGCCCACTGCATCCTCCTCTTCGCCTTCGACCGCCTCGAGGCGGTCCCCGTCGATACCCACATTCTCCGGATGACTCGGGCTGCCTATGGCCTCGATCTTGCTCCCCACGAGATCCGCACCTTCTATCTCGAACGCTTCGGTGCTTTGGCCGGGTTCGTCCAGCACTACTTCTTCGCCTACAGCCGCTATCGCCACAACCGCAGATTCCGGGAACTCGTCGATCGGGAAGGCGCAGGTATCCGTTCGTGACGAAAATCGAGCCATCGTTTCTTGCTTCGAAAGCGAAAAGAGAGGATAATGGCTCGAGGGGGCGTAAGGAGTCACCCCCTCCCGAACGTTTCCGGCAACCAGAGCAGAGCATGATGGAAGAGAAGCACTCGAAATCCACACCTGAACTTCTCGAAATCGTCATCGAGCAGATGCGCGGCATGGTCCGTCAACAGACGCAGACCAACGAGCGCCTCGACCACGTGGCCGACGAGCTGCGCACCGGCCTGGCCGCCACCAACGAGCGCCTCGACCACGTGGC
>CAZTSL010000041.1:0-8611 GCA_964616915.1 uncultured bacterium
CCCCTCAGCCTCCCACCGCCCCCTCCCCACCCGTCGGCTCGGAAAACGCCTTCGACGAGATCGCCTTCAAAGTCGATCTGGCGCGTGTCTACCGGCAATACCGGAAATACGACGAGGCCCTGAAACGCTACCGGGAGGCCCTCGACGCTTCTCCCAACGATGAACGCAAGGGAAGGATCCTCAACGAAGTCGGCGATCTCCTCCAGGAAGAAGGAAAGAAGGCGCAGGCGCTCGAATTCTTCGAAAAAGCACTCCCCCTCCTCGAGAACCCCTACGAGAAAACCGCCATTTATGAGAAGATCGCCAACATCTCCCAGGAGACGGGGAAGAAGAAGAAGGCGATCGCCGCGCTCGAGGAGATGATCCGCCAATCGCAGGAACCGTGGCAAAAGACGATGGCACGCCAGCGCCTCTTCCAGATCTACGCCGAGGAGAACCGGCTCGACGCGGAGATCGAGAAGCTCCAGGCCAAACTCGAGAAGCATCCCGACGACGCCGAAACCCTCGAAACCCTCGCCGAGGTCTTCCGCAACGTCAAATACGACATCGATCAGGCCACGAAATACTACGAACGTCTGGCACGGGTGAAGAAGGACGACCGCGACGTTCTCCAGCGCCTCTCCGAATGCTACGAAAACGGCCACCAGTTCGACAAGGCGATCGCCCTCGTCGAACAGATGATGGCAAAATTCCCGATGGAGAAGCAGACGTGGTATGAACGTCTCATCATGCTTCATCAGGGGGCCGGCCACAAGGAGGAAGCGATCAAGTGGGCCGAGAAGCTGGCCGAAGCGATGCCCAACGACGTCTATGCCCAGCAACGCCTCATCGATGTGTACCTCGACAACGGCAAGCTCGAAAGCGCCCGGAAGCATTTCAAGAAACTCCTTGGGCAGCAGTTGGAGGACTACATGAAGGATCAGGTCTACCTCCACTTCGCCTACGCCCTCGACCGCACGGGACATCGGAAGGAAGCGGGAGAACTCTTCCAGACCGTGGCCACGAAGGGTTCCTCCCCCGAGGTCCGCACCCAGGCGAAGAATGAACTCGAACGGTTCAAGAACGAAGCTTCCGTAGGGCAGCCGGCCGTGGCTCCACCGGCCCCCAACACGCCGGTTCCCCCCACGCCGGAGGCGGGTGCTCCGGCCGCCAAGCCGCCGGCCCCCCCCGCCTCCGATACCGCCGGCCCCCCGGCGAAGAGAGAAGAGAAAAAGCCGGAAAAGACGCGCTGAGCCACCTCCGTGCCCTCACGGGCACGGGGACGCGCGCCCATCGGGGAAGAGAGGAACAGCGCCATGGAGCAAAACCCGGAACTACGGGAAATTCTCTACCAGGCCCAGGTACTCGCCACGGCCAGCGGTAAGGCATACCATAGCGGGCATATCCTCCTGGCGCTGATGAAGGATGCCAACATCGTCCACGATCTCCTCCTTCAGGGGGGGATGACGCTCGAGTTCGTGACGGAGGAACTCCTCGAATCCCACCAGGAAGCGCCCGAGATCCGCAAGCGGATCCACCGCAGCGCCCGGGAGATCGCCATGCGTTCCGGATGCGGATGGGTGACGATTCTCCACCTCTTCCTTGCGATCCTCGAGACACGCGCTTCGGTCGCCTACCGGATCATCGAGGCGGCCGCGGTCGATACGGAGATCCTCACCGCGAAGGTCACCTCGATCCTCCGTTCGATCGCCCCCCCTGAGATGCCGCCGATGGCGCCTGGGCGGGGAGGGAACGACCTCCTCAACATTCCGCGCGTCCGTCTCCCCTTCACCTCCCGCTCCGGATTCTCTGAGTCCTCCTGGAAGGAACCGGCCTACCCCCAACGGGCGATCGGTGGGGAGGAGCGCTACCGTCTCGATGCGCGGGAATACCCCTGGCTCTCCAACCTTGGCCGCAACCTCACCCTCCTCGCCTACCAGGGGAAGATCGACCCCGTCATCGGAAGGGATCGGGAGATCGACGAGATCATCGATGTCCTCAACAAACGGCGCGCCAACAATCCCTGCCTGATCGGAGAACCGGGGGTGGGGAAGACCGCGATCGTCGAGGGACTGGCACGCAAGATCGTCGAATCCCCCGAAGAGGTCGCAGGACTCTCCGAGAAACTGATCATCGAACTCAACACCGGGGCGATCCTGGCCGGCACCCAGCTTCGCGGCTCCTTCTCCGGCAAGATGAACGAGATCAAGAAGGAGGTCCGGAAAGCCGAGGGGAAGATCATCATCTTCATCGACGAACTCCATACGATCATCGGGGCCGGGGCCACGAGCGAGAGCAACCACGATGCGGCCGATGAACTGAAAGCCGTCCTGGCCCAGGGGGAGTTCCCCTGCATCGGCGCAACGACCCCTGGGGACTACAAGAAGCACATCGAGGGCGATCCCGGCCTCGAACGGAGATTCCACCCCGTCTTCATCGAGGAACCCTCCGTCGAGAAGGCGATCGAGATCCTCCGCGAGATCGTCCCCTACTATGCCGACCACCACGGCATCTTCTATACCGACAAGGCCGTGGAACAGGCCGTGCGTCTTTCCAAGACCTTCATCTTCGAACGCTACCTCCCCGACAAGGCCTTCGCAGTGATCGACCTGGCCGGGGCCCGCGCCTGCCGGCGCCGCAACTTCGCCGTCGGAGAGGCCGAGATCGCCGAGATCGTCTCCGAGATCTCCCACGTCCCCCAGAACCTCCTCCTCATGGAAGACACCGAACGCCTCCTCGAAATGGAGACCGCAATGGGGGAGAAGATCGTCGGTCATCGAGAGGTGATCGGGGCGATCGCCGCGGTGATCCGCCGCCGTTACGCCGGATTCTCCTCGGAGCGGCCGATCGGGACCTTCCTCTTCCTGGGACCCACCGGCGTGGGGAAGACCGAAACCGCACGCGTCCTGGCCGAGTTCCTCTTCCACAGCCGGGATGCCATGATCCGCATCGATATGAGCGAGTACATGGAACCGCACGCCGTGGCCCGCCTCATCGGCTCCCCCCCCGGCTACGTCGGCTTCGATCTCGGCGGACAACTCACCGAGGCCCTGCGAAAGCGCCCCCACCAGATCATCCTTCTCGACGAGATCGAAAAGGCCCACCCCGACACCCTCCAACTCTTCCTCCAGGTCTTCGACAGCGGCCGGCTCACCGACAGCCACGGCAAGACCGTGGACTTCTCCCATACCGTCATCATCATGACCTCGAACATCGGCAGCCACCACTTCTCCGCGCACCTCTCCCAGAAGACGGGCTTCACCCGACCGGGCACCACCGCCGCCGAACAGGAGGAGATCGAAAAGGAGGTCCTCTCTACCGCCCGGCGGATCATCCCGATCGAGCTTTGGAACCGCATCGACGAAAAGATCGTCTTCCGCCGCCTGACCCGCGAGGAGGTCGCCACGATCGCCCGCCTTCAGATCGATGAGAGCCGCAGTGGCCTCAAGGCACGAACCGGTATCGACTACCGCGTCTCGGACGAAGTGATCGCCCACCTCATCGACCACGGCGGCTTCTCGGAGGAGTTCGGCGCCCGGCCGATGCGGCGTGTCATCTCCGCCCTGATCGAGAAGCCCCTCTCCGACCAGATCCTTCAGAACCGCTTCCAGGCCGGTGACATCATCGAGGTCTTCCTGGCCGAGGGGGAACTCCGTTTCTCCGTGAACGCTTCCCTCTCCGAGATCGGAACGTCGGAGAAGCACCACGACGCTTGAGCGGGAATGGTCGATGCCTCCGGCACTCCGCGCGCTCTCCCTGACCCTCTTCGCTCTGTCGGTCCTCTTGCTGGGGTGGACCACTCCCCTCCATATCGACGAATGGGTCTATCCCTTCCTGGCAGAGCGGATCACGGCCCATCCGCTCGATCCCTACGGCGGGGAGGCGGTCTCCTTCGGGCGGGTCGTCCCCGTTTTCGAGGGGGTACCCCATCCCCCCGGTTTCCCGATCCTCCTGGCCCTCCTGGGGGGGGATGCTCCGGCGTATCCGGCGCATGCCCGGTGGATTCTTCTCCCCTTCCTCCTCCTCTTTCTTGCTTCACTGCGACCGCTGGCTCGTTTTTTCCGGATCGATGCGGGGTGGGGGAGTTCCTTCCTCCTCTTCTCTCCGGCGTTCTTCCTCTCGGCGCAGCGTCTCATGACTGATTTCCCTTCGCTTTCGCTCTTTCACGGGGCGCTGCTTCTCCTCCTCCTCCCTTCCCCCCGGCCGTGTTGGGGCGCCGTGCTGCTGGGGGGAGCGATCTTCATGCGGTACACCTTTCTTCTTCTCCTTCCGCTCTTTCTCCTGGTGGCGCGGCGGCGGTGTGCAGTGCGGGGGAGGGCCGCTTTGCTCCTGATGCTCCTCTCCCTCCTCCCCGTCCTCCTTTGGAACGGATTCTCGTGGGTGCGGTACGGGGAGACGCACTTTGGCTTGCATCTTCGGATCCTTGCGGCCGGCGGGGAGGGGATCGTCTGGCGGCTGGGAGCGCTCCCCACCTTTCTCGGAGGGGTCCTCGTGCCGGGGGCGTTCCTCCTGGGGAATGGACGCAAGCGCCTCGTCGCCGCCTTCATCGTGGGGCTCCTCCTCTTTGCGGGGGTGGCCCCCCGGCTCGATCCCCCCCTGGGGAGGAAGGGCGTCCTCCTGGCCGCACTCCTCTGCACGAACGCGGTGACGTTCGTCGAAGCGGCGGTCGCCGAGATACAGAGTGTCCGGCAGGGGAAGGGGGGAGAAGGGGCGCTCCTCCTGGCGTGGGGTGGGCTCGGCCTTGCCGCAGCGCTCGTCTCCTTCGTGAGCGCACGGGCGCTCCTGCCGGCGCTCTACCCCCTTACCGCCCTCTTGCTCCGGAGGTTCGAGGAGAAGGGGGGGGGAAGGAGGGGTCTTGGGCTCGCACTCCTCGTTTCAGCGGGCGTGAGCCTCCTCCTCGGATTCTCGGACCGATCCCTCGCGGAAGCCCATGCCGATTTTCCCCGGCGTCTCGCCGCCGCCCCCCCGGGGACCCCGATCTGGTTCACCGGGGAGTGGGGATTCCGGGTGGCGATGACGAAAGCGGGATTCTCCCCCCTCGTCGATGCGCCGGGGACCCCCCTTCCCCAGACCGGGGACCGGATCGTCGTCGCAGAGGGGGCGGCTCCCGCGCCGATCCCTTCCCCCCTTCAGGGCCATCTCCGTTTCCTTCGAACGGAAGTGGTTCCTTCGAAGTTCCCCCTCCTTCTCATGAATGAACGGGCACACGCGGGATTCTATTCCGCCGGGTGGGGATGCCTCCCCTTCGCCCCGGCCGGGGGGGAGGCGCTCGAACGTTTCACCTGGTATCGCGTCGAAGGGAGAAACACGACACCATGAGCGCAGAAGTGGTAGCCGTGATCATCGTGAACCACAACGGGGGGGAACGCCTCCTGGCCTGCGTGGCCAGCGTGCTCGCCCAGGACCATGCGCCCTTCTGTCCCATCCTGATCGACAACGCCTCCACCGATCGTTCTCCCGATCGGATCGCCCGCCGTTTCCCCGGACTCCTGCAACGCCGGTTACCGGAGAATCGCGGGTACGCGGCGGCGTGCAACGTGGGGATCGGGCAAGCCGGTGATGCGGAATATCTCCTCTTTCTCGCCGGTGACATGCAGCTTCCCCCCGATGCGCTCTCCCGCTTCCTCTCCGCGGCACGGCGTCATCCCCATGTGGGGTTGTGGAACCCCGTCGTCACCTTTCCCGATGGGCGCTTCGATTTCGCGGGGGTGAAGCGGGGATGGCTCCCGGGGCGTTCCCCCCACCGGCGCACCCCGCCGCCAGCCGTCATCTTCGAGATCCCCCGCTGCTACGGCGGCGTTCTCTTCGCAAGACGGCGAATCTTCCAGGAGATCGGCGGCTGGGACGAGCGTTTCTTCCTCTACTTCGAGGATGTCGATCTCTCTTGGCGCGCGCGGGATGCCGGTTTTGCGATCGCCTGCACGGGGGAGATCCGCGTCGTCCACGCAAGCGGCTACGACCCGAAGGATCTCCCCCCCCACATCGTCTACCACCACACCCGCAACTGGCTCCGCCTCCTGGCCAAGCATGGCCGACTCTCCGGCGCAGGGAGGCTGTGGATCGTCGTCCTCGCCTGCTGGTCGATCCTTTCGCGTTTTCGTCACTTCCGGGACTGGGTGGGCTGGCGGGCCTCCCTGCGCGCCCTCTACGACTTTCTCCGCACAAACGATCGACGTTTCCCTTGCTAAATTTTTTCGTTCCAGGTATGATGGTCGCGCCCAAGGAAGGGAGGAGTTTGTAGGGAACGCCGTCGGGAAATCTCCAGGGGAGGGGGTACTCGTTTTCCCCGACTTTTCCGGCGCTCCGATCGGAATTTCATGGAGGAACCGCGAGATGAACGTCTCCGCGCGAGGGACGACACTCCATCGGCGTGCGATCGTCGTCGATCTGCACGCGGACACCCTCCTGTGGATGCGCCATCTCCGTTACCGGTTCGATCGGCGGCACCGGGTTGCTCTCCCCGCTTCCCCCCTCTTCAATCATATCGATCTGCCCCGCCTTCGGGGAAGCGGCGTGACCGCGATCGGCTTCGGACTCGTCGTCAACCCGCTACGGGGAAAGGGGTGCGTGGCCGAGACCGATCGATTGATCGACCTCTTCGAGGCGACCGTGGCGGCCCACGCAGCGGATCTCTCCTTCGTCCGCTCGGGGAGAGATATCCGGGAAGCCAAGAAGGTGGGAAAGACGGGCATCTTTCTCGGGATCGAAGGGGGGCATGCGTTGGCCGGGGACCTCGAAAATCTCGATCATTTCTATGATCGGGGGGTCCGGTATCTGACGATCGCGCATTTCACCTCGAATGCGCTCGGGCATCCGTTGAGCCGGCGTTCCCGCCGGGACCATGGACTCACCCCCCTGGGATGCGCTGCGGTGGAACGGATGAACGCCCTTGGGATGCTCATCGATGTGGCGCACCTCAACCTCCGCGGGATCGAGGATGTCCTTTCCCTCACGAAGGCCCCGGTCATCGCTTCCCATACGGCGCTCTCCTCGGTCCATCCTCTTCCCTGGCGCAATCTTCCCGACGAGCAGGTCCGCGGGATCGCTGATTCGGGAGGCGTGGTGGGGATCATCTTCCACCCCCTCTACCTTTGCGGACGACTCTGCGCGCCCCTGGAAGCCGTTGCCCGGCATATCGAGCGCGCGATCGAGGTCGCGGGGGAGGATCATGTCGCACTCGGTTCCGACTTCGACGGGTTCATCACGCTCCCGAAGGGGCTCCGCGACATCGAGGAACTCTGCCATCTCACCGATCTCCTCCTTCGGCGGGGGCTGTCGGAACGTACCGTCGAAAAGGTGATCGGGGGGAACGTCACCCGCGTCTTCGAAGAGGTGGTTTCCGGATGAAGGAGAAACGCCCCCCGAAGATGGGGGAAGAGAGAGAGGCGTTGAGGAGGAACGTGGTCGAGGAGAGCGATGCCGTATCGGCAGGGGGAGGATGGCTCGAGCTGGCCAGACACTCCGTTCAATGGAGTACCCGCGCGGAGGCCATCGAGGGGATCCTCGAGGCCCTGCGGGAACGCTTCCCCACACTGGGCGTCTTTTGCGCCACGTTTTCGGCCGCGGGGGGGGTCTCGATCGAAGGGGCGCATCCCCCCTGCCCGGAGGCACTCCCCCCCCTCCCCCTCGACCGGCGAGACTTCGAGCGTGTTACCACAGGAGAAGTGATCGCGATCGCCGATCTTTCCGGAGAGCCGGAGATCGCCGCGCTGGCGAGAATCCTTTCCCCCCGGGGGGTCACGGCTCTTTGCGTCGTCGCCCTCCACCCATACGCTTCCCCCCTGACCCTCCTCGGCCTCCATGCGCCAACGCCGCTGGCGTGGTCCCAGGAGGCCTGCTACGCCGTCGAGACCGGCGCAGCCTGCCTCGTTCTGGCACTCTCTGCCCTCGAGGCCCGGGAGGCCCAGCGGAAAATTGCCGAACGCTGCCGGGTGCGCACGGAAGAGATGGAACATTTCCTTCACGCCGTCGCCCACGACCTCAAGAGCCCCCTCATCACGCTGCGCGGCTTCGTCGATCTCCTCCTCGAGGATCTGGAAGAGGGCGAGCCGGAAGAGATCCGACGCGATATCGAACAGATCCGCACGGCCGCACGGCGCGTGGAAGGTCGTCTCGACGATCTGCGAAGACACGCCCAGGTCGGGGTGCCCTTGCAGCAGCTCGAACGAATCCCCTTGCGTGAACTCGTGGACGAGGCGCTCTACCTCCTGGCCAGTCAGATTCGCGAGAGGGGGGTCCAGGTTCAAATCGACGACCCCTTGCCGGAGATCGAGGGGGATCGTGGACGTCTCCTCCAGGTCTTCCAGAACCTGATCGAAAACGCGGTCAAGTTCATGGGGGAGACGAAGACGCCGCGGATCGAGATCGGCGGACGAACAGAAGGAGACTGTGTCCGAATCTTCGTACGGGACAACGGCATCGGGATCGAACCAGAGGACCAGAAGCGGATCTTCCGGCTCTTCGAACGTCTCCATGCCGAGGCGGAGGGCTCCGGTGTGGGGCTCTCCCTCGTCCAGCGCATCGTCGAGGTCCATGGCGGCAAGATCTGGGTCGTCTCGGAGGGAGCGGGATCGGGGAGCACCTTCTGGATCGAACTCCCGCGAAAGCCCTCTCTCGCCTCCCCATGAAGGGG
>CAZTSL010000041.1:8711-30185 GCA_964616915.1 uncultured bacterium
GCACCTTCTGGATCGAACTCCCGCGAAAGCCCTCTCTCGCCTCCCCATGAAGGGGAAGGATGGAAAAGATGGGAGGAGTCAACGATGGAGGGAAGAAGGATGGAGGTACTCCTCGTCGAGGACGAGGGGGCCCACATCGAGTTGATCCGGCGGGGGCTGTCCTCTGCACGGCGGGCGATCCATCTGCACACAGTCGGCACACTCGGGGAAGCCGTCGATTCCCTTTCCCGTTCGACGCCCGATCTCGTGATCGCGGATCTATGCCTTCCCGACGGCAAGGGGAGTGAGATCCTCCGGGTTCAGAATGTCGAGCACCGCGCTTGTCCGGTCCTCATCATGACGGGGTACGGCGACGAGAAGATCGCGGTCGAGGCGATGAAGGCGGGAGCATTCGACTACCTCGTCAAGTCGCCGGAGACCTTCCGCGCCCTCGGCACGATCGCGGAGCAGGCGATCGAGAAGTGGGAACAGATCCGGAAGCGCAAGGCGGCGGAGGCGGCCCTCCGCAAGAGCGAGGAACGTTTCCGGGTGCTCACCGAGCATCTCAACGCGGTCTTCTGGCTCTGTGATCTCGATGGGGGGGTACTCTACGTCTCCTCCCGCTTCGAGGAGCAGTGGGGGTATCCCGTCGAGAGCCTCTATGCGGCACCCCACTCCTGGCTCGATCGGATCCATCCCGAGGATCGTCCCCTCTTCGACAGGCTCTTTTCCATGCGCCGCCTCGATCGTTTCCCGAGGGCCGAGTTCTCCGAGTTCCGGATCCGTCGCCCCGATGGCACGGTCCGCTGGATCCGGGGGCGGATCTTTCCGATCGAGGAGCGGGGGGGGCACCCCTACCGGATCGCCGGACTCACGGAGGACATCACGGAGGAGAAGGAACGGGAAAGGGCGTGCAAGCGTATCGAAGCCCAACTCCAGCACGCCCACAAGCTCGAGACGATCTCGACGCTGGTCGGAGGGATCGCCCACAACTTCAACAACCTCCTCACCTCGATCTTCGGTTTCTCGGAGTTGGCGAGAAACGCGCTCTCCGAGGGTCACCCCGCCACGAAGTATCTCGATCAGGTGCTCAAATCCGCCCGGAATGCGAAGGAACTCATCGAACAGTTGCTCACCTTCAGCAACCGGAAACCGAGCCCCCATCTTCCCGTCTCCCTCGATCGGGTCGTCTCCCGGTGTCTGAAGATGCTGCGTTCGTCCCTTCCGGCCACGATCGAGATCCGGGAGGATATCGATCCCTCCTGTCCGAAGGTCGAGGCGGACCCGGGGCAGATCGAGCAACTCCTCATGAATCTCGCCACGAACGCGTTCCAGGCGATGGAGCCGGAGGGGGGGGTGCTCGAAGTCGGCCTCCACTGCCGGCCGCCGACCCCGGAGGAGCGGGAGCGGTTTCCCCATCTGACCGCGGAGGCATATGTCTGCCTCTCCGTGCGTGACACGGGGGCGGGGATTCCTCCCGAGGTCGTGCCGAAGATCTTCGATCCCTTCTTTACGACGCGCAAGCGCGGGGAGGGGACGGGGCTTGGGCTCTCCGTGGTCCACGGGATCGTCAAGCGCCATGGGGGGGAGATCTACGTCGTGAGTTCTCCGGGGAAGGGGACGACCTTCCGCTGCTGTTTCCCCTGCGCCCCTTCCCGGGAGGAGAGGGGCGTTCCCACGCCGAAGGCGAAGCCCACGGCCCCCTCCCTTGGAGGGAGCGAGCGGATCCTCTTCGTGGACGACCAGCCCGCAATCGGCCTCCTCGTCGAAGAGATCCTCTCCCCCCTCGGCTACCGTCTGACCCGCACGACCGATCCCCTCGAAGCGCTCGAGCATTTCCGCCGTTCTCCCGAATCGTTCGATCTCCTCATCACCGACCAGCTCATGCCGAAACTCAATGGCCTGGCGCTCATCGGGGAAATCCGCCGGCTCCGGGATGATCTTCCCGTGATCCTCCTCTCTGGCCACCACGGGCCCGCTTCATCGGAGGAACTCGACAAGGCGGCGATCTCGGCCTTCCTCCCGAAACCGATCTCGGCAGCCACGCTGCTGCGCACCATACGCCAGGTCCTCGATGCCTGACACCTTCCCATCACGCCGCGGATGTACGGCCGATCCGCACGATGCCGTCGGCGGTATTCTCCACACCATCCCGACCGTTGAATGGAACCTTGGTACGAAACGTGCTGTCTTCTTACATCACGGCCCTGGCGGGTTGGCAACGCCATCCCTGATGTCTACGATTCCAGTCGGGTGGAAAGGAGAGGCTTCGATGATCGAGACTTACGTAATCGAGGAGATCAAGCGGCAACGGAAACGGGAACGGTGGGAACCCCTTCCGCTCCAGATCGAGCGACCCACCGAAGTTCCGCCAAGAGAGCGGAAAGAGGATGCGCAGCGAGGGGAGAAGAAGGAACGGAAGCCTTCGATCATCGTGATCGACCTGTAAGGGAACACCGCTCCCCCCTCCTGACGTATCCTGCCCAAGTGGAGAGAATTTTTTCCTCCCTGCAGCATTTTTTTCTTCCCTCCCTTGCGACCGCCGTTTTTTTGATGACGCACTCATTTTTTTGACGATCCCCCGTTCGATTCGAGGCGTGGGGGCGATACGGCGGAGGGATCTGCACCGGTCGGAGCGGCTTGTGACACACCCCGGGGGGAGCGGCAGGGATGGTCCTGGGGGAGGGAAAGCCCTGCGACTTTGTAGTAGCTGCAATAGAAGCGGATCAATCGGAGGAGATCGCGATGGAGATCGGCAGGCATGGATGGAGGGGGGCTCGTAACGAGATGTGACAGGAGAGCGGCATGGCCACCGATCGAGAGACCTTCCCGGGCAAGGAGGTGCGTCAGGGTGTTCATCGCTCCTCCCATGAGATCGATGCGCTGCGTGATCTTCTCCCCGAAACCGTAGATCGCTTTCGGATCGGCGAGCCGCTCCCAGAGATCGGGGTATCGATCGAGGAGGGCACGTTGGACCGTGAAGAATGCCGTCCGTTCCGCCTCGATGTCTCCGGGGGTGGCGGGGAGATCGAGGGCGGAGTCCCGGATCGTCTGCCGCACGGAGCGGTGGAGGTGTTCGAGGAGCGCTTCCGCTTCCTTCTCCTGCGTGGGGGTGCGGATCACGATATAGAGTCCGCCGGCGATGAGGAGAGAAAACCCGATCGCGCTACCGACCAGGAAGGATCGCAGGGGGGACATGGGACGATCAGCCACCGACGGCGAGACGTTCGGCGAGGAGGTTGTTGAGGTCTTCGATCTGGCGGATCTTCTCCATCGTCTTCTGGTAATCGTAGGCCACCTTCCGGTACTCGATCCGCTCCCCGTCGAAGATCACGTAGCAGGAACGCGTATCGCCGTCTCGGGGCTGCCCCACGGAGCCGACGTTGGCGATGAGACGCTGGGAGCCGATCTGGAAGACACCGTCGAACTCCGCAAGGGAATGCCACTGGAAGTCTTCCGTGATGATCCCCGGACGGTGCGTGTGACCGATGAAGCAGATCCCCTTGATCATCTCGAAGTTGGCGCGCAGCTTCCCCGTATAGTCCATCTGGAGCAGATCGCTGTAGCGGGTATCGAGTTCGTGGATGTACTCGTCGAGGGGGAAGCGGGGGGAGGCATGGACGTAGAGGATATCGCCGTCGTCGTAGCGGGAGGGGAGATGGGTGAGGAAGGACCACAACCGGTCCCGTCCCGGCAAACTCGTCTCGGAGGGGAAGAGTTGCTCTCGTGTCCAGTCCACGGCCTGCGCGGCCACCCAGTTGAACCCGATCGCCTCGTGGACCACGGCGCTGTCGTGGTTCCCGGCCAGGACGATCTCACAGTTGTCCCGCACGAGGCTCAGACATTCCCGGGGGTTGGGTCCGTAACCGACGATATCCCCGAGGCAGATCACCTGGTGGATCCCCTGCGACTCGATATCCCGCAAGACGGCTTCGAGTGCCTCCAGGTTGCTGTGGATATCCGAGATGATGGCCTGCATGGCGTTCTCCTCTCTGCTTCGTCCGAAAAGCCTTCCCACCCCGGATATCACGGGGCCGGATGATGTTGGAACCAAGGGGAGGTACCGGCACCTGCTGGGCGGATTGCAGAGTCCCCCTCTTCTTCCCTTATCGAAAAAGTTCCCGGAGACTTGAGTCTACCAGAATTCGATCCATTCTTCAACGTGGCATGAAACTCTTTCGGCTCATGGGGCTACTCTGCTGATTGACGGATTCGGTTGGGGTAGGGGCCGTCCCTCCATCGCCATCATTCTCGACGCTTCCTCGTACGATGGACCAACCGTCCGATACGACGTTGGTCTGGCAGAATTGATGCCAGGAGCCAGTTCGACATCGAGATGCTCGAAGGCGGTGAAACGCTCCAGTTTGATTCTGGTAAGGCTCATGAGATCTCCCCCCATGCGCTCGAGGAGGGACGCCTCCTGCTTTTCTGTTGCGTGGAGGAGCCAGGAGAGGATACAGAACGGGTTCACCCGCTCCGCCGCTTTCGCGAATCTGGAGGGAGGGCGTTTCCCGGGCGGTCTACGGGCGGGATTCGTTCGATTTGCCCATCGTCACGGCCTGTTTGACGAAATCGGCAAAATCGTCGTCGGAGTCGAAGCCGTTGGGGATGCGGGCGACCGCTTCGTTGGCGCTGTTGTTCGAGACGCCGCCGCCCGGTTGTCCCTGGGGGGCGCCATCCCCTTCGCCGTCGTTTTCGGGGTCGTCGCCGATCTCGACGTCGTCGATGACGTTGCCCTGGGCGTCGCGCAGTACGATGAAGCAGTTGTTCCCCATGACCCCTTCGAGGGAGGGGTTGCCCAGGACGAGGTAGTCGCCGGCCTCGGTGTTCTCGAACGATCCCCGCCCCACATAGTTGCTCGTCTCGAAGGCGCGGCTCACGATGTCTTCGGCATCGAGTTTTCCGGCGAAATCGACGGCGGTGACATCGCGGGGGTCGTTGTGGACTTCGATGCGCCAGTCACTGAGATTGAGCCCCGCCTTCTTGATGAGGAGTTCGACGAACTCGTCCTCCCCCTGGGTCGGTCTGCCGCGTCCAGGGTCGCCGTTGAAGCCGTTTTCGGACCAGTTGTTCTGAGGATCGGTGACGACCTCGTTGATCACGACGTCGCCAGGGACGGGGAAGGCGCCGGAGATGTTGATCCGTCCCGGCGTGCCGGGGCGCTTCGTGAAGTCGTTGACATCGGCGACATCGACACCCCGTTCGTCGGGGTCGGAGTCCACGCCGTTGGGGTCGCGCTGCACGGCCTCGATTCCGGGATCACCGTTGGCATCCCCGCCGCGGATCGTGCCGTCGTCGGGGAGATCTCCCTCGGGGTTGTCGCCGATCTCGACGTTGTCGATCACCTGTCCGAAACCGTCACGCAACTCGACGAAGACCTTGTTCTGAAGGATCCCCTCTGGGTTGCCCACCACGAGGAAGTGACCCGGGCTGATCTGGCGCTGGACCGCATCCTGGGGGTTGCTGAAGTAGAGGACCGGCTCCACGAGGTCGGTGCCGAGGAGGTGGAGGTATTCGTAGTTTTCGATCGTGCCGAACTGTCCGTTGGCGAAGTAGAGGTGGAGGCCGTTGATCTTGATCGTGCGGTTCCCCTTGTTGAAGAGTTCGACGTACTGGTCGTTCGCGTTGATCGTGCCCCCAACACCGGTGCATGGTTTGGAATCGAATGGGACCTCCTCGCCGGGGCGGCAGCCGACCCCTCCCTCCCCGTTCCAGTCGGTCTGGGGATCGGTGACGACCTCGTTGACGACGATCTCCCCCGGTTCGGCATCCCCCTCGTCGTTGCTCGTGAGGATCGTGGCGGAACGTTTCCGGAAGTCGAGCTGATCGGCCATCCGGTTCTCGTTCGTCTCTGCGGGATCGGAGTCGGTGCCGTTGGGGAAGCGGGCGATCGCCTCATCGACGGGGGAGGTGGAGGCCGCGGTGCCACTCCCCCGCCCCTCCTGGGGAGCGCCGTCGCCGTCGCCGTCGCGTTCGAAATCGTCACCGATCTCGAGGGTGTCGATCCGCTGGCCAGCGGCGTCCTTGAGTTCGATGAAGATCTCCTGGTCGAGCAAGCCGCTCGGGTTGCCGATCACGCAGTATCCGCCGGGAAGGAATGCGGTGGCCGAGGAGCCTTCGGAGAAGACGAGCTTGGGGTTCTCGGGGGAGAGGATCTCCTTGTCGGGCTGGTTGTCGCGCATCAGGACCGACCAGTTCGTCAGATCGATCGTTTCCTCCGAGGTATTGTAGAGTTCGATCCACTGGTCCTCCACGTTGGGGACACCGGAGCCGGGCTTGTTGTCGAAGGGGACGCCCCGCCCGCCCACGGAGTCGCTCCAGTCCGCCTGGGGGTCGATGACGACTTCGTTGATCACGACGGCCCCGGGCGTGCTCATCCCCACGCTGTTGGAGGAGCCGATCGTGGCGCTGCGCTGGACGAAGTCGTGCGGATCGACACCGGGCAGATCCTCCTCGTTCGGGTCGGAGTCGGCGCCGTCGGGGAGGCGGGCGATCGCCTCGGTCGTGATATCGGTGGAGAACCCGTTGCTCCCTCTCCCCTCGGGAGCGCCGTCACCGTCGGGGGGTTTGACCGGGACGTCCCCGATCTCGACGTCATCGACGACGTTTCCCTCGGCGTCCCGGAGGATCACCCAGACATCGAGGCCCATCTCGCCGGCGGGGTTCCCCACGACGAGGTAGGCGCCGGGGGGGAAGGCCGCTTCGTTGCCAGCGGAGAATCGAAGCACGACACCGCTCTCCTCCGACTCCTCGAGGGGTTGCTCCCGGGGATCCGTATCGATCATGAGGAGGCTCCAGCCGCGCAGATCGACCGGTTTGTCCGTGACGTTCTTCAGTTCGATCCACTCGTCGGGATTCGAGGCGTTGCCCGTACCCGGGATCTCGTTGAAGGGGATCCCGTCGCCGGAGTCGGTGTCGTTCCAGTCGAAGACCGGTTCGGTGACGACCTCGTTGATCACGACGCTGCCGATCTGGAGCGATGGGGGGAAGAGGTAGAGGAAACCCTGGGGGACGACGGCGGTGCCGATGCTGTTGATCATCGTGACATCGACGGCGCCCGGCAACTCGGCCGGGGGGGTGAGGAGGCGGATCTCCTCGGGGGAGAGGACGCTCACCTGGTCGCGCGGCACCTGGGTCTCCCCGAAGAGGATCGTCGTATCCCCACTCGAGGTGAAGCCACTTCCCGAGATCACCATGAGATCCCCCCCCTTCGTCGTCCCCTTCGTGATCGAAAGGGCGGTGATCTCGGGAGGGACGAGATAGACGTACCCATCGACGAGGAAGTCGCTCCCGGCGCAAGTGTTCACGAAGACGTTGACCGGTCCGGGATCCCGCGCGGGGGGGGTGACCGCGATGATCGTGTCGGCGAGCACCTCCACGATCGTGGCCGGTTCCGTGTCGAAAGTGACGCTCACCTCACCGGCGTCGAGGAAGTTGTGTCCCCGGATCGTAACCTCCTGTCCGCCGGTCAAGGGGCCCTCGCCCGGTGTGATCCCGGTGATATCGGGAGGAAGCGCCTGGCAGGGGGGAAGACCGGTGGTGAAGACGCTCATGAAGGGATCGAGGATCTCCGGCGTTTCGGGAACCTGGTCGAAGGGGGCACCGTCGGTGGCCACCACGCTCGTGGCGATCGTGAAGCGGTACCCCGTCTCGGGCGCTAGGGGGGCGTCGGGCGTGAAGCGGGCCGTCGTGGCGTTCGGCTGCGTGATCCTCCCCGCAACGGGGGTGCCCTCCGTGGTCGTCACGACGAAGTCCTCCCCGGAGAGGGGTTCGACCCCCTTCGTGAAGACCACGGTGATATCGGTTTCGATCGGAACATCCGTTTCGTTGAAGGAGGGACGGGTCCGCTCCGGATCGACCTGGACCGGAACGAGCGTCGTGCCGGTGGAGACTTCCGGTCCGCTCACGAGGGTCGATCCCTCGGCACTCTGGCCACTGTTCGAGGTTTCTCCGGAGGTGGCGCCCCCCCCGTCTCCTCCGCAGGCGGAAAGGAGCAGAAGAACGAGGAAGGGGAGGGGGAGGACTCGTTTCGTCCATCTCATCGATCTTGCCTCCGCAGCATGTTGCCGAAGCCCGCTCCCCTCGTGGCAAGGGGAAGTTCCCCCTGCGCACGCAGGAGGGGGGAGATGCGCGCGCGCTTTCGGGAAGAGGTGGGAAACGATGGGGGGTGGCATCGAGGATCGTTCGGCCGGGTCATGGGCGGCGCTCGTTCGACGCCCCGAGGGTCACGGGCTGCTTTCGGAAGTCCGCCACATCGTTGTCCGTGTCGCCACCGTTGGGAACCCGGGCGACCGCTTCGTTCTGGGGACTGTTCGCATCGCCCCCCCCCGGTTGTCCCTGAGGGGCGCCATCCCCCTCGCCGTCGTTTTCGGGATCGTCGCCGATCTCGACGTCATCGATGATCGTTCTTCCCGGTTCCCGAAGGAGGATGAAGCAGTTGTTGCCGATACTCCCTTCGAGGGCGGGGTCTCCGACGACGACGTAGTCGCCGGCCGCGGTATCCTGGAAGCTGCCCCGTCCGAAGTATTGCATGACCTGGAAGGCGCGGTTGACCGTATCGTTGGGGTCGAGGACCCCCTCGAAGCTGACGGCGCCGATCTCGCGGATATCGTTGTTGACCTCGACCGTCCATCCGGTGAGATCGAGACCACTCTTCTTGATGAAGAATTCGATGAACTCGTCTTCTCCCTGGATCGCGGCCCCGGGGGAGGGGGTGCCGTCGAAATTCGTCTCGGACCAGTTCGTCTGGGGGTCGGTGACGACCTCGTTGATCACGACATCTCCGATCTCCGGGAAGACGCCGGCGGCGTTGACGCGGGCGGGGGTGCCGCCTCGCTTCGTGAAGTCGTCGATATCCGCGTTTCGGATCCCCTCCTCGTTCGGGTCGGAATCGGTGCCGTTGGGGGTGCGCTGGACCGCCTCGGTGCCGGTTCCGGAAGCCGTGCCACCGCGCGGGATGCCGTCGTTGGGATCGTCCCCCTCGGGGTTGTCGCCCAGTTCGACGTTATCGATGACAGTGCCGAGTCCATCACGCAGTTCGATGAAGACCGTATCGTCCATCACTCCCTCGGGGTTTCCAATCACGAGGAACTGTCCAGGACTCAGCGTGTTCGTACGCGCGTCGTCGGGGGAACTGAAGCGGAGGACCGGTTCGATGAGATCGGTGCCCACGAGGTTGAGGTACTCCGTATCGACCTGGCTTCCCGTGGTTCCGTTCTTCATCACGACGCTCCACCCCGTGATCTTGAGGGGGAAGGCGGCTTTGCTGAAGAGTTCGATATACTGGTCGTTCCGGTTGACGCGGGCCCCCTGGCCGGTGCAGGGGATCCAATCGAAGGGGATCTCCTCCTTGGGGCGGCAGCCGGTGACGCTGCTGCCATCCCAGTCGCTCTGGGGGTCGGTGACGACCTCGTTGATCACGACATCCCCGGGAGTGACGACCCCTTCGTCGTTGCTGGTGAGGATCGTGGCCGATCGCTTGATGAAGTCGGTGACGTCGGCGTCGAGGGGGGTACCGGTCTCCCCGATGTCGGAGTCGGTGCCGTTGGGGAAGCGGGCGATCGCCTCGTTGACCGGATTCGAGGCGTTTCCGTTGTTCTCTCCATCCGGGGCGCCGTCCTCGAGCCCATCGCCCTCGAAGTCCGCGCCGATCTCCACGGTATCGATCACCTGTCCTGCGGCATCCCGAAGTTCGAGAAAGACGGCGTCCTCCATCACGCCGTCGGGGTTTCCGATGACGAGATAGCCGCCGGGAAGGAGTTTCCGGGCCGAACTCCCCTCCGTGAAGTAGAGGTGATCGTTGAGATCGCTCAGGAGTTCCTTGGAGGGGAGCGAGTCGTGGATGAGGAGGGTCCATCCGGTGAGATCGATCTCGCGGTCGGAGACGTTGAAGAGTTCGATCCACTGGTCGTCCTGCTGGGGAACACCGGTGCCGGGACGCGCATCGAAGGGTTCCCCCCGCCCACCGATCGAGTCGCTCCAGTCCGCCTGGGGGTCGGTGACGACCTCGTTGATCACGACGCTGCCCGGCTCGCCCGCGCCACTGTTGTTGCTCACGCCGATCGTGGCGGAGCGTTTCGTGAAGTCGGCGATATCGGCACCCTCGATCCCCTCCTCGTTCGGATCGGAATCGATGGCGTCGGGGAAGCGGGCGATCGCCTCGTTGGAGATGTCCTGGGAGGCGCCGTCCTGTTCTCCGTCGGGGGCGCCGTCGCCGGTGGGTGGTTTCACCGATACGTCACCGATCTCGACCTCATCGACGAGGCGCCCCTCCGCGTCGCGCAGGAGGATCCAGACGCTGTTGTCCATGCTGTCGTCGGGGTTGCCGACGACGAGGAACTCTCCCGCGCCGAACGCCGAGATCGAGCCGTCCTGGCTGAAACGGAAGACCGTGTCGGAGTCGGGGTTCTGTTCGAAGAACTGGGTGATGGGGGAGAGGTCGATCATCTGGAGCGACCATCCGGTGAGATCGATCGTCTCGTCCCCGACATTCTCGAGTTCGATCCACTCGTCGCTCGAATTCGGGGTGGTCGTGCCGGGGATCGAGTTGAAGGGAATCCCGTCGCCGCTTCCCGTATCGTTCCACTTGAAGACCGGATCGGTGACGACCTCGTTGACCACGATCTTGCCGACGAGGGGGGAGATCCGGAGCGTATAGAAGTAGCCCTTTTCGAGCACCCCGGTGCCATGGCTGTTGATGACGGTGACATCGACCGCCCCGGGGTATTCCGCGGGGGGGGTGAGGACGGCCATCTCCGTGGAGGATCGGATATTGATATCGTTTGGGTTGACCGCGTTCTCTCCGAAGAGAACGGTGGTGTCCTCGACCGTCGTGAAGTTCGCGCCCATGATCGTGACGACCTGCGCCCCCTCCACCGGTCCGGTGTCGTCGGTCACGGAGAGGATGACCGGGGGTTCGAGGTAGCGGTAGCCTCCGGTGACCACACTCTCCCCGCCGCAGGTACGCACGGTGACATCGACGAG
This sequence comes from uncultured bacterium, assembly GCA_964616915.1. Classification (GTDB taxonomy): domain Bacteria; phylum Myxococcota_A; class CAZTSL01; order CAZTSL01; family CAZTSL01; genus CAZTSL01. The sequence goes on from CAZTSL010000041.1 coordinate 19,674, forward strand.
GCCGGGGGCGTCGCCCGGCGGGGTGAGGAGTTCGATCGTGGCGGAGGCGATATTTTCGATCTGAGCCGCCTTCTCCCCGAAGGTGACCGTCGTATCCTGGGCATCCGTGAAGTTCGAGCCGGTGATGACGACCCGTTGTCCTCCGGCCAGGGGGCCTTCGTTCGGCTCGATCGCCGTAACCGTCGGTTCCGCAGTGAGGCAGGGGGGCGCGCCCGTCGTAAAGACGCTCGAGTAGTTGTCGAGGACATCGGGGGTCTCAGGAACCTGGTCGAAGGGCGCCCCGTCGAGCGCGGTCACGGTCGCGAAGATCGTGATGCGGTAGTCCGTCTCCGGGTCGAGGGAGCCGGCGGGGTGAAAGCGGGCCGTTTCCTCGGTGAGCATCTCGATACTTCCGGAGACGCGGGCACCGTCGGTGAGCCGTTCGAGCACGAAGTCGTCGGTCGTCAGGGGAGTGACGCCCTTCGTGAAGGTCACGGTGACATCGGTATCGACGGGGACGTCCTGGGCCCGGAATGGGGGATCCGTCTTCTCTTCGTCCACCCGTACCGGCTCCTTGCTCCCCTGGCTCTCCGCACCTGTCGAGGCCGTTCCCGTCCCGGTGGAGGTCTCGTTCCCCCCCCCGCAACCGGCCATGGCAATGATCGTGAACAGCGCGATTCCTGCTTTCCACTTCCAAAGACTCATCCGCTCCTCCAGGCTCTCCGATCAGGGCAAGCTGCCGGATCCCAACGGATTGTTCCCCCCGCCCCAAATCTGCGGGATTATAGCACAGGCGAACGAAAAACTCAAAGGAAAAGCTCAGGGGATCGTATCGATTTTGACCATGTTCGTGACCCCGGTGAGCTTCGTGGTGCCGGCGGCCAGGACGATCTGGTCTCCGGCTTCGAAGAGGCCCGTTTTCCGAAGGATCTCTTTGCCGTCGTGGAGGAGTTCCTCCGTGTTGTCGGCAAAGGGCATGAGGATCGGCCGGACCCCCCACACGAGGCTGAGGCGGCGGAAGACGGCGGGTTCGGGGGTGAGCGCAACGATCGGCTTCTCGGGGCGGGCCTTGGCCAGGTTCTGCGGGGTCTGTCCCGAGAGGGTGAAGAGGACGATCGCCCGGTAGGCCGGTGCGTGAGCGATCGTGACGGCCGCGCGCACGAAGGGATCGTCCGCGTCCCGGTTGTGGGGGTAGTAGGGACTCTGCTCCACGACCTCGGCAATTTTGCTCATCATCCGAACCGTATCGACGGGGTGGCTGCCGACTGCGGTTTCTGCCGAGAGCATGACGGCGTCGGTGCCGTCGAGGATCGCGTTGGCGACGTCGGAGACCTCGGCCCGGGTGGGACGGGCGTTCTGCGTCATCGATTCGAGCATCTGGGTGGCGGTGATGACGAGTTTTCCGGCGCGGTTCGTCTCCGCGATGATCGATTTCTGGAGGAGGGGAACGTATTGCGTGGGGACTTCGACACCGAGATCGCCGCGGGCGACCATGATCCCGTCGGCGACGTCGAGGATCGCCCCGAGGTCCTCGAGGGCCTCCTTCTTTTCGATCTTGGCGATCACCGGCATCCCCCCCCCTCCTTTTTCGATCTCGAGCTTGACCGCTGCCACGTCCGCGGCCTGCCGGACGAAGGAGAGGGCGACGTAATCGACCCCCATTTCCAGGCCGAAATGGAGATCCCTGCGGTCCTTCTCCGTGAAGGAGGGGGTGGAAAGCGTCACCCCGGGGAGGTTGATCCCCTTGTTCGAACGAAGTGTTCCCCCGTGGACCACGCGGCAGCGGAGTTCGGGAGGACGGATCTCCACGACCCGCAGTTCGAGGAGGCCATCGTCGAGGAGGATCGGATCGCCGGGGGAGAGGTCGTGGGGGAGGTCCTCGTAGGTGCAGGGGATGAGCGCAAGGTCGGGCCACGCCATGCTGACGGCGGCATCGATCGTGGTGGTGACGACGACGTGCGACCCCGGCGTGAGTCGCAGGGGGGTGGGGAGCCGGCCCACCCGGATCTTCGGGCCGGAGAGGTCGAGGAGGATCGCCACGGGGTGACCGAGTTCCGTGGCCACGGCACGCACCATCCCGATCGTCTCGCGATGCTCCGCGTGCGACCCGTGCGAGAAGTTGAGGCGCACGACATCGACCCCGGCGATGAGCAACTCCCGGAAGACCTCCGGTGTGGCCGAGGCAGGCCCCAGCGTTGCGATGATCTTCGTTTTTCGCATCCTTCTGCCGCTCAAGGGGCCAACGCCTGATCGAGGTCGGCGAGGAGGTCGTCGAGATGTTCGATCCCGACGGAGATCCGGATCAACCCGTCGCGAATACCGAGTTGTTCGCGCACGTCTGGGGGGAGGGAGGCATGGGTCATGAGGGCGGGGTGTTCGATCAGCGACTCGACGCCGCCGAGGGACTCGGCGAGCGAGAAGATCCGCGTCCGTTCGAGTACCCGTTTCGCCCGCTCGAGTCCCCCCCGCACGACGAAGGTGATGATCCCCCCAAAGCCCCGCATCTGCCTGCGGGCCAGTTCATGCTGGGGATGATCGGGCAGGCCGGGATAGATCACCCGTTCGACCGCAGGGTGCCTGGCCAGAAACGCAGCGATCGCGTTGGCGTTGGTCTCGTGTTGCCGCATCCGCACCGCCAGGGTCTTCGTACCGCGCAGGACGAGCCAGGCGTCCATCGGCCCGGGCACCGCACCGATCGAATTCTGGAGGTACGCGATCCTTTCGGCCAGCTCCGCGGAATTCGTCATGACCGCTCCCCCTACGACGTCGCTGTGGCCGTTGAGGAATTTCGTCGTGGAGTGGACCACGATGTCGATCCCGAAATCGAGGGGATTCTGAAAGTAGGGGCTCATGAAGGTGTTGTCCACGATCGTCGTCAATCCCTTTGCGTGTCCGAAGGCGGCGATCCTTTCGAGGTCGGCGAGTTTGAGGAGGGGGTTCGTGGGCGTCTCGGCCCAGATCGCCACGCTCTCCTGGCGCAGAGCCTCCTCGATTCGGTCCGGATCGGTGAAATCGACGAAGGAGAAGGAGAGGCCGTGATGGCGAAGCACCCCCTGGAAGAGACGATAGGTTCCGCCATAGACGTCGTCCCCGACGATGATGTGGTCGCCGGCGCGGAAGAGATGCATGAGGGTGGCCGCGGCCGCGCACCCCGATGCGAAGGCGAACCCGTGGGCAGCATTCTCGAGCGCGGCGAGGTTGGCCTCCAGCGCGGTGCGCGTCGGGTTCGCGGTCCGGGAGTATTCGTACCCCTTGTGTCTGCCGGGCGACGCCTGGACATAGGTGCTCGTCTGGTAGATCGGGGTCATGATCGCCCCGGTCACCGGCTCGGGGGATTGACCGGCATGGACGGCCAGCGTATCGAACTTGAAGGATTCTTTCATGATCTCCTCGTGGGGCGCAAGGTGGGAAGGCAGGCTCCTTCTGGCCCGCAACACTCAGGAACGGGTCATGTTCGCCAGATAGTCGATGTAGTCGATCTTCGTGATGATCCCGATCACCTTCCCCCGATCGACGACGACGCCCACGTTGCCGGCGGAGAAGATGTCTGCGAGGGAATCGACCGTGGCATAGGGGCCGATCCGGGTGACGTTGGGGTTGACGATCGGGGCGATCGGTTCGTCGATGTCACGCTTCTGGTCGAGGAGATGGCGCATCAGCTCCGTCTCCGTGATCATGCCGACGAGGGTATCGCCGTCGAGGACGGGTACCTGGGAGATGCCGAATTCCCGCATCTTGCCGACCACGGAGCGGATCGAGTCCGTCTTCTGGGCGGTGACGACCTCCTTGGGATGCTCGTCGAGCATGTCGCGGATGAGGCCGTAGTCCTCGGCTCCTTTGAGGAGGCCGTTCTCCCGCATCCAGGTGTCGTTGTAGAGCTTGCTCAGGTATTTGACCCCGGAGTCGGGGAGGAGGACGAGGATCTTCTTGGGTCCTTCGAGCGTTCGGGCGTATTTGATCGCGCCGATCAGGGCGGCTCCAGAGGAGCCGCCGACGAAGATCCCCTCCTGGCGTACGAGTTCGCGGGCGGTAAGGAGGCTCTCCTTGTCGGAGACCTGGACGACGTCGTCGATGACGTCGAAATCGACGTTTCCGGGGAGCATGTCCTCCCCGATCCCTTCGATGAGATAGGTCTCGGCCTTGGGCATCTTCCCCGTCTTGAAGTATCCGTAGTAGATGGAGCCGACCGGATCGACCCCGACGATCCGGATGTCGGGGTTCTTTTCCTTGAGGTAGCGCCCCGTGCCGGAGATCGTTCCACCCGTCCCCATCCCGGCGACGAAGACGTCGAGGTCTTCTCCCATCTGTTCCCAGATCTCGGGGCCGGTCGTCTCGTAGTGCGCTCGCATGTTGTCGAGGTTGAAGTACTGACTTGCGTAGAAGGAGTTCGGGGTTTCCTCTGCGATCCGTTTCGCCACGCTGTAGTAGCTCCGGGGGTCGTCGGGTTCGACCGCGGTGGGGCAGATGATGACCTTGGCGCCGAAGGCCCGCAGGTGCTGAACTTTCTCCTCGCTCATCTTGTCGGGCATGACGAAGATCGTCTTGTAGCCCTTGACGGCCGCCGTGATCGCGAGACCGATCCCGGTGTTCCCGGAGGTCGCTTCCACGATCACGCCACCCGGTTTGATCTCCCCCCGCTTCTCCGCCTCCTCGATGATCTTGATGCCGATCCGGTCCTTGACCGAACCTCCGGGATTGAAGTACTCGAGCTTGACGTAGATCTCCGCTTCGAGATCTCGTGCGATCCGATTCAGACGGACGATCGGTGTGTGGCCCATCGTCTGGAGGATATGGTCATATACATCGCGATGTTTCATCGTTCACCCCCTGCCTGGCTGGAGGAGTCGTGGAAGCCAAGAATCCGGAAGCGGTTGTCCGATCCCGGAGAGGTCCGGTTCGCGGAGCCTCGATGCCGCTTCGGCGACGTGACGAATCGTGACGGGATGGGAAGCATGATCGTTCGGGAGGACCGGCATCGCCACGATGCCCCTTCCTTCCCCGCGGTCTACCACAACGACCAGAAAAGATCAAGGTACATGACGAGTCCTTTCCGGCGGGCGCACGTCAGCAGCGTGATGCCCATGCCATGGGGGTCTTCCAGCGCTTCCCGGGGCATTGTCGGCGGATGGGAGCCGTGCATGTCGTGCGTCTGTAGGGGCGCGTTCGAAACCCGCCCCTGCTTTCCCACGATTCGGCTCCCAAAGTCCCACTCTCGTGACGTGCACCCAAACCAAGCAGAGACGTTTGCAAAATTTCGGGAGATATGCTTAGATAGGGGGCGTTTGACCCCGGGGTGGATCATCGAACGTGGGGTAGCAGCGGGAAATCCGAACGATCCGATCTTTGCTCTGTGTAAGGAGACGCTCATGAAGGTGCAAGAGGCGATGACCCCCGATCCGGTGGCCTGCACACCGGACGATCCGATTTCGGAAGCAGCGCTCTTCATGCGGGGGAACGACTGCGGCGTGGTTCCGGTGGTGGAGAGCGAGAACTCCAAGCTCCTCGTGGGGGTGCTCACCGATCGGGACATCATGATCTACGTCTGTTCCGAGAAGAAGAATCCCACGGAACTGAAGGTCGAGGGCTGCATGAAACGCTCCGTGGTCACGATCACGCCCGACGCCTCCCTGGCCGCGGCCGCGGAAACGATGGGGGAACACAAGATCCGCCGCCTCGTGGTCACGGATGCCAAGGGGTATCTCGTGGGAATCCTCTCCCTGGCCGATATCGCCCGGCAGGTAGGGAAGGAGGGGGATCTCGACGAAGCCGCACTCGGACGGCTCCTGATCCGAATCTCCGCGTAACCCGGAGCACTCATCCATTCGTCAGGAGGGGGGAGCGAACCGATGCTCTATGATTTCGGTGTTGTCTTCATCTTCACGGTCGTGGGAATCGTCTTCCTGCTCATCAGCCTGGGGATGTCGTGGCTGATTCGCCCGAAGCACCCCTCGGCGATCAAGAACATGTCGTATGAGTGCGGGGAGAGGCCGATCGGGAGTGCCTGGTCCCGCTTCAACATCCGTTTCTACACCTTTGCGCTCGCCTTCCTCATCTTCGACGTGGAGGTCGTCTTCCTCTTCCCCTGGGCCGTCGTCTTCCAGAAGATCGGCCTGCTGGCCTTCATCGAGATGGGGATCTTTCTCGTCTTTCTCCTCGTCGGGCTCGCCTATCTCTGGGTGAACGACGATCTCGAATGGGTCAAGCCCCGGCGGGAAGGGAAGTTCCTCCAGGGCACCTAAGCGTCTCCGTCTGCCTCCCCGGAGGGTGGTCGTGGCTGGCTGGGGGCGTTTTCGTCTCCCCCTTCCGCATACGCCATCCCCCATCCTCGATTTCTGATCGAGGTTCATGAGCAAACCGAGGGAACGTTTCATGAAGAAACACGATCCGAAAGGATTCATCAAGGATATCGTCAAGCTCGATCCGGCGGTGGAACGTCACAAGGTGAAGGTGAACCCCCCCCCCCCCCGGATCAACGAGATCCCTGGGGTCGCTCACCGGGGGGACAACGTCGTCGTCACCTCGGTCGATGCGATCCTCAACTGGGCCCGTCTCTCGTCACTCTGGCCGATGACCTTCGGACTCGCCTGCTGCGCGATCGAGATGATGTCCGCGGCCGCCACCCGCTTCGATCTCGACCGCTTCGGCGCGGGGGTGATGCGCCCGAGCCCGCGTCAGTCCGACCTCATGATCGTGGCCGGAACGGTGACGATGAAGATGGCGGAGCGCATCAAGATCCTCTACGAGCAGATGCCGGAGCCCCGCTACGTGATCTCGATGGGGAGTTGCGCCACCTGCGGTGGACCCTACTGGCGCAATCCGCACGGGTACCACGTGCTCAAGGGGGTCGATCTCGTCATCCCCGTCGATGTCTACGTCCCGGGCTGTCCCCCCCGCCCCGAGCAGCTCATCTTCGGGGTGCTCAAGTTGCAGGAGAAGATCCGCCACGAGCGAATGCTCGGCCGCAAACTCGATGCCCTCGTGGCCAGTGAGGAGGAGACGGAGGCCTTCCTCGCTCAACAGGGGAAGGATCCGCTGCGTGGCGGCGGGGAAGACGTGACGGACGCAGCGAACGAGAAGGAGGGGGACGCATGACACCACAGGAGATCCACGACCGGCTCAAAACCCGCTTCGGGGACAAAATCCTCGACGCCACCCTCGACGATCCCGCCACGGAGCCCCAGATCGGGGTGATGCCCGAGGCGCTCCGCGAGGTCGCCACGCTCCTGGCCGAAACGCCCGAGTTCGCCTTCCATTCCCTCTTGACGCTGACAGCCTTCGATACCCTGAACAAGAAGAAGAAGACCGACGAACTCGGGGTCGCCTACGTCCTCTACGCGATGGAACATCGTCATCGCATCATGCTCAAGGTTCTCCTCCCCCGGGAGAACCCCCAAGTGCCGAGCGTCTCCCAGATCTGGCCAACCGCCAAGTGGCACGAACGGGAGGCCTGGGATCTCTACGGGATCCGCTTCACCGGCCTCGAGGATCACCGCCGCATCCTCCTCCCCGAGGACTGGGAGGGCCACCCGATGCGCAAGGACTACGTCGTGCCCGAGTCGTGGCATGGCATTCCGACCGGTTCCGTCTTACCGAAGGAGTTGCCCCTTGGAACGAAATACTGAGCGAGACGTTCTCGACTCCTCGCTTGCGACCGAGGAACTGACGATCAACATGGGCCCGCAGCACCCCAGCACGCACGGGGTGCTCCACCTCATCATCAAGACCGACGGCGAGATCATCAAGCACGTCGATCCCGATATCGGTTTCCTGCACCGGAACTTCGAGAAGCACTGCGAGTTCTCGAGCTATCCGCAGATCATCCCCTATGTCGATCGTCTCGACTACCTGGCTGCGATGAACTGTGAGCACGTCTATGTCTGCACCGTGGAGAAACTGCTCGATCTGGAGTTGCCGGAGCGGGTGGAGTATATCCGGGTGATCATGGCGGAACTCAACCGGATCGCCAGCCACCTCGTGGCGATCGGGACCTATGGCCTCGATGTGGGAACCTTCACCCCCTTCCTCTGGTGTTTCCGTGACCGGGAGTACATTCTCGACCTCTTCGAACTCAACTGCGGCGCGCGTCTCCTCTACAACTACATCTGGGTCGGTGGCGTCTCCCACGACCTGCACCCGCGTTTCCTCGAGAAGGTGGGCGAGTTCCTCGACCACTTCGAGCCGCAGCTTGCCGAACTCGATGCGTTGATGACGGACAACCTGATCTTCATCAAGCGCACGGCGAACATCGGCGTGCTCCCTCCCGACGTGGCGATCCGCGGCGGCGCCAGCGGGCCGATGTTGCGGGGATCGGGGATCGCGTGGGACCTCCGCAAGGACGAGCCCTACTCGATCTACGACCGCTTCGACTTCGACATCCCGGTGGGGAAGGGGGAGGCGGGAACCGTGGGGGACTGCTGGGACCGCTACTGGGTGCGGATGCAGGAGATGCGCGAGAGCGTGAAGATCATCCGGCAGGCACTCGCGCAGATCCCGAAGGGGGACGTCCACGCCGCGCTGCCACGCAAAGTCCGCACGAAACCGGGAGAGGTCTACTTCCGGGGCGAGACCCCACGTGGAGAACTCGGCTTCCATCTCATCAGCGATGGAACCGATATTCCCGTGCGCCTCAAATGCCGCTCCCCCGCCTTCGTCAACCTGAGCCTCCTTCCCGAGATCTCGAAAGGGGCGATGATCGCCGATGCGGTGGCGATCGTCGGGAGCATCGACATCGTCCTCGGGGAGGTCGATCGCTGAGCCCGACCCTCCTTATCGCGTGAGGAACGACCATGCTGAAAGCCTTCGTCGAATACCTGATCGCAACGCTCCCCTTCCTGGGACACCTGCCGCAGGCACTCGTCCATATCGTCGTGATCTTTCTGGCGGCGCTCGTGCTCATCGGCGCGATCTCCCTCTACGGCCTGATCGCGGTCTATGCGGAGCGGAGGATCGCGGCCTGGATCCAGGACCGGATCGGTCCCAACCGGGTGGGCCCCTTCGGTCTCCTCCAGACGATCGCCGACGGGATCAAGCTCCTCCTCAAGGAGGATATCATCCCCCACAAGGCGCATCACATCTTCTTCACGCTCTCGCCGCTCATCGTCTTCCTGAGCGCCTTCATCGTCTTCGCGGTCTTCCCCTTCTCGGAGGGACTCGTGGGGGCCGATCTCAACGTCGGCGTCTTCTACATTCTGGCGATCGGATCGCTCGCTTCGGTCGGGGTGCTCATGGGGGGATGGGCTTCGAACAACAAGTGGTCCCTCCTTGGCGGAATGCGGGCTGCCGCTCAGATCGTGAGCTACGAGATCCCGGTCTCCCTCTCGATCCTCCCGATCGTGATGATCGCCGGGACGCTCAACCTGCGGGAGATCGTGGCGAGTCAGAACGGCGGGATCTGGCACTGGCACCTCTTGAGCTGTCCCCCCTTCGGGTTGATCGGCTTCGTGATCTTCCTCGTCGCCACCCTCGCCGAGGTCAACCGTCTCCCCTTCGATTTGCCCGAGGCGGAGTCGGAGATCATCGGGGGATACCATACGGAGTACTCGGGGATGAAGTTCGCCTTCTTCTTCCTCGCCGAGTATGCCGAGATGTTCGTGGTCTCCGGTCTTGCCGCGATCTTCTTCCTCGGCGGATGGCACAATCCCTTCGGGAACCTCGTCCCCTTCCTCACCCACGTCCCCGGCGTGGTCTGGATGCTTGGAAAGATCACGTTCCTCCTCTTCGTTCAGATCTGGCTTCGGTGGTGCCTCCCGAGGCTGCGGGTCGATCAGTTGATGTACGTCTCCTGGAAGGTGCTCACCCCCTTTGCCTTTGCGAACATCCTCTGCGTCGGCCTCTGGCTCCTTTGGCGACCGACCCTCTAAATCCGCTGGAGAAGGAACATGGCATACTTTCAGGAACTCTGGGCCGGGATCACCACCACCGGCAAAGCGATGTGGGTCTCCTTCAAGCACCTCTTCCACCGGAAGGTGACGATCCAGTACCCCGACGAGCGGATCGAACTCAACCCCTGGGTGAACGCGCGCACGCACTTCACCCGCCACCGCCTCCACGTCGATATCGATGACTGCATCACCTGCTTCCAGTGCGAACGCGCCTGCCCCGTGCAGTGCATCACGATCGAGGGGGTCAAGGCGCTCCCCAACGAGGATCTCGGTGTCACCTCCACCGGCCACAAGAAGAAGGTCTGGCCCGCCCGTTTCCAGATCGATCTCTCCCAGTGCTGCTACTGCGGCCTCTGCGTCTATCCCTGCCCCACCGATTGCATCCATATGACCGACGACTTCGAGTACGCCAAGTACGATCGCCGCCAGTTCCGATACCAGTGGGGCGTGATGACGATCGAGAACGCCAGACGAAAGGCTCAGGAATCGGATGCGGCCTGGGCCGAGGAGAAGAAACGGGCCGCCGCCGCCAGAAAGGCCGCTGCCGCCAAGAAGAAGGCCGCTGCCGCCAAGAAGGCCGCCCAAGCCCCCGAAAAGGCCCCGGAGGCCCCCGTGGCTCCGGCCGAGCCCGCCGCGAAGAAAGCCGCCCAAG
>CAZTSL010000041.1:30285-33283 GCA_964616915.1 uncultured bacterium
CCCCCGAAGAGGCTCCCCAGGCCGCCGAGACACCGGCCGAGCCCGCCGCGAAGAAAGCCGCCCAAGCCCCCGAAGAGGCTCCCCAGGCCGCCGAGACACCGGCCGAGCCCGCCGCGAAGAAGGCCGCCCAAGCCCCCGAAGAGGCTCCCCAGGCCGCCGAGACACCGGCTGAGCCCGCGGCTGCCAAAGCCCCCGAAGCGACCCCGGAGGCCGCCGAGACACCGGCCGAGCCCGCCGCCGAGGTCCCGGAGGCAGGCGTCCAGGGGGAGGCTGCCGCGGTCGATCCGCCGAGTGAATCCTCATCTTCCGGTGCCTCGGCGGAAAAAACGGCCTCCTCCACAAGGGCTTCCTCTTCCAAGACGGCTGCTTCCTCCAAGAAGCCCGCCAAGAAGCAGGGAAAGCGCAAGAAGGGAAAGAAAACCAAGGCCAGATCCGCATGAGTGCGTCCCTCAGTTCGAAAGGCGTTTCACGATGGATTCCATGAGCATTCCCGATCTTCTCTTCATCGTCTTTGGCCTGATTACGGTGGTATCGGGCTGTTTCGTCGTCTTCGCGCGGAAGGTGATCGTCTCCGCCTTCAGCCTCCTCTTCACCTTCGCGGGGGTGGCGGGGCTCTACGTGTTGCTCGGTGCGGACTTCCTCGCGATGACCCAGTTGCTCATCTATGTGGGGGGGATCCTCATCCTGCTCCTCTTTGCGGTGATGATGACGCCCCACCTCATGCGTCACGAGATCGACATGGAGAAGCCGACGGTTCCGATGCCGCTGGCGCTTGCGATCAGCGTTCTCTTCTTTGGGGTGATCGTCTGGACGCTCGATCGTGCCGCGTGGTTCGTCAAGGGGCCGCGGCCGATGACGCCGACGACGGCGTCGATCGGCCGGCATCTGATGAGCGACTACCTGCTCCCCTTCGAAATTGCTTCGATCCTGCTCCTCGTCGCCCTGATCGGCGGCGTCTTCTTTGCACGGGAGGAGAACCCATGACGGTCGGACTCTACCATTACCTCTTCGTTGCGGCGATTCTCTTCGTTCTGGGGATCGTGGCGATGATGACGCGGCGCAACAGCATTGCGGTGCTGATGGGGGTGGAACTGATCCTGAACGCGGCGAACATCAACTTCATCGCCTTTTCGCACTATGGTCAGGGGGGGCTCGACGGGCAGATGGCCGCGATCTTCGTCATCATCACCGCTGCCGCCGAGGTCACCGTGGCGATCGGCATCGTCTTCAACATCTACCGGAACTGGCATTCGATCGATCTGGCAAAGATCAGTCGGTTGAAAGACTGAAAGGGGAGCAGCAAGGCATGGACCTTCTCGGAAGTGTGCAACTCTTCTGGCCGGAGATCGTTCTCAGTATCGGCATCCTCCTCCTTCTCTTCATCCAGATGATCCGTCGAGCGCAGCGTCGTGGGGACCAGGCCGATGCCTTCCTCGTGACGCTGGGGATCCTGATCGTGACCCTCGTCTTCGTGCGCTTCCAGTATCCGGCGGTGGGGCTGGAGGGGGTCAAGGGGCTCTTTGGGGGCATGATCGCCAACGATCCCTTCGCGATCTTCTTCAAGATGCTCCTCATCCTCTCCACGATCGTGGTCGTGGGGATCACCTTCACGAGCCGGGCGCTCTGTGCGCGGCGGATGGGAGAGTATGTGGTCGTGATGCTGGCGATGCTCGTGGGGATGATGCTCATGGTCTCGGCCACGAACCTCCTCATGATCTTCCTCTCCGTGGAACTGACCGGGATCGCCTCCTACATCCTGGCGGGATATCTGCGGGACGAGCCGCGTTCCAACGAGGCTGCGCTCAAGTACGTCATCTATGGTGCCTTCTCCACGGGGATCATGCTCTTTGGTTTCTCGCTCCTCTACGGCTTGACGGGGACCCTCGATCTCTATGGTCTCCATACGGTGTTCGCGGCGGGGGGGGTGGACAGGCTGACGATCTTCGTGGCGCTCCTCCTCGTGCTGGCGGGGATCGGCTACAAGATCGCCTTCGTTCCCTTCCACTTCTGGGTTCCCGATGTGTACGAGGGGGCGCCGATCCCGGTGGGTGCCTATCTGTCGATCGCCCCGAAGGCGGCAGGCGTTGCGCTCTTTCTGCGTTTCCTCGTCACGGCCTTCGGAGGCGTCGATGCGCTCGACTGGACGCTTCTCGAGGGGATCAACTTCCCCTTGTTGCTCGGCGTGCTCGCAGCCGTCACGATGACGATCGGCAACCTGATGGCGTTGCCGCAGGAGAACCTCAAGCGGCTGCTCGGCTATTCGAGCATCGCGCACATGGGGTACGTGATGATCGGGATCGCGGTCTTCACCGAGGCGGGGAGTGCGGCCGCGCTCTTCTATACGGCGGTCTATCTCTTCATGAACCTCGGCGCCTTCCACGTCGTGACGATCGTAGCCAACCGGTATGGGGAGAGCATCACCCACTACAAGGGATTGATATGGCGGGCGCCCTTGATCGCGGTTCCGATGGCGATCTTCCTCTTCGCCCTGACCGGCGTCCCGCCCACGGTGGGTTTCATCGGAAAGTTCTACCTCTTCGCCGAGGCGATCGAGGTGAAGATGTATTGGCTGGCACTGATCGGCGCGCTCAACTCCGTGATCTCCCTCTACTACTACGCGCGGGTCATCAAATCTATGGTGTCACCTGCCCCGGAGGGGGAGGTCGCTCCCCGCTTCAACACGCTCGACACACCGGTCTGGTCGGTGACCCTCCTCCTTGCCCTCGTCCTTCCCACGCTCCTCCTCGGCGTCTACTGGGAGCCCCTCAAAATTTTCGCGCACGCCTCCCTTCAGATGGCTCTCCACTGATCCAGCGGATTTCCCACCCTCCCATCGAGGGGCGAACGCGGAGAACGCTCAGCGATCCGCCTGCGATGGGGGGAAGGAGTTCGTGTGGGGGAGCGAAAGGATGCGGAAGGTGTAACGGCGGCCGTTTTCGTTCGGATCGCTGTTGTCGGAGGTGGAGAAGATCAGGGTGTCGCCCCAGTGGCTGTAGCG
>CAZTSL010000042.1:0-33133 GCA_964616915.1 uncultured bacterium
TGTTTTCGGCGGCATGGCCAATCCTGACCCGCTGTCGTCTCTCCGGGCAGGCTGCTGATGAGATTCGCGACTTCGGCAATCCAATTTCATGCGATTGCCCTGGACGCGGGAACACTTCGAGTTGACTTTCCCTCCGTTCCATCGTACACTCCAGGAGAGGATGGCCCGATCGACAGGACGGCGGAGCACCGCTTCGGGATCGGCGCGAGAAGTGAGGGGAAAGGCGAAGATGCCCTACGATGAAATGACGGTCGGTTTGATCCAGGATGCCTGCAACGAGGCGCTCCAGAGCCGCTTCGAGGTGGCGCGCGCCTGTGTGGATGTGCTGATTCGCTATCATCCCAACGATCCGAACATGTTCGTGCTCAAGGGAAACATCCTCCAGATCGAGTGTGGTTATCTCGGTGAGCGGGGGTTGATCCCGGAGGCGGAGGAGGAGCGGCTCGAAGCACAACGGCGGCGCTGCTACGAACGGGCCCTCGCCCTCGACCCCGAGTGTATCCCCGCCCTCATCGACCTTGCGGAATGGCATCACGAGCATGGCTCCCTCGAAGAGGCCTTCAGCCTCTTTTGCCGTGTGATCCTGCTCGTGGGGGAAGCATCGATCGCCCCTGGGGAACGGATCTGGGAGCGGGACATCGAGGACGTCTTCGTGCATCTCGCCGAGATCCTCGTCGAACGGGGGGAAACCCGGCGGGCCCGGGCCTATCTCGTCTCCGGCCTCTCCGAGTATCCCACCTCCCGAAAGCTCCGCCGGGCGCTACGCAAGACGATGGAGCGAAGTTTTCCGATCGCCCTTCCGCCGGAGACACAGTGTCGTCGCAAGGCGCGTCCCTGAAGCGGATCGCCCCTCCACGACGAAGCGACCGCCTTTCCCTCCGAATCGCGGCGTCGTCGCAAGTGACCCCCTGAGGCGGATCGAGGGTGCGTCATCTTTTCTTCAGGCGTCGGTGCCATGGGATCGAGATGAAACGAGTGGGAACGATCACCCTCCTCCTCTTCCTCCTCTCTGCTCCTCTTCCCCTCGCTGCCGGGGAGGCGGAGCAGGGGGAACTCTATTTCCTCAAGGGATACCTCGCCCACCGCAAGCACGACTTCCGCACGGCCGTGGCATTCCTCGAACAGGCCGTGGCCGCCCGTCCCACGGAGGCGAAGTTCTACCATCAACTCGGACGAAGCCGGCTTGCGCTCGAAGACTACACCGAGGCGATGGCCGCCCTGGAGCGGGCACTCTCGCTCGATCCCACGTTCGAGGCGGCTCGTCTCGATCTCGGGATCGCAGCCTTCAAGCTCGAGGACTTCGACCGGGCGCTCGAAGCGTTCCGGGCCTATGCCGCCCACTTTCCCGATGATCCCTATCCGCTCTACTACGAGGCGTACATCGCCTATCTGCGGGGAGATGACGCACACGCGCTCACCCTCTTCGAGCGGGTGGCCCGGATGAATACGGATTTCATCCCGATCGCTGCCTACTATCGCGGCCTGATCCACTATCGGCGAGGGGATCTGGCGAAGGCGGAGGCGGCTTTCTCGAAGAGCGCTGCAACGCCGGTGGAATCGACCCTCGTTCGGTCGAGCCGGGCCTTTCTCGCCGAGATCCGGAAACGTCGGGCATCTGCCAGGCGCTATGCGGTGGGGATCATGGTCGGGCTCGAAGGGGACAGCAACGTGATCCTCGCCACCGACGAGACGCAGGCCACCCCCCTGGGGATCGAAAACCGGGGGGGCGTTCGGGGGATCCTGCGGCTCTCCGGAACGTACCGCCCCCTCTGGACGCCCCGGTGGCGTGCCCGCCTCCATGCCGACCTCTATCAGAGCCATCATCCCGATCTCAACGGCGGGGACACGATCGATCCCGGCCTCTTCGATCTGACGGCGGTGACCCTCGATCCTTCGGTCACCTTCCGGCGGCGCTGGGAACGCTGGGAAGTGCGGGCCCGCCTGACCTACCGCTTCAACACCGCCCTCCTCGCCTTCGAGCGCTATCAGCGCTATCACTTCCTCCTCCCCGCCCTCGAGGTCTCCCCTTCGGATCGCTTCTTCACACGCTTCTACTACGGCTTCCGGAGCCTCGACTTCTCCGATCCGACCGGGGGGCAGATCGAGATCGACAACCGGGATGCCCGAACGAATCTCCTTGGGATCGACCAGTTCCTCTTCCCGCACGGTGGGACCCTTCGCCTGAATCTCGGCTACCGTCTCGAACGCAACGACGCGGAGGGGGACGATTTCGATTTCCAGGGACATGAGATCGTGGTAAGATCGGAAGTACGTCTCCCCCACCAGATGCAACTCGTGCCCAAAGCCGTCTTCGCGTACCGTGACTATCTCCACTCGGGGAGCGGAACGGATTCCAGCGGGGAAGCGCGTGACGGGGGAGAAGGAGCGGTACCGTCCGAACCGCGACGGGACAAGGAGATCCGCGCTTCCCTCCGATGGAGCAAGGAGATCCACGAGCGATGGCAACTCTTTGCGACCGGCTCCTTCACCCGGAATTTCTCCCTCGAGGCCTTCGCCTACACCCGCTGGATCGGCGGGATCGGAATCGGATTCCACTACTGAAACGTCTCCAGTCACACCCGGAGGGAAACGTTTCCACTCCTCCCTTCCCCCCGGGAACCTCGATCGAGGGGAGCAGTTTCAAGGAAATGGCGATGCGACGAAAAGAACTCCTCGTTTCCCTCACGCTCCTCCTCCTCGGCGGATCACCGCTGGAGACGCTTCATGCCGGCACGCCGGCGGCAACGGTGGCGATCACTGCCGGAGGAGCCTCCGTCGAGCGGCAGGGGCAACGGCTTCCCCTCGATACCGGTACGGAACTCGAGAGGGGCGACCGAATCGAGACCGGCATGGAGGGCCGGGTGACCCTCCTGCTGGCCAACGACGTCATCGTGGCGATGGGCGTAGCGAGTTCCCTTCGCCTCACCGATCCGGCGCACATCGCGCTTGCGGGGGGACGGGTCGAAGTGACGGTTCCCCCCTCCCCTCGGGGCACGCCCCCCTTCGCGATCGAGACCCCCGCTGCCCTCGCCCGCGTCACGGGAACGAAGTTCTTCGTGATCCACGACCCCGTGACGGGCCGATCACGCATCGTGACGATCAAGGGGAGCGTGCGCGCCCGGAAGCTCGATGGCGTGGAGACGGAGGAGGTCACGGTGCGGGCGAACTTCCAGGTGGCCGTGGCGCCGCAACTCGACACGCTCACCGTCGAACCCGCCGACCCCACCGAGATCGAACAGCTCACCGGCGAGGTGGAGATCGCCGTCACGGAGGTCGAGAAGGGGGGGGGAGATCTCCGGGATCTCGTCGAAGGGATCCCGATCGAAAAGCCTGCGCCGATTCCCAGTGCCGCGGCGCTACGTCCCCCCGGCGCGAAGGATGTCGAGGACGGCCCCCCCCTCGAGAACCCCGATCCGAGCGACAGCGCGATCATCCTCGAAAAAACCGCCCCCACCGAGATCTTCATCGAAGTCCCCTGAAGGAGGTGCCGCCGATGTTCCGGAAAACGATCCTTGCTCTGTTCCTGATCGCCGCCGCCCTTCTCCTCCTCAACGCCCCGTTGTGCCCCCGTTGCGACCCGGAGGTGGAGGAGTGCCCCTGCGGCGATCTCCAGGCCCAGATCGATGCCGCCGCCGACGGCTCGACCCTCACCTTCCCGAACTGCGTCTTCGAGGGGAACCTCCTCATCGAGGACCGGCACGATCTGATCGTGAGCGCATCGGAGACGAAGATCCGGTACGGCGGCAGCCTCCCCGTCATCGAGATCGCCCGCAGCACGAACGTGACGCTCACGGGCTTCGAGATCGAGGCGGGAACCGGTGACGGCATCCGGATCAAACCGGCCAACGCCGCGATCACGATCGAAGGGAACCGGCTCAGTGGCAGTGAAGGGATCGGCATCCGGATCGAGGACAACCCGAGCGACCGCGCCGAGGATACGATCTCGATCCTCGAGAACGATCTCACCGACACCTCCGCCTTCCCCTCCGGGAGCCTCGGATTCGGCATCTATGCCGCGAACAACGGCTGTCTGAGGATCGAGGGGAATAACGTGAGCAACGTCCTGGGCACCGGGATCCGCATCGAGGACTCCCTCCCATCGAGTGACCCGCAGTGCCAGAACGACATCCGGGGTAACACCATGAACGGCGGAAACGGCTCCTCGGGTCTCGTGGCCGCCCATCTGCAGGAACCGAGCTTCGGGATCGTCGTGACGAACGTCTCGCGCCCCCTGAGCGTCGCCTTCAACACGATCGAAGGAAACTTCGATGTGGCGGTCGGCCTCTACGGCCTGAGCGGCGGCTCCAACGTTCCGGTCAAGATCATGGACCAGAACCCCGAGGGGGAGGGGGGCATCTTCACCACGGGAATCTACGGCATCGTGACGCAGAACATCCGTGACGTTCGCGTGGGCCGAAACGCGGTCGTCCGGCAGGTGCCCCAGAACCAGAAGGAGAAGAACGCCGAAGCCCAGGGGATGCTCTTCGAGGGGGGAACCATCACCCTCACCGCCAACCAGGTCGCCGGATACGACCGGTGCGTCATCGCACAGTGCCTCAACGAGAACTGCGACCCCAACGCCCCCCCACGCTACGAGGTCATCGATGAAGGCGGCAACGATTTCTGTGGCAGCCAGGAGGTCGAAACCTTCGGCGGAAGATCGGTGCTCGTACCCCAACCCGTGGCCGTGGAGAATTGCACCGACGGGCAGGACAACGACAACGACGGCGCGATCGACTGCGACGACGCCGAATGCCGCAACCGGTGCGTCCTCTACGGCGCCGACGTGCAGCGCCCCGCCCTCTGGCGGATCCTCACCGACAGCGGCAGCGGCATCCTGCTGGGGACCACGCCGGCAGCCTTCGTGGGGCTGGCCTGCGACGAGACGAACCAGGTGATCTGGGGGGTCGCCCCTTCCCCATCGGGCGGGGCTGATACGTTGTGGCGGATCGATCTCACCACGGGGCGGATCGAGGAAGTCGGGAGCACGAACGTGACCGGGATCAACGGGCTCGCCTTCGACCGGGAGGGGAATCTCCTCTACGGCGTCACTGCCAATCGGCTCTACCGTATCGTTCCCACCACGGGAGCAGCGATCTTGATCGCCACCTTTCCCACCCAGGGGCGTCTCGACTCCCTCGCCTGGCACGACGGAGAGCAGAAACTCTACGCCGTCGATATCTTCTCCAATGCCTTCTACCGGATCGATCCCCGGCAACCCACCCTGGAGTTCATCAACGAGATCGGCTTCAGCAACGTGAGTGGCCTGGCCTACGACGAAGGGTCGGATACCCTCTTCGGGGCGGCGCGGGGGAGCGGTGAGCTGATCGCGATCGACCCCCAGACCGGCTGGGGGACTTCGCGCGGCCAGATGCCGAATACCGCCTTCAACGCCCTGACTGCCTGCCAGCCGTGACGCAGACGAACGAGCCAGAATCGAGGTTTACCGTGTTGCACCACCGCAGCGATGCAACGATCGCTCTTCCCTGGAGCGCCGGTGTGGCGATCCTCCTGCTCGTCCCCCTCCTCGGGGGGTGCATCTCCCGCGCAGCGCGCGACCTTCCCCGGCAGGGACGGGTTTCCGTCGCCCTTTCCCGGGAGGTCTTCGACCAGGAGGCATTCGCCGAGGTCTCCCGATTACGCCTGACCGCCACCTACCCCGACGGGACGGCGACCTCCGTGGAATTCTCCCGGGAGGAGATCCTCACCCATGAGGTCGAGGGGGGATTCCGTTTCACCCTCGATCTGCGCGTCGGGGAAGAGCGGCGTCTTGACATCCTCGTCTTCGACGGGGCCGGTGATCCCCTGGCCTGGGGCGCGGAGGATGGACTCACGATCGAGGCGGGCCGGGTGAACCGGGTCGAACTCACCCTCTTTGCGGCGGGGACGCTTGCCGTCACCCTCACGGGGGAACGGGGAAACTCCCCCCTTCTCCTCGAGGCGATCGAGATCCTTCCCGAGAATTGCCAGCCCAAGGCGAGCGTGGCCCAACCCTTCCCCGTGGAGATTCCGCCCGGCACGGAGAATGCCGAAGTGCTCCTCCTCACCGGTGAGGACTACCTCGTCTCGATCCTCGACGATCGTGGAGCCCGCGCGGCCTCGATCGAACGGCTCGAGGGGGGGGAGCGCCGGCGCGAGATCACCCTTTCCCTCCTCCCCGAAGGCTCCGATGCGATCGGACGGGGGGATCCCGACGAGGATGGGATCGGCGCCGCCTGCGACAACTGTCCCCTCGACCCGAATCCGGAGCAGACGGACACCGATCGGGACGGTCTGGGCGACATCTGCGACCTCGATTGCAGCGACGTCGAGATCGCCGAAGGACGCCTCTTCGTGGAGGAGAAGTTCCTGACGGGGGGCACCGCGGAGGCGATGGCCGTGGGGGACCTGGACGAGGATTGCATCCCCGACATCGTGACCGTGGACCGCGACACGAACGAGGTGATCGTGCTGTCCGGCGCCGGTGACGGGCGCTTCTCCCTCCGCCAGACCCTTGCGGCCGGCGCCAGCCCCCGCCACGTGATCCTCGCCGATCTCGACCTCGACCACTTCGCCGACCTCGTGGTGGCCAACCGTGACTCGAACGACCTCTTCGCCTTCCACAACGTTCAGGACGGGACCTTCTCCGAGGTTCCCGAGCGCTTCGCGGTGGGCGGAGGGCCGAGTCGTGTGGCCGCAGCCCTCCTCGACGGGGACGACGCTCCCGACCTCGTGGCGATCGTGCCGGATCAGAGCGAGGCGGTCGTCTTCCTCAGTACGAAGGGGTATCTCGAACCGAAGCGCTACCCGACCGGGGCGACACCGCTGGCCCTGGTGCTCGCCGAACTGACCGGGGATGGGGATCCCGATCTCCTGACCGCGAACAACGACGGACGCACCCTCTCCCTCTTTGCCGGACGTGGGGACGGCACCTTCGACGATCCCCGGACGATCCCGGCGGGGGACAACCCCTTTGCCCTTGCGGTCGCCGATTTCGACGCGGACGATTTCACGGACATCGCCGTGGCGAACAACGACGTGCGCACCGGTGGGGTTTCGATCTTCTACGGACGTGGGGACGGAACTTTCGAGGCGCCCGTGCGGGTCGTGGAGGGGGGACTTGCCGCCTTTCTCGTGGCGCAGCCGATCGATCGGGGCAGGAGCATCGATCTTGCCGTCTCCTTCGACGACCGGGAGGAGATCGAGATCCTCTACGGGCGCGGGGATGGCACTTTCGAAGATCCGCAGTCCCTCCCCGCCCGGGAAGGGGTCGCATCCCTCTCCGTGGGGGACTTCAACCTCGACGGCCACCAGGACGTCGCCGTGCTCGAGGATGGCGACAACGCCCGTAGCACCTTGAATGGGAAGATCCTCTGGGGTGCAGGGGGGCGTGCCTTCCTCACACAGGGGCAGTACCCCACCGGGGAGAACCCGATCGATCTGGCCACGGCCGACTTCGATGGGGACGGCGTTTCCGACCTCGTCACCGCGGACGCGGACGCCCGGAGCTTCTCCCTCCTCCTCGGCAATGGGGACGGCACTTTCGCTGATCCCCAAGCCCACACGCTGCCGGCAAAACCGACCGCGATCGTGGCCGGCGACCTCGACGGGGATGGCAACGCCGACGTGGCGGTGGCACACGACGGAACCTTCAACAACACGAAACTCTTTCTGGGGAGGGGCAACGGTACCTTCGAGGAACCCACGGGGATCACGACAGGCCAGAACACCGTCTTCCTCACCCTCCTCGACCTCGACGGCGATGGCCACCTCGATCTCCTGGCGGCCAACCGGAGCGCGAACACCGCGGATTGCGGCAATCAGGTCTTCATCGGCGATCTGGCGATCCTCTACGGCCGGGGCGGGGGCGCCTTTCTCCCTCCCCGCTTCCTTACGGCAGGTGAGAACCCCGCAGCGGTCACGGCCGCGGATCTCGATGGGGATGGCCGGCGCGACCTCGTCGTCGTCGGGAAGGGGTGCAACGACGAAGGGGGAGGGGCTGCCGTCCTCCTTGCCACCGGCGATCGGGAGTTCGCCGATGCGGTCTTCTTCGAGACGGGTCAGGCGCCTGCCGCCGTGATCGCGCACGATCTCGATCTCGATGGAACGATCGACCTGGCCACGGCCAACACCTTCTCCCACGACGTCACGTTCCTTTCCGGCCGGGGAGACGGAACGTTCCGCCCACCGATCCGTTTCGCCGTCGGGCTCGAGCCCCGCGATCTTGCCCTCGTGGATGCCGATCTCGATGGACGTCCCGACCTGGTCACCGCGAATTTCGACTCGAGCGATCTCTCCGTCCTCCTCAACGATGGGGGGGAGGGCGTTTTCCTTTCGGAACGGCGTTTCGCCGCGGGGAGAGGCTCGGGGGCGCTTTCGATCGCCGACTTCGACGGCAATGGGCGTCCCGATCTGGCCACGGCCGATGCGCGCCTCGATCGCGTCTCCATCCTCCTCCATCCCTGAACGAGGTGATCGATGCGTTTTTTGCTTCCCATCTTCATCCTCCTCCTCGGGCTGGCCGTCGGGGCCTTTGCCGGCGAGGGGGAGGAGGATCCCTGTGCGCACCTCCCTGAACTGAAAGCTGAGGGGGGGGAGCGTCTGGCGGCTGAGATCGAAAGGGTCGAGGCGCTCTGCCGGAGCCTGCCTGGCCGCTCACCCGAGGCACAGGCCCGCATCGTCGAAGAGATCGAAGCCCGCATCACGCTCATCCGCACCCGCCTCGAAGGGGAAGCGCTCGAGGAAGCCCTCGAGAAGTGGCAGCGCGAACGGGAGGCGCTCGCGCGGGAGGTCACCCGCCTCGAAGAGGAACTCGCGGCCCTCACCAAAGCCGAACGCGAAGGGGAAGCGGAACTCCAACAGCTCCGCCAGGCGATCTCCGCCGCTCAGGCCCGCATCGATGCGCTTCGCCGGACCGACCGGGAACCTCCCGCTTCTCCCAGCCCCGCCGACCCTCCTCCTCCCGGCGGGGGATGAGCCTCTCGAAGCCCCTCCCTTCCCCCCCTTCGATCGCCACGCCCGTGCCAGGGGACGGCCACGGTCCGGAATCCCGGCGGCCTTCCCTGTGGCAGTCTCCTCAGAACGAGATCGTGGCCACGATCGAATCGGCGCCGGAGTCGATGACGCCGGAGCTTCCGACCCGGACGCCAATGAGCTGAACCTTGATCTTTCGGGTATTGGGGGGGACGGCCCCGCTCAGCGTGGCGCTTCCCGTGATCGCTTCGAGGTCCTTGTAGATGAGGTAGGTCACCCGCCCCGAGTTCGGGCGGAAGGCATCGTCCCGGCCGATACACTCGAAGGGATCCGTGGCGATCTCTCCGAGGGGATTGTTGCTCGCGTCGAGGAAGATCCCTTTGAGCTGGATCGAGTCGCTATGAATGTTGGAATTGTCGATGTTACAGGAGGGGGTGGGGGAGGAGGCGTCCCAGATGACGGCCGCGGCGAGCTGGGCACTGATGTTGAGCGTGCCCCCCCCGGCATCGATGTTGGCGGCGATCTCTTCGACGCTGACCGTCTGCGAGAGGATTCCCCGGTTCGTGTCGCCCATGGGATAGACCGCCCAGTTTCCCGTGCAACCGAAGACTTTCAGGGACGCGGTGTTCTCGAAGCAGGAGACACTGCTGATCGCGGCGCCCTCCTCGATCGTCCAGCCGACCGGCGGTGTGCCCGGCACCTCGAAGTCTCCGTTGACGAGCGGCACTTCGTAGTCGCAACCGGCAAAGAGGATCGCAAAGAGGGCAAAACAGATCATGAAGAGGGGAGATTTCGATTGCACCATGACACGACTCCTTGAGATTCGCCTCGTTCCCCTCCGGCCATCGACGACGATCCAGAGAGAAAAGGCCCGCGGAATTTCCTCCGAAACGTGTCCATGCTACCGTACGCCATCCCACCGGTCAAGAGAGAACGCCGTGCGGACCAGGGCGGTTCGTGCGGTCGATCCTTGGGTCCGGCAAGCATCCATCGAATATCGGGTGGAACGGCGCCTTCTTCCTGCCTCCCCATAAGAATGGCATCGTCATCGGTGGCACGCGGGAACGTCACATCGGGGCGAAAGATGTGAGAGTGGATCGCCCCTTGCCTTTTCCCACGGTGATGGGGCATAATATCCCTGCTGCCGCCCCGCAGAGACGGATACGAAAGGAGGATCGAATGCCCTTTTTCACCCCTGCGCAGGAAGAAGCCCTCCATGCCATACATCGTGGGAGTCCCCGTCACGAAGAGTTCCTCGCCTTCCTGAAGGGTTCCTTCGATACGTTCCTGTCCCGCAGCGTGGCCCCCGCAGCCCATGGGAACGACCGCCAGGAGATCTTCGCCGTCGAGACCTTCCGGAAACTGGGTGAACTCGGGTTCATGGCGCTTCCCTACCCCGAGGCGTATGGGGGACTCGATGCCCCCTTCTCCTACTACTGCGCGGCGCTCGAGAGCCTGGCCAAGGCGGACGCCGGCTTTGCGCTCGGTGTGGCGATCCACGGCACGATGTGCGACGGCATCGTTCGTTTTGCAAGAGAAGCCCTCAAGGAACGCTACCTTCCCGATCTCCTCTCCGGAAAGAAGATCGGTGCCTTTGCCCTTTCCGAGCCCGACTGCGGCAGTGACGCCAGGAATCTCAAGACCCGCTACACCTTCGATGAGCAGGGAGGGTGTTATCGCCTCACCGGACGGAAGTACTGGATCACGAACGCGATGGATGCCGACCTCTTCTTCGTGGTCGCCCGGAGCCCCGGTGACGAGATCAGTGCCTTCCTCGTCGAGCGGACGGATGCTCCCTCCTTCACCCGCGCGAAGATCGCGGAGAAGATGGGCGTCAGGGGCTCGAACACCGCGGAACTCGTCTTCGAGGAACACCCGGTGCCGGCCGATCACCTCGTGGGGGAGGCGGGAAGCGGCTTCCGTTACGCGATGGAGATGCTCAACGGCGGCCGGATCACGATCGCAGCGTGGGCCACCGGCATCGCCCAGGCCGCCTACGAAAAACTCCTCAAATACGCCCATGAGCGTCTCCTCTTCGGACGATACCTCAAGGATCTCGACAACACGAAGCGTGAACTCTCGGAGATGACGATCGAAATCGAGGCTTCCCGCCTCCTGGCCTATCACGCAGCCCTGCACAAGAGCCTCGGCCTTTCGATCATCCGTCCCGCCGCGGTCGCCAAGGTCAAAGCCACGGAAACCGCGGTCTACGTCGCCCAACGCGCCATCCAACTCTGCGGCGGCTACGGCTATGTGGCGGAGTCGAAGATCGAACGCCACCTGCGCGACGCCCTCCTCGGACGGATCGGAGAGGGGGCGAACGAACTCCTCAAAATCGTCGTCATCCCCCGGATCCTCTACCAGGCGTTCGAAGACGACCCGATCCGCGAGAGCTGGTGAGTAGAGGGGGAGGGGGAGACCAACCAGCCCGAGTCGATGCGATGAATGTGGACCGTTGCCCGCAATGCGGTGAAGCGATCGATACGACGCTCCTCTATCCCCGCGCCTTCATCTGCCGCTGGTGTGGCTGGCGAACGGAGGACGAGGCCTTCCTCCAGGCGCTCCGGGAGAAGTTCGACGCGGAGGATTTCACGCCTCCGCTCGGATTTTCCTCCGAACTGGGTCGAGGGATGCGGACCTGGAACGACTTCGCCATGGCCGTCACCCGCACCTACATCCTGGGGAGATCGGTGCTGCGGCAGTGGACCTGGCGTCACTATCTCTGGTACACCGTGGGGGTCGTCGTTGTCGTGACCCTCTTCGTGCTCTTCTTCTCCTGAGTTTTCCGGTATGGGGAGAACAGCCTTGAAACTCTCGGAGATCTGCCACACCCTTGCCGCATTCGCCCCCCTCGACCTTGCGCAGCCGTGGGACAACGTCGGTCTGATCGCGGGGGAGAGGGGGGGAGAATGTACGTGCGTGCTCTTGACGGTCGATCTGACCGCCGCGGTGCTCGACGAAGCGATTTCGAAGGGATGTGACCTCATCGTGGCCTACCATCCTCCGATCTTCAAGCCGATCGCTCGTCTCGAGGGGGGCGGGTCGGGGATGGATGGGCTCCTGTGGCGTGCGATCCGCCATGGGATCGCGGTCTATTCTCCCCACACCGCCCTCGATGCGGCCCAGGGGGGAACGAACGACGTTCTCGCCGACCTCTGCGGTGCCGGGGAACGCGAACCGTTCGAGTTCGTGACGGGGAGAGGGGAGAAGGCGAAGGTCGTCGTCTTCGTTCCCCCCGATGCCGTGGAGGAGGTCGCCCTGGCCATGAGCCGGGCCGGTGCGGGCGTGATCGGGGAATACGAACGGTGTAGCTTCCGGCTGCGTGGCACGGGCACCTTTCTTGGCCGCGAGAACACGCACCCCACGGTGGGGGAGGCGGGGCGCTTCGAGCAGGTGGAAGAGATCCGTCTCGAGATGGTTGCCCCGAAGGACGCGCTTCCCGCGGTCATCGAAGCGATCGGACAGACACACCCCTACGAGGAACCCGCCTACGACGTCTATCCCCTGACCCTCCCCCCCCGCTGGGGCATCGGCCGGCTGGCAAGACTCGAAAGCCCCCTTCCCCTTCGGGGTCTGCTCGAACGGCTGGTGGCCCATACGCCGGCGACGGCGCCCCTCATCGTGGGGAAGCGGGAGGCCACGATCGATCGGGTGGCGGTCATCGTCGGTGCGGCGGGCTCGATTCCGCTCGGCCTCGATCTGACGGAGAGCGACTGTGTCGTGACCGGCGAGATTCGTCACCACGACGCGCTCGCCCTCCTGCGTCACGGCACGCATGCGATCGCGCTCGGTCACTGGGCCAGTGAACGCCCAACCCTCCCCCATCTCGCCCGTCGCCTTATGCGCCGTCATCCCGGACTCCCCGTCGTCGTCAGCGAAGCGGATCGGGATCCATTCGAATCCCTCGAAGTTCCGGAGTAACCCTGGGAACGAAAGCCGTGCGGCTTCCGAGGCGCATCGCCGCACGTCATCCCTCGGAATCACGGGCGTTTCTTTCCTGTCGCCTTCTCCAGGAACCCCTGAAGGGCGTCCAACCAGCGCGGGAAGTCCCGCCGGCATTGCTGACGGATCGAGATGGTGAAGGGGGTCAGTGGACCCGTCGCTCCGGCGGGAAGACGGAGAGGTGCCGGACTTTCCGGGCATAGTCGAGGACCCACTCGATCGTGGGGAAGGCATATTCTCCCGGGGGGAGTTCGTCCCAGGCGAAGAGGCCGACTTCGAGGCTCTCCTCCCCGGCCGAGACCTCTGGTGACTTGAGATCCGCCAGGAACATGATATGAACCTGGCTGATGACGGGGATGTCGTAGATCGCCAGCAGAGGACCGATCTCGATGTCGGCGTTGGCCTCCTCCATCGCTTCTCGACGGGCCCCTGCAAGGGTCGATTCTTCCTCTTCGAGATATCCCGCGGGCACCGTCCAGTACCCCCGGCGCGGCTCGATGGCGCGCCGGCAGAGGAGCACCCGGTCCTCCCAGAGGCAGACGGCCCCCACGACGATGTTCGGGTTGCGGTAGTGGACGAAGGCGCAGGAGGAACAAACCGCGCGGGTGCGGTTGTCCCCTTCCGGGATCGTGTGGATCACGGGGGAACCACACAGGGAGCAGAAGTTGATCTTGGGCTTCATCGTCCATCGCCCTTTCCCGCGGAAGGATCGTCCCTTTCCGCCTTGCCTGCCGCTTCGTACTTCTCCCGGGCGACCTGATAGAAGGTCCTGGCCTGCTCGAAGTGTTTCCGCCGGAACTGTTCGTCACCGAGGGTTTCGTATCTTCGTCCCTCGTTGTAGTAGCGGGAGGCCTTGAAGGAGGCGGCCGCCTTGCGCGCGGCGATCACCCTTTCCCGAACCCGTTCGGCATCCTCGCGGTCGAGTGCTCGCCGTGGGGGAGGGGGAAGATCCCGCCTCTTGCGGCGGGCCTTGGCCACCGAGGTCGCGATGTTGAACGCGCGTTTCGCCGCCATGAGGCGCCGGCTCGCCTCGCTCAGCATCCCTTCGATCCGGCTGGGGTCATCGGTTCGTTCGAGGTCGAGGAGGATCTCTTCCGCGTCTGCGAGGGCCTCGACCCCCTGCCGGTATTCCTCGAGGTACTGGGCGTTCGCCTGAATCGCCTCGATCCGCCTGCGCTCCGCATCTTCCCGGAATTGCTCGACAGCCCTGCGCCGTTCTTCGAGCGAGGAGGGCGTCTGCGTCGCCGGCGTCGGGGGAGGCTGCTCGACGACGTCGAGGTGGAGCGGTTTCTTCACCGCTCCGAAGATGTTCCGTGCCACGAATGTGATCTCGACCGCTTCTCCGAACCCCTCCGTGAAGCTGTGGCGTCCCTCATCCGGATCGATCCCACCGGCAACGAAGGGGAGCAGGGCGATCTCCCCGGCGTGTTCGACCTTCCAGGAGATCGTGACCGGCTCTCCGGCCGCAGGCGCCGGTGGCGACACCCCGATCGCCTCGATTTTCGGCAGGAGGAGGCCGGATTGGAAGAGGAAGGCCCCGGCGGCGATCAGAGGGAGGAGGAGGAGGGAGAGCAGGACGAGGCGCCGGGAGAAGAGGCGGAACCGTCTCTCCTCGGCGGGAAACGAGAGCGCCTCCCTTTCGCCCACCTCGGCACCTTCGGTGGCCATGTCTTCCACGGGATAGATCGAGGTCGCTCGTTCCGCCGGGCCTCGTTCCGCCGAGAGGGGAATGGGCGCTTCCTCGCCCTCCCCAAGATCCGTCAGTTCCTCTTCGTGCTCGGAGGGGGAGGCCAGGCCGTGCAGGAGGGTCGGCGCATCGGGGGTGAGCGCTGCGAGAATCTCGGAGAGCGCCTGCGCAAAGAGGCGCGCGTTCTCGAAGCGATCTTCCGGAGACTTCGCCAGCGCCTCGAGGATCACCCCTTCGAGCGCCTCGGGACAGTCGGCACGATACTTCCGGGGGGGAACGGGGGGGGCGTGGACGTGCTGATAGAGGGCCTGTACCGGCGTCTCGAAGGTGAAGGGACGCCTCCCCGTGACGACCTCGTAGAGAACGACGCCAAGCGAATAGATGTCACTGCGCGCATCGAGCTTCTTCCCTTCGCACTGCTCGGGGGACATGTAGGCCGGGGTCCCCATGAGGGAACCGGTGGCCGTGAGGATGCTCCCCTTCATCAGACGCGCGAGCCCGAAGTCGGTGATCTTGAGCGTGAGCGCCCCCTGGCCGGAAGAGAGGGAACGGGTGAGGAGGAGATTGTCCGGCTTGATGTCCCGATGGATGATCCCCCGTTCATGGGCGTGGGCGAGGGCCTCGGCGGCCTGACGGATATACTCGACACAGGTCACCCATGGCCAATCCCCCCCCTCCCGGGCCCACTTGCGCAGTTGAGCCTGGAGTGAGCCGTGGGTGACGAGTTCCATCACGAGGAAGTAGCGCCCACCTTCGACACCGAAATCGAAGATCTCCACGATGTGGGGGTGGCGCAGGGCGGCCGCGGCCTTCGCCTCCTGGAGGAAGCGGGCCTGGAATTCCGGATCCGCGGCGAGGTTGTCGTGCATCACCTTGATCGCGGCGGGACGGTGGAGGAAGCGGTGGATCCCTTTGTAGACGTGGGCCATCCCCCCCGTACCCAGGTGTGCCTCGATGCGGTAGTTGCCGATGTATCGACCGATGAGGTCGGTCATGCGCTCCTTCTCCCCTCGCGCTCTCCGTTTTCCCGTCCCCTTCCGCGCCAGGCATTCCCTACGCACGTCGGGCGTGAGAAGAGCATGCCTCCTGCCTCGCTCCTCGCCCACTTTAGCACTTCGGTTTCGAGGAGGTCAACCGTTGACTTTTCATCCTCCCTGTGGTTAAGTAGCACGCTTGCCGGGCGGGGAAGAGGGCGTACGATCGAGCCTTTTTTCTCCGCTCCCTCCGCCGTTTCCCCCCTGCGGCGACCCCGAAAGGGCCTGCCTGTGCCACCCCTGCGGCAGAGATGCGGCATTGCGACGCCGCAGTCGGTGGAAACCGGAGAGGGGGGAAAGGGTCACCCTGACCGAAGACGAAGTGACGACCGTGAGGGATCATGCGATCCGTGCTGGAAAATGAGGAAACGCGGCTCGAGGCGTACGACTACGAGCTGCCGGAGACACTGATCGCGGCCTATCCGCGCCAGCGGCGGGAGGAGAGCCGACTGATGGTGCTCCATCGAGCCGAGGCGCGGA
The DNA here is from genome assembly GCA_964616915.1 of uncultured bacterium. Taxonomy (GTDB): domain Bacteria; phylum Myxococcota_A; class CAZTSL01; order CAZTSL01; family CAZTSL01; genus CAZTSL01. The sequence goes on from CAZTSL010000042.1 coordinate 16,096, forward strand.
TCGAATGCACGACCTTCCAGCGGATCGATCGGTATCTCGAGGCGGGGGACCTTCTCGTCGTCAACGATACGCGGGTTTTCCCAGCCCGCCTTCGGGCCCGCCGCACCTCGGGGGGACGGGTGGAGATCCTCCTCCTCCATCCGGTCGGGAGAGGGCGGCCGGGATGGAACCGCTGGAAGGCGCTCGTGAGAGGGGGAAAACCGGGGTGGGTTGGAAGTGATCTCCGCCTCGAGGACGAGACCGTGATCCATCTCGAAGCGTTCTCAGGTGGGGGACGCTTCACGATCGAAGTCCCCGCCGATCCGGCCGATCCCTATGCCTTTGCGTGGGAGAAGGGGGAGATCCCCCTTCCCCCCTACATCCTGCGGGCACGAGGCCGCGACCGGGCCGAAGGGGTGGATGTGGAACGTTACCAGACGATCTACGCCAGGCATCCGGGCGCAGTCGCCGCACCAACAGCGGGGCTCCACTTTTCGCAGGAACTCCTCGATCTCCTCCGGAACGAGGGAGTGGGGATCGCAACGGTCACGCTTCACGTCGGCCCCGGAACGTTCGAGCCGATCCGTAGCGGAGATCTCCGGGAACATGCGATGGCCCCGGAGAGCTACGAGATCCCGGCGGGCACGATCGAAGCGATCGCGGCCTGCCGCGCCCGGGGACGCCGGGTCGTGGCGGTCGGGACGACCGTGGTCCGGACCCTGGAGGGGGGACTCTCCCTTCCCCTGCGGCCGGAGACGAAACGGGGGTGGACCGACCTCTTCATCCGCCCCCCCTTCTCCTTCCGTTTCGTCGATGCGCTCGTCACGAACTTCCATCTTCCGAGATCGACGCTCCTTTGCCTCGTCTCCGCCTTTGCGGGGCGGGATTTCATCCGCAACGCCTACCAACGGGCCGTGGCGGAAAAGTTCCATTTCTACAGCTACGGAGACGCGATGCTGATCCTCTGAAGCTCTCCGGTATGGGGCGAAATGACGACCTTCTCTTTCGAAATCCTCCAGAGGGACCCCAAGGGCCAGGCACGGCGTGGCCGCCTCGTCACGCGTCATGGGACGGTCGAAACCCCCGTCTTCATGCCGGTGGGGACCCAGGGGACGGTCAAAGCCGTCAAGTCGGAGGATCTGCGCGAAGCGGGTGCCGGGATCATCCTGGGCAACACCTATCACCTCTACCTGCGTCCCGGGCTCGAGGTGATCGAGCAGATGGGGGGGCTTCACCGCTTCATGAACTGGGATCGCCCGATCCTCACCGACAGCGGAGGATTCCAGATCTTCAGCCTCAAGGGACTCACCCGCGTCGAAGAGGAAGGGGTACGCTTCCAGTCCCATCTCGACGGATCGTATCACACCTTCACGCCGGAGCGGGTGATCGAGATCGAGGAGGCGCTCGGCACCGACATCGCCATGCCGCTCGACCTCTTCACCCCCTATCCCGCCAACCGGCAGGAGACCGAACGTGCGGTGGCGATGACGACACGGTGGGCCAGGCGTGCCAGGAAACGGGTGCGCCGTACCCCCCTCTTCGGGATCGTGCAGGGGGGGATGTTTCCCGATCTGCGCCTTCGCAGTTGCCAGGAACTCTGCGAGATCGATTTCCCCGGATACGCCATCGGGGGCCTGAGCGTGGGGGAGCCCAAGGACCTTCTCTACGAGATGGCCGAGGTGACCGCCCAGTCCCTCCCCGCGGAGAAACCGCGCTACCTCATGGGGGTGGGCAAACCGGAGGACCTCGTGCGTTGCGTCGCGCTCGGCATCGACATGTTCGACTGTGTGATGCCGACCCGAAACGCCCGCAACGGCACGCTCTTCACGAGCCGGGGGACGATCTCGATCAAGCAGGCGCGTTACCGCACCGATCCGCGGCCGATCGACGAGAACTGCCGATGTATCGCGTGCCGGAACTACTCCCGCGCGTACCTGCGGCACCTCTACCTGTCGCGGGAGATCCTCTCCGCCCATCTCAACACGATCCACAACCTCACCCATTACTGCGATCTGATGGCCACGATCCGCTCGGCCATCGCGGAAGGACGCTTCGAGGCGTTCTACCGGGAATTCTTCGCACAACAGGAACGCGTACCCGAAGCGCACGCGCAGGAGCGCGACCGGGTATGAGCCAAGGAGACGACGTTGATCACGACATTCATCCACATCGCCCAGAGCGGGGCCGCACCGAATGCGCCGCAACCGAGTTTCGGACCCTTCTGGCTTCTGATCGCCATGTTCGCGGTCTTCTACTTCTTCCTCCTGCGGCCTCAGCAGAAGCGGGAGCGGCAGCACCGGGACTTCCTCAACAACCTCAAGACGAACGACATGGTCGTCACCGCCGGCGGCATCCATGGCCGTGTCGTCAAGGTCGATGAGAGTGACATCATCGTGCTGGAGATCGCCGACAAGGTGCGTGTGAAATTCAGCAAGAACCAGATCGTCGGGCACTCCAAAGTCGGCAAGAAACCGGAGAAGGGGGAGAAGGGGGAGAAGTCCGAAGATCCGGAAAAGCCGAAGAAGAAGTGATGCTGGAAAGCGACCTCTCTTAAGGAGCCCTGAAGATGACCAAGGATCTCAAATGGAAAACCCTCCTCATCACGGGGGTGATTCTCCTCTTCCTGATCTACCTCCTCCCCACCTTCCTCGGGAAGAAGAATCCCGATACCGGGGAGGACGGACTCCTGCCTGCCTGGTGGCCGGGGGAGAAACTCACCCTGGGCCTCGACCTCCAGGGCGGAATGCACATCGTGTACAACATCCACTCCGAAGTGGCGATCGAACACGAGGTCAACCGGATCAAGGAGAACGTCAAGGAACGCTTCCAGGAAGCGAACATCGGCATCGAGAAGATCGAACCGCATGGAGAGGCCGGAGTGAAGATCGTCCTGTCCAACGGTTCCGATCTCTCCCGGGCGCGTGAGATCGTCCGGGAGTACTACAGCGGGAACGACTTCCTCGTCCGTACCGTGGGAAGCGCCCTGGCGATCGACCTCTCCAAGGCGGCGAAGCAGTACTACGAGCACCAGGCCGTCGAACAGGTCCGCACGAACATCATGAAGCGGATCGATGGCCTCGGCGTCCGGGAGCCGACCGTGGTCACGAAGGGGACCCATCAGCTCGTCGTGGAACTCCCCGGCGTCGTCGATCCGGAACAGGCGGAGAAGGTCCTCAAGGAAGCGGGTGTGCTCCACCTCAAGCTCGTCAAGGACTATGCGCCCACCCGGGAGGCGCTCCTCGAGAAGCTCAATGGGAAGATCCCCGAGGGCTATGACATCTACCTCCAGCGCGACAAGTTCGACAGGGATCGGATCACGGGCGCCTTCCTCCTCAAGAAGATCCCCGACGTCGATGGAACGCTCTTGAGCGATGCGCGGGTCGGTTATGACGAGAACGGACAGTACGCCGTCAACTTTTCCCTCAATCCGCGCGGCGCGAAGATCTTCGGGGAGCTGACGAGCAAGAACATCGGCCGGCGGCTCGCGATCCTTCTCAACGACGAGGTCCAGTCCGCGCCGAACATCCGTTCCCGCATCGATGCGCGGGGGCAGATCACGGGCAACTTCACGCTCGAGGAGGCCAAGGGACTCGCAATCGTGCTGCGCGCCGGTGCTCTACCCGTTCCGATCGAGACGGAGGAACAACGTACGGTCGGCGCGACCCTGGGACACGACTCGATCGAGCGGGGGAAGGTCGCTATCGCGATCGGGGCGATCCTCGTCGTCCTCTTCATGCTCTTCTACTACCGGGTCGGCGGCATCATCGCCAACATCGCACTCTTTCTCAACCTGATCGTCATTCTCGGCGCGATGGTGATGCTCGGCGCCACCCTCACCCTCCCCGGGATCGCGGGGATCGTGCTGACGATCGGTATGGCCGTCGATGCCAACGTGATCATCTTCGAGCGGATCCGGGAGGAACTTCGGATCGGCAAGACGCTGCGCAGCGCCGTGGACGCCGGCTACGGAAAGGCGCTCAGCGCGATCATGGACGCCAACATCACGACCCTCATCGCGGCCCTCGTCCTCGGCCAGTACGGCACGGGACCGATCAAGGGGTTCGCCGTGACCCTCGGCGTCGGAATCGTGGCCTCGCTCTTCACGGCGGTCGTCGTGACACGCCTCATCTTCGACATCCTCCTTACGGCACGGAAGCTCCAGAACTTGTCGATGCTTTCGATCATCCCGGCCGACATCGATATCAACTTCACGGGGAAGAAGCAGATCATCGTCACCGCGCTCGTCTCCAGCCTTGCGATCGTCCTTTCCATCGCGCTCATTCCCCAGATCAAGTACGGGATCGATTTTGCCGGGGGTGCCGAGATCCTTGTCCAGTTCAAGGAGAAGGTGACGGCCCAGGAGATCCGGGACAGCCTCGAGAAACTCCCTTTGGGCGAGAGCCTCGTGCAGACCTTCGGCGAGACCCAGGAGCGGGAATATGCGATCAAGGTCGGCCACGTGGAGGGGAAGAACGTCGAGGAGATCGCCAACACGATCTCCGAGGGGTTCGCGAAAGATTTTGGAAGGGGGAATTTCGAGATTCTCAAGAAGGATCTCGTCGGCCCGAAGGCGGGGGCGGAACTGCGGCAACAGGGGATCCTCTCCGTCTTCTTCGCCTCCCTCCTCATCCTCGTCTATCTCGCCTTCCGCTTCGACTATAAGTACTCCCCCGGCGCGATCGTGGCCGCGCTCCATGACGCGCTCCTGCCGGTCGGGGTCATGGTCTTGCTCGGGCGGGAGTTCACCCTCCAGACGATCGCGGCGCTCCTTGCGATCGTGGGGTACTCGATCAACGACACGATCATCGTCTTCGACCGGATCCGGGAGAACCGTGGGCGGCTGCGCTCGAAGCCGCTGGCCGACATCGTACGCATCAGCGTCAACGAGACACTTTCCCGGACCCTCCTCACCTCGATCACCACGCTTCTGACGATCGTATCGATGATGCTCTTCGGGGGTGCGGTGATCCACGACTTCGCGCTCGTCCTCTTCGTGGGCGTGATCGTGGGGACCTACTCCTCGGTTTTCGTGGCCAGCCCGGTGCTCCTCCTCATGGAGAAGCGTTTCGGAACGAAGACGGCCCGGAAGTCGTGATCGGCCCCTGCCTGCCTCCCCTCATCCGCCAGGCCCACCCCCTCCTGCTCCTTTCCGGCCTCCTTTCCTAGAGTCCCGTCTCCCGGAGCGCTTCCACGAGATTGCGCTGTTTCTCCGTAAGGGTTCTGGGGAGTTCCACCTCGATACGGACGTAGAAGTCCCCCCGTCCCTTTCCGTTCATCGCGGGGAAGCCCTCGTTTCGGATCCGGAGCCGTGCGCCCGGTTGAATGCCGGCGGGTACCCGGACCTTTCGCGGGCCCTGCATCGTGGGTACGGTAAGGGTCGTCCCGAGGAGGGCATCGGTCATGCGGATCTTTGCCGTCGTTTCGATATCGTTTCCGATCCTTCGGAACTCGGGATGATCGGCGACCTGGATCGTGATGTAGAGGTCGCCCCGTCTCCCTCCGGGGCGGGTGGCCATCCCCTTACCGGCGAGCCGCAGCTTCTTCCCCGACGCGATTCCCGCGGGAATTTTTACGGTGAGGTCGTGATGCTCCCCGGCCGGATCGGTGAAGGAGAACTGGCGGGTGGCCCCGTGAAACGCCTCGTTGAAGGAGATCTGCATCGTGGCTTCGAGATCCTTGCCCTGATCGACCGTGGCGGTATGGGATCCTTCCCCTCCGGGGAAACCGAAGCGGGAGAAGGGATCGAAGCCTCCGCGCTGCCCGCGGCGCCTGCCGCGGCCGCCGAAGAGATCCTCGAACCCCCCGAAACGGATGTTCAATCCCTCGAAGATGTCGGAGAAATCGAAGTTGCGGAAGATGTCTTCCTGCGAGAATTTCTGGTGGAACCCCTCCGCTCCGAACTGGTCGTACTCCTTGCGCTTCTCGGGATCGCTCAGCACGGCGTAGGCTTCGCTGATCTCCTTGAACTTCCGTTCCGCCTCGGGGTCCTCCTTGTTGCGGTCGGGATGGTACTTGAGCGCAAGTTTCCGGTAGGCCTTCTTGATCTCCTCCGTGGAGGCCGTTTTCGAAACCCCGAGAATGTCGTAGTAGTCTTTCACAGACGTGCCCCCTTGCCCCTGGTACATCTTCCACGTTCCGAGGCCTGGTCTGCCTCACTCACAAACCGAAGCCCTCTTCCGGCAGCCCGAAGGGTCGTCGGAGCCTTCATGAGTTCTCAGAGTAAATATAGGTCTCCATCGGGGGGTGTCAAGGTGATCGGCGGATCGGCCCAGGGCGAAGGAGAAAAAAACAGCGTGGCGCAGGATCGAAATAAGAAACCAACGACCTTTCGCGCATTCCGCGTTCCTCTCCGGGCAGGGCGTTGGGGCAGCGGGGATGAGGCGCCGGTTACGCTTTGAGCATGGCCAGAAGGACGGGCGCGATGTTCAGGGCGGTCAGCGGGATATACTCCTCGAGGAGGGTGGTGGCGGTCTCCGTGCGGATCTCCTCCAGAAGTTTCCCGAGAGCCGGCTCGATCTCCGTCATCGATTCGATGTAGCGGGGGGGGGACTTGAGGGCGACGTGTCCGAGATACGCCTTGACCTCCTCCGGTACGGGCACCTTCGATACGAGGAGCGCACGGTCCGCGTCGCATCCGATCAGGCGTTCGGCAAACTTCTCCGCGCGCTCCCGCGTCGTCTCTTCGGCAGAGAGCTGGATGACGATCCGGTAACCGTCGTAGGTCGCCACGAAGGAAACGTCGTCGTGGGCGAGGTCGAAATGGAGATGATACTGCTCCGGCGGAATTCCGAGGGCTTCGAGGGCCGATGCGACCTCGGGGGTCATCGGGTACGCTCCTTCGAGAATCTCCTTGCCATGCTCCGAGATCGAAAGGAAATCCTGCACGTCCTCCTCGGAGAGTCGCCGGCCCTGGGGGGAGCGAACCCCGGCCTGATCGAGGAGCGCGATATCCTCCCGCTGCTTCAATCGGGTCAACGGCTGTCCCGTCTCCCGGCTCAAAATGAGGCACTCCTGCGCCACGAGTCGGGCGGCCTTCATCCGATCGAGTTTTTGCTGGAAACGCTCGGGATCGAGGTCGTTTTCGGCCCGGAAGGCCTCGAGGATCACCCCTTCCCCTTCCGCGAGGCGGTCGAGGAGCATCCTGCTCTCCGGGTCGTCGAGGATCGTTACGATGTCGAGATCATGGGTCGAAGTGACGGGAAAGAGGTCCTCCAGCGATGCGGGATCGAGAGAGAGGGGCTGGGGGGACTCCCAGCGACTCCCTTCCGGCAGGAGCTTGCCGACTGCCTTGGCGAAGCGTTCGAGGTCGCCCCGTGTGCCGTCCCCTCCGGCCACGGCGATCTCACCGATCTCGACCCAGGCATCGGGCACGGCATCCCCCGGATCGAGCGGTGTGCCGATGAGCCGCTCCCGATAGAGCTTGCCGTCGTCGATGATCTTGAGGAAGAGGACGTTCGCTTTCTCCCCGAGAAAGACGTCCCCGTTGGAGAGCCCCTCCCCGGAGGGGGCGATCAGTGAACGGAGGAGATCCCTCTCCTCGCTGCTCCCCTTCCAACCGATCTGGGTGAAGAAATGCTCCCGGAAAGTGTGAAGGAGGGGGGTGAACCCCGCTTCGGCGATCTCTTCCACGATCTTCTCCCCCGCGGCCCGATCGACGAGGACCACGCAACGTTTCCGGACGATATCGAGCCCCATGACGCATCCCCCCCTCGTGACGATGAGGTTACCTGCCGAGAACGATGATCCGAACTATAGGCATTCTCACCGGACGTGTCAAGCCTCCCCCCTCTTTACGCCGCGGCACTGCGCAAGACCCTGTCTGCCCCGCAGGCAGGCGCAAGCCGCAACGCCAGGGGCGATCTGGCCGGGGGCGTGTAAACCGACCCCCGTTGTTCCGGTAGGTGCCATCCGGAAGCCGTGATCGCCCTGGCGTGAACGGTTACGACGCTTGCATTCGAAAACGGGTTGGGCTATGCTCGACTGCAGGTGCGGTCCGTAATATGCTCGATTGCGGATGCCGTCCGTAACGGATTTTTCGTTTGGAAACGGCTCCGATTCTTGGGTTGGACGCAGCAGGCGTTCAGAGATCAGAAATCACAGGAGGAACTCCGATGCAAAATTCTCGTTTCGTCCGTAGGTGGGTCGTCACGATGATGCTGGCGCTCGGGCTTACGATGCTGAGCGCCCCACTCCTTCTTGCCCGGGAGGGCCGGTGGAAAGAGGTCACGGATCTCGATCCCGCGCCCCTTCCCCCCGCGCCCGGGGCCGTCGCGACGCTGACGAACGGCACGGGCGATGGCACCCTTACGGTGACCGTCGATCCGTACGGTTCCTTCGGGAGCAGTACGCCCGCCGGCAACGCGGTCTTCGATCCCGCGGGGTCGATCGGCGCTTCGGGAACCGTGTATGAGTCGGGGGTCTATTTCAGCCCCCTGGGCAATTTCCTGACGACCGACTCCTTCGGAGCGGGTCTCCCTTCGATCGCCTTCGAGTCCACGACCACGACCTCGGCGTCGAGCGTCTTCACGGTGGCGGGGTTCGAGTTCCATCTCACCCAGACCCTTGCGCCGGCCTCTTCGGAGGGGAGTACGCTCATCCAGCGCTACGAGATCACGAACCGGACGGGGGCCAGTGTGACCTTCAAGCTCGTTCGCCACGTCGATGGGGATCTCTACTTCGACGGCACCCTCGTGGATCGTGGGGGGATCTCCTCCGATACGGTCTACGAGTTCGACGGGGGGGACGATCCGCACCAACCGACCACCTTCGTGGGGATCCAGAGTCTCGGCGGCACCTATGACGGGGCAACCGTCCAGGCCTACCGCTATACCAATACGATCATCAGCAACGACGGCATCCCCTCCAACCACCTCAACGTGGCCAACGGAGACACCAACGGCGACGGGATCACGGACAACGCCTACGACGTCACGATCTCGCAGCAGAATACCTTCACCCTCGCCAATGGCGCGAGCGTCGTCTATACCACGCGCACGATCTTCGGTCGCGGTAGCGTCCTCGACGTCGATGGCGACGGCGTCGAGAACGACGAAGACAACTGCCCCAACACCCCGAACGAAGACCAGGCCGATGGGGACGCCGACGGGGTCGGGGATGTCTGCGACAACTGCCCCGAACTCGAAAACTCGGACCAGGCCGATGGGGACTCCGATGGTTTCGGGGATGTCTGCGACAACTGCCCGGAAGCCTTCAACGGTGACTGCGAGGACAATCCGTCCGACTGTGACTTCAACGGCGATGGAGAGGTGACCGAGGAGGAGATCGCGATGGGGAACCAGGCTGACAGCGATCTCGACGGGCTCGGCGACGTGTGCGACAACTGTCCCCGGATCCCGAACTTCAACCAGAGCGACATGGATCTCGACGGGGTGGGGGATGCCTGCGACTGTGCCCCCCAGGACACGAACGAACCGGGTGAGGATGGGGTCTGCCCCGGCTGCGGTGGGATCTCCCAGCCGAGTTCGATGACGGGAAGAAGGTCGGTCCATCCGGCCCTCTTCGCCTGGATCCTCTTCGCTCTCCTTGCCCTCCGGATCGGGAAAGGACGTCGCGGCGCATGAACGCATGACCGGCGTGGCGGTTTCCCCGCCACGCCGGTCATACACCGGCGCCCCGAGCGGCACGGTAGCAGATTCCTTTCCGGGAGTGCCGGAGGGGGCGCGACGAACGCGCCCCCGGCGCTTCCACGCCTCTGAACGGTGTTCCTCCCCCTTCGATGAGAGGGCGGCCGTTCCTTTCGATGACGTAACGCGATCGACAGGAGACCCCTTACATGAACCTGCAGGCTTTCCGTGCCGCACTTTTCCGGTGTTTTCTCCCCCTCGTGGCCACTCCATCCCTTCTCCTCCTCCTCTCTCCGGCCTGTCCCACGCGCCGGGAAGCCGTGCGCACCGATGTTTCGGAGCGGGTGGAGGTGATCTACGACGAATTCGGAATTCCCCACATCTATGCGGCCAACGAGGCGGACCTCTACTTTGCGCAGGGGTATGTCGAGGCGCGCGACCGGCTTTTCCAGATGGACACCTTCCGGCGGGCGGTGCGGGGAGAACTCGCAGCGATGCTCGGGCCCGACTTCGTGGAGGACGACCGGGACATGCGGCGCATCGGGCTCGGCAGGCTTGCCGAGGCGCTGGCCGCCGACATCCGAGCGCGTGCCGAGGTCGATCAGGATCCGGAGTTCATCGAGATCCGGATGGTGCTCGAACGCTTCGCGGCGGGGATCAACGCCTACCTCGAAGGGGTCTTTTCCGGACGCAACCCGCTCCCCGTGGAGTACCTCGGGATCTACGGCCGGGAGGTGACTCCCGAGGATATCCGGCCCTGGGAGATGGAGGACATCCTGGCGATGTCCCGCTTCGGGGGATTCAGCCTCTCCTACGCCGCCGGGGACGACGTGGGGCTTCTCGCCCGCCGCAGGAGCTACGTCGGGGCCTTCGGCCGGCCGGGGGAACCGGGACAGCTTCCGGGACGGTTCGGCTTCTTCGACGATCTCTATTGCTTCGAGCCACCGGTCAAGGTTCCGATCGTCGCTCCCGGCGAAACGAAGGTTCCATCCCCCGCGAAACGGACGAGCATGGGGAAGTATGGCGTCGAGGTCTCCGACGCGCTCCTCGAAGGGGCGCTTGCCTTCTTCGATCGGATCGAACGCAACTCCTGGATCCCGATGCGGCGGGGGGGACGGGGCAGCAACAACTGGGCCGTGAGCGGTGCGCACACCGCCTCGGGTTATCCGCTGCTGGCCAATGACCCCCACCTCGACCTCGTGATGCCCACGCTCATCTACCTCTCCCATCTCAACACGAAGCGGGCGGGGGGGGAGATCAACGCGGTGGGGATCAACTTCGCCGGCATCCCCGGGGTCGGACTCGGCCACAACGAGACGATGGGGTGGGGGACGACCGTCCTCGATGCCGACGTGACCGACGTCTATGTCGAGATCGTCACCCGGGGCACTGGCGGTGCCCCCGATACGGTGCGCTTCGACGATCCCTTCGACGACCCCGACCAGGGGCCGCTCGAAGTCCCAATCGAGGAGATCACCGAGACGATCGAGATCCGGGATCCCGAAAGTGGTCAGATCCACACGGAGGACGACGTCGTGCGGATCGTCCCCCATCACGGTCCAATCATCGCGGAGACGGAAGATGCCGCGATGAGCGTCCGCTGGGCGGGCTACACCGAGATGCACGAATCGGGGGCGATCATCAGTCTCATGAAGGCCCGGAATCTGGGCGATTTCATCGAGGCGACGAAGAAACTCGTCGTGGGCACGGCCAACTACGCCTATGCCGATGTGGAGGGCAACATCTACTACAGTGGCCAGAGCCTGATTCCGGAGCGGGCCCCGGCGGCGCTCACGCCCGAGACGCCCCCCTACCTTCCCCTCCCCGGCCAGGGGCAACACGAGTGGATCGGGTATCGCGCTTCCGAGGATATCCCCCACATCCTCAACCCGAGCAAGGGATACTTCGCCACGGCGAACCACTCGCCCGACGGGGGGAACTTCGACAACGATCCGCTCAACGACGCGCATTATCTCGGCACCTACTTCGCGGTGGGGTACCGGGGGAAGCGGATCTCGGATCGGATCGCGGCCAAGATCGCGGCGGGAGAGAAGATCACTTTCGAGGAGATGCAGTCGATCCAGGCGGACCACCATTCGAACACCGCCGAGCAGCTCCTTCCCCATCTCCTTGCCGCGGCCGAAGAGAACCCCGGCGGGCTTGCGGACGATCCCTTCGTTCAGGCAGCGATCGCCCGACTTTCCCGGTGGGATCTCTGGACCCCATCCGGCTTCGACCGCAACGGCAACGTCGAGACGAACCCCCAGGTGCTGGAGAGCGCCGTGGCCGCCACGATCTACAACCTGTGGCAGAACCACTTCCTCTGGAACGCGATCAGCGATGAGATCGAGACGGTCAACGCGCTCTTTCCCGACAACCGCGTCGGTTTCATCTCCTCGAACGGTTCGACGCCGGGGTTCCGTGGGATCGTCCGCAACCTGATCGAGCCGGAGGTCACCTTCACCGGCGCGCTCCTCTTCGACGACTACCGAACCCCTGAGATCGAGACGCCGAACGAACTCATGCTGGCCAGCCTCGTCGAAGCCCTCGATAAGGGGAAGGAGATCTTCGGCACGGACGACCTCTCCCAGTGGCTCTGGGGGCGCCTGCACCGCCTCACGATCGAGAGCTTCACGGGGGAGGAGACCTTCAACGTCCCCCCCGGCCCCGAGACGGACGAAGCGGGATTTCCCACCGGTTTCCCTCGCCACGGCGATAAGTTCAACGTCGATGCCGCGGAGTTCAGCTTCACCGCCGGCTTGCAGGATCCCCCCGAGGCCCGGGGGCGCTTCACCTACGCCCTGGCCCCGGTGATGCGTGCCGTCATGGAACTCAAACCGGGCGCGATCCGGATGGAGAACGTCCTGGCCGGTGGCCAGAGTGGAAACCCGCTGAGCCCCCACTACGACGACATGGCCGAACCCTACGTGAACAACGAGGCTTTGCCGATCTACTTCTACGACGAGGAAGTGGAAACCCACCGCGACAAGACGCTCCTCCTCCTTCCCCGGTAGGGGACGCGCCATCCCTCCCTCGAACCCCGCGCTCGAGCGCCAGTCCCGATCCCCTTTCACCCCTACGACCGATGGCCGATGAATCCTTCCCCGATTCCCCCTCCGGAGAAATGGGGAAAACCGGAGAAATAGGGAAAGAGCAGGGGGCGGAGAGGGGGACGGGGGGATCGGGAAGCCGGCGTGACCTTCCCTTTTCGCATGCCACTTGATACGATGCCCCTTGGCGGTTCGTACGCCCTACAGGAGTCCGTTCATCGAAAGGTGTCAAGATGCGATCATCGTTTCTTCTTCTCCTCGTCTCGATCTGTGCCATGCTGCCGTTGCTCGCTCCGGTCTGTGATACCGGGCGTTGTCTTTCGGGGGGGTACCGCAACGGTCTCTATCTCCTTCGGGGGACGGTGGTCACCCCCGACGAGGTGATCGAGGAAGGGGAGGTGCTCTTCAACGAGGGGGGGATCCTCTGCGCGGGACGCACGTGCGAACCGCATCCGAGTTACTGTAACGCCCAGCTCGTGGAGACGGGAGGCTATATCTTTCCCGGCTTGATCGATCCCCACAACCACATCACCTACCGCTTCCTCCCGCCGTGGGATCCCCCCCAGCAGTACCAGGACCGCTGCGAGTGGATCGGCTCCTCCGACTACTACGCCTACAAGGCCTGTCACGACTTCCACCGTGACGACACCTACCGGGGCGCCTCGGGGCGGAGCGTGGAATACCAGTGCATCATGGAGATCTATGGGGAGATCGCGGCGCTCATGGGAGGCGTGACCTCGGTGCAGTCGCAGCTCTCCGATTTCGGGTGGGACTGTGCCGAAGGGCTCGTTCGCAACGTCGATGCCCAGGATGCCGATGGCGGGTGGCGGGGGGATACCGTCGATGCCTGCACCTTTCCGATCTCGACCTGCTCGGGGAATGGGTCGAGCTGCAGCAACCGGGCCTCGATCGAGGAGGACATCGAAAGCGGCTGCCTCCAGTCGTGGGTCCCCCACCTCGGGGAGGGGGTCGATTGCCAGGCTTACCGGGAATTCGAGGCGCTCACCTCCTGCGTCGATCTCCTGATCCCCCAGACCGCGATCATCCACGCCACCGCCTTCGGCCCCGAGGAGTTCGCCCAGATCGCGGGGGCGGAAGCGAAGATCATCGCCTCGGCCCGATCCAACGTGAATCTCTACGGCCGCACGCTCGATCTGCCTGCGGTCCTCGACGCTTACGGCAACCGGGGCCTCGAGGACATGGTCGCCATCAGCACGGACTGGTGCCCGAGCGGAAGCTGCAACATGCTCGATGAACTCTCCTGCATCGCGGATCTCAATGGGAACACGTGGGGCAACATCCTCTCCCCCGAAGCGATCACGCGGATGGCCACGGTGGCCGGAGCCCACGTGCTGGGGCTCGACGACCGGGGGAGCGCATCCTGTTACCAGGAGATCGGCAGGATCGAGGCCGGCTACGAAGCGGATCTCCTCGTCCTCTCCGCGGATCGGAACACCGACCCCTACCAGGCGCTTCTCCAGGCCGAAGAGGACGACATCCTCATCGTCTTCGTGGGGGGAAAGCCCCTCTATGGCACCCGCGATTTCATGCGGGACATCGTGGCCAAACCCTCCGAGTGCGAGGATCCGAGTCCCTGGCTCGGCTGTCGTTCCCGAACGGCGCGTCTGCTCTGCATGGACACCCCGAACTACCCCCTCTCGCTGGCCGAGACCTTCGAGGCGCTCGATCTCCTCAAGACGACGGACAGCAGGAACTGCACCGATGTCAATCCCCTCTGGACGTGTGAGGAACCCGAGACCTGCCGCACCACGGCACCGGAGCCGGACCGCGACTGTCCCTCCACCGGTCGCGATCCGCAGGGGTGCTTCCGGATCTCCGAGGTGATGGTGAACACGGCGGGGAATACGAGCAACAAGGCGGGGCAATACATCGAGATCTGCAATGTCTGCACCTCCGCCCAGGATATCGGGGGCTTCACCTTCACGGATGGCGATTCGAGCGGTCTCGACACGATCACGGCGGTCTCTTCATCGGCCTGTACCGATCCGAACTGGACGTGCGGCACCTCCGTGATCCCGGCGGGGAAGTGCGGCGTCATCCTCGACCCCGACTACTTCTCCCCCGACAATCCCGACACCTACGATTTCGCCTGTCCCGGCACCGTGATCCTCGGGATCGCGAGCGGTTCCGCGCTCGGCCAGGGCCTGAGTGCCAGCGACCCGGTCACGCTCTACGACGATCGGGGCACGAGACTTACGAATATCCAGGACACCTATGGAACGCCGGCCTGCACGGACGACTGGCTCGACTGTGACGACGACGAAGCCGACTGTATTCCCTTCGATCCCGATCCGGGGCGTTCGGCCCACCGCCTCGACCTCGAGCGTCCGGACGAGGTGGGGAACTGGGTGATCGGGGATCCCAGTCCCGGCTGCCGCTGATCCTCACGGCGCAAGCCGCATCCGAACCCACGTGCCGTTGGGGCGTTTGTGGTAGGCGATCCGGTCGTGCAGACGGTCGGGACGCCCCTGCCAGAACTCGAAGAGGATCGGGTGCAGCCGGTATCCCCCCCAATGGTGGGGGCGGGGGATCGGTTTTCCCTCGAACGACCGGGCCACCTGATCGAGTTGAGCGATCAGCGCTTCCCGCGTGATCGGTTGTGATTGTGGGGAGACCACCCCGCCCAACTGAGCGCCCCGCGGCCGTGTGGCGAAGTACTCGTCCGATTCCGCCGCCGAAACCCGCGTCACACTCCCTTCGATCCGGATCTGCCGCTCGAGGGGTTGCCACCAGAAGAGGAGCGTGCCCTTCGGGTTTTCGGCGAGTTCACGCCCCTTGCGGCTCTCGTAGTTCGTGAAGAAGACGAATCCCTCCTCGTCGTAGCTCTTGAGGAGGACCACACGCGCCGATGGGGTGCCCTCGGCCGAGGCTGTGGCCAGGGTCATCGCGTTGGCCAGGGGGATCTCTGCGGCCACGGCTTCGTCGAACCACCGACGGAACTGTTCCAGGGGGTCGGCGGCGGCATCCGCCTCGGTAAAGGGGGGTTGATGGTACTCCCGGCGGAGACTCGGATCAATCTTCGTCATCAGGCTTCCTTTCCGATCGTTCGTTCTTCATGAATTCGCGGAGCACGACCGTTGCGTAGGCGCCCTTCGGAAGCGTGAAGGAAAACTCCAGCCCGTGAGGGATCGGCCGGAGGGTGAGGTCGGCGACGAGGAGGCGGGCCGCGCGTCTGCTTCCAGGAAGCCGGGCTTGCCGGAGCATCTGGGGGGTAATCCCCTCTTCGGCCAGCAGTTGGGTCTCGATCTCCCCCGGCTTCCCGCAAGCCGGCCGCATCTTGTAGCCGAAGAGGGGGCCGGTGTAGGTGATCTCCCCCGCCAGGAAGCGTGCCTGCGCCTCCGCGGTATCCGTGACGGTGAAGATCCCACCGGTCTCGTGCTTCTTCGCGACGTCTCCCTCGAACATCTGGAGGAAGGCGCCCCTTCTGATCCGCTGGGCGAGCCAGACGTTGAAGCATTCCGACTGCCAGGCGCTCAGGAGGAGATCCCGCATCCGCCGGCGGCCGCGGCGCCCTTCCAAGAGGATCTCGCGCCCCCGCGTCGCGTTGTCTCCGCGGATCCCGAAGCGCTGGCTCCCGAAATAGTTCGGGAGTCCTCGTGTCTGGATCCGGCGGGCGATCGCTTCCGCCCGCGGCAGGGCCTCCGGTCGGGTTCCCACGACCCGAATCTGGAAGCGGTTGCCGAGTAGATGCCCCCGTTTGAGCTTGTTCGTATGCCACGCCGCCGATTCCACCCGAACGGGGAGTGCGTCTTCGATCCTCGCGATCACGTCGTCGGCCGCCGATCGGGGGAGATGGAGGGAAAAAGTCTGGGTGACGCGCGCGTGGCGGTCCTTGAGGCCCGCTACGCCGACGGCGGAACGAGGGATCCCAAGGAGGCGGGCAAGCGCCTCGCAAAGCGCCGCCGTGGTCCACCCCTCCCGCTCGATCCGGACGTAGAGGTGTTCCCCCACCCCACTCGGGGGATAGAGCGGGATCTCCCTCACCACGAAGTCGCCGGGCGTCTGCTTGAGGCGCCCTCCGATCCCGGGAAGATCCGCCGTGAGACAGGGAAGCGATTCCACACCCATACCACGATTTCCTCTCGTTCGGGTCACCGGAGAGGGATTATGCCACATCCAACGCATCATGACCACACCAGCAGAACGATCGCCCTGGGAGTGTTGGCCTGGCAACGTCGAATGTGGTAGAATCGTCCTATCCTCCCGGAACTCGTCGATCGACGTCGGTTCGGGAGCGATCGGGAAGATTCGAGGAACCTGCTGCGATGGCTACGGACAAGGTCTTCTACACGATGGCGCGGCTCTTCCCCGAGGCGATCGCCCTCCTTGCGGGCCTCGAGCCGGCAGGTGGGTATCGCGCGGAGAGCGTCACGATCAAGGAACAGGAATTCCGCCTCGATTGCG
>CAZTSL010000043.1:0-33100 GCA_964616915.1 uncultured bacterium
GCTCGGGGCGAGGGAGGGCGGGAGGAGGGGTGAAAGAATTTCTCCCACTTTCTCCCACCCTCCCGCCTCCAGCAGGAGAAAGGAATCCCGGCAGACACCGGAGGGGGGAAAGGGCACGAAAAGGCCGCAGAACCCGAAGGTTCCTCTCGCCCCATACCTCCCCCCCCACGCCAGCTGAAACGGCGCTCTTCTCCCGCCTCTCGAGGCGATCTCCATTCCCTCGTCCCCTCTCGAAAAAAAAAATCGCTTCTATGAGGTTGAGGGGAAAATAAGAAATTTTCCTTTACAAATCAAAGAGTTGAATTCAAATTCGGCAAGGAATGAAACCCGGAGAAAGTCGGGATGCAAAGGGGTGGGAATCGGAGGGAGAAAACATATTTTTACATTATAAAACAACAAGTTATGTAATTTTTCTTCTTTCTTCGCCGAGGAAAAAAAAATGAGAGAATTTTCTTGACAACGGTGGGAGAACCAAGTTATATTCGATAGGGAAGTGGGAGAAAGTGGGAGAAAAGGGAAGCAGGGTGAGGAAACGGCCGGATTGAACAAATAAAGCCTTTTAGATCATGTCGTTACGCTTTCGCGGGAGCTTCGAGCACACGATCGACGAGAAGGGCAGGGCTTCTCTGCCGGCGAGGTTCCGCGAAACGATCTTCAATCAAGGCGACCGGATGCTCGTCCTCACCTATGGGGGGGATCACCTCGATGCCTATTCGTCCCAGAAGTGGCAGAAGCTCGAGGACGAATATCTCAAGCTCCCCAAACACAATGCCCGGGTGAACCGCTATCTCCGCACGCTGATGGCCCACGTCTACGACTGCGACATCGATAAGCAGGGGCGGGTGCTCATCCCTCCCCAGCTCAGAAGACTCGTCAACCTGAACCGGGAGATCGTCATCGTGGGCATATTCGACAAGATCGAGATCTGGGACAAGCAAGTCTTCGAGATGGCCCAGACGAAAGGCTTCGAGAACTTCGAGGACGACCTTGCGGAGATCAACCGCTTGCTTTCGGGGAAAGGCGACGAATAACGCATACCACATCCCGGTTCTCGTCGAAGAGACGCTTTGGGCCCTGGCCTGTGAGGGGGGGAAGATCTTCGTGGATGCGACGGGCGGCGGTGGGGGCCATACCCGTGCCATCCTGGAGGCGACACGCCCCGACGGGCGGGTCGTTGCATTCGATCGGGATGAAGAGGCCGTCGAGGAACTGAGACGGAGCCTTGCGGACTTTGGAGATCGGCTGATGGTCGTTCACGAGAATTTCTCAGCAATGCCCAAGCACTTGCCGGCGCTCGGCCTCGAACGGGTGGACGGATTCCTCTTCGACTTCGGCGTTTCGCACCATCAGCTCCGCTCGCAGGCGCGGGGCTTCAGCTTCATGCACGACGGTCCCCTCGACATGCGGATGGACCGGCGGCAGGCGCAAAATGCCGCCACGCTCGTCAACGAGGCCACGGAGGAGACGCTCTGCCGGATCCTCCGGACCTATGGGGAAGAACCGCGGGCCCGTCGGATCGCAAGGGCGATCGTGGCGGCACGCAAGGGGAAGCGGATCCGCTCCACCCTCGAACTGGCCCGGATCGTCGCCGCCGCCAAGGGGGGAGCGCGGAGACGGATTCACCCCGCCACGAAGACTTTCCAGGCATTGAGAATCGCGGTCAACGGGGAACTCGAAGCGATCAGCACGGTTCTGCCTCAACTCCCCCGTTTTCTTTCTCCCAATGGACGAATCTGCACGATTTCGTTCCATTCGCTCGAAGACCGGATCGTCAAGAGAACCTTCCGCTCCCTGGCCCAAGGATGCATCTGTCCCCCAGGTCTGCCTCGCTGCTGCTGCAACCGCAAACCGCTCCTGCGAATCGTGACGAAGAAGCCGATCCAACCCCGTGCGGAGGAGATCGAACGAAATCCCCTTGCACGCAGCGCACGGCTACGCACAGCCGCCCGGGTCTGACCCCGGAGACCCCAAAGGAGGAGGGAAACCCATGAGCGTTCGAACGATGCTGACGACCCTGCTGCCGAAACCCGAAATCGCAGACATCCTTCCCTTCACTGCACGCGATTCTCACTACAGCGGTGAACGAATCTGCACCCTCCTCCTCATGATCGCGCTCGCACTCTCCACGACCCTCCTCTTCGTCTGGTCGCGCCTCCAGGTGACCCGCCAGGAGTATCTCCTCTCCGAGGCGCTCCGGGAGAAGGCACGGCTCGAGGAGGAACAGTTGCGCCTGCGGGAACGCCTGGCAAAGGTGAAGAATCCGGAGCACCTCACACGCCGGGCCAGGGCGCTCGGTCTCGTCTATCCCGACACCGAACAGCTCATCCTCGTTCGTGACCTGTGATCCCCATGATGCAGCATCGGAACACCGATCCGAGGATCGGCCTGATCCTCTTCTGTTTCTTCGTGGCCGGCGGCATCGTCGTCGGCCGGGTCGTCTACCTCCAGGTGGGGGAGGGGGAGCGGCTCACCACCCTGATCGAGCAGGGCGTCCAGGCCGTGATCGAAGTCCAACCCCGGCGAGGCTCGATCTACAACAACCAAGGCCAGGAGATCGCGCTCAGCGTCCTGCGGGACTCGATCTACGCCCGCGCAAGCGAGGTCAAAGACCCGGTGGCCACCGCCCGCCTCCTTGCCGAGATCCTCGATGAGGGCGATTTTGCGACCTATCTGCGGCGCCTGCGCAGCCGCAAGGGCTTCGTCTGGATCAAACGCCAGATTTCTCCCGAAGAATCGGATCGGCTCGATCGCTTCATCGGAGATGCGCGCCTCCACGGCGTGGAGCGGGTCGCAGAGTACCAACGCGTCTATCCGCATGGCCCCCTCCTCGCCCACATCCTCGGCTTCACGAACATCGACTCGGTCGGTATCGAAGGACTGGAACGGCGATACGACGCCTGTCTCGCAGGGAAGGCGGAACAGCACATCGTCGCCCGCGACGCCCGGGGGGTCAAGATCTTCCGGGAAGAACAGATCGATTCGATCGAGCCCTCCTACGGCTGTGATCTCGTCCTCACGATCGATCAGGAGATCCAATACCAGGCGGAAAAAGCGCTGCGCAAACAGGTCGAGGCCACCGGCGCAAAGGGAGGCGTTGCGATCGTGGCGGATCCGAATACCGGAAAAATCCTCGCCATGGCCAACCAGCCGGGCTTCGATCCGAACCGCTTCTCCCGCTTTTCCCCCGAAAGCTATCGCAATCGGAGCATCACGGACAACTACGAGCCGGGGAGTACCTTCAAGACGATCGTGGTGGCCGCCGCGCTCGAGAAGAAGATCGTAACACCAGAGGATCGCTTCTTCTGCGAGAACGGACGCTACCGCTTCGCACGCCGCACGATCCACGACGCGCATCCCCACGGCGAATTGACGGTGAGCGAGATCGTGAAGTTCTCGAGCAACATCGGTGTCACGAAGATCGCGCAACGGCTCGGCCCCGAAGCGTTCTTCGACTTTATCCGTCTCTTCGGCTTCGGCACCCCCACCGGCATCGATCTCGGCGCCGAAGCGCAGGGGCTGCTACGCCCCCAGAAGAGATGGGCCGAGATCGATCTGGCGACCCACGCTTTCGGACAGGGCATCTCCGTCACCCCCTTGCAACTCCTGATGGCCTACTGTGCCGTGGCCAACGGCGGTAAACTCCTTCGTCCCTTCGTGGTGGCGGAGATCCGCGACCACAACGGCAATATCCTCGAAGCCCACTACCCCAAGGTCGTGCGGCGCGTCATCTCGGAGAAGACCGCCCAGACCGTCACGAAGATGCTCGAAGGGGTCGTGGAGCGGAGGGGAACCGGAAGGCGCGCCGCCATTCCCGGCTACCGGGTGGCCGGGAAGACCGGCACCGCCCAGAAGCCCAATCCGGGCGGCCGGGGCTACTCCCCCACCGCCCGGATCGCCTCCTTCGTCGGATTCGCCCCGGCCCAGAGCCCAAGACTCGCCGCACTCGTCGTGATCGATGAACCCCAAGGTCCTCAACACATGAAATATGGCGGCGTCGTGGCCGCGCCGGTCTGGCGGGAGATCATGGAGATGAGCCTGCGGCATCTCGGAATCCTCCCCACACGGCAAGAGGAGGGAGGACCGGTGTCCAAGGAACCCGAATCCCGACAATTCAGTGGTCTGTAACCCCCCGGAGACGGGAGGGGGGAGCCATTCCCCCATCCCCTCCGGAGATGAATCCTTTTCGGCAGAACGCCATGAACGTCGAAGCCTTGATCGCCAGCCTTCCGATCCGCGCCCATCGGGGAGATTTGTGCCGGAAACTCACCGATGTGACGAGCGACTCCCGCCAGGTTACCCCCGGCACGCTCTTCGTCGCCCTTCGGGGAGAACGCTTCGACGGGCACGACTTCCTGACCGAAGCGTGGCGACGGGGCGCCGGTGCGCTCCTCGTCGATGCCGAGTTCCCCCCCGATCGCCTCCCCCCGGGAGCCACGGCGCTCTTCGTCGCGGATCCCCGCGGGCGGCTTCCCGACCTTGCCCGGGCGTTCTACGGATCCCCTTCGAAAAGAATCGAACTGATCGGCATCACCGGAACGAACGGAAAGACTACGGTCGCCTACCTCCTCGAGGCGATCTTCCGCGCTGCCGGGATTCCGGTCGCACTCCTGGGGACGGTCGCGTACCGTTTCGGCGAAACATCCCTCCCCGCCCCCTTGACCACGCCCGACATCCTTACGTTCCACCGGCTTCTTCGCACCTTCGCCGACGCGGGGGCCCGTACCGTCGTAATGGAGGTCTCCTCCCACGCACTGGCAATGGGGCGTCTGGAGGGTACGACCTTCGCCACCGCGCTCTTCACGAACCTGAGCCGTGATCACCTCGATTTTCACGGTACCCTCGATGCCTACTTCGAGGCAAAGGCGCGGCTCTTCTCCGGGACGTTCCTCGAGGGGGGAGAACACCCCTCGCATGCCATCGTCAACCTCGACGATCCCCGCGCCGGAGCCCTGCTGGGCCGCTTGCCCACCACGGTCCGCCCCATTACATACGGACTCCGGCAGGGGGGGGATGTGACGGCGCACGCCCCCCATCTCACCCTCGATGGCTTCTCGGCACACCTTCACTCGCCGTGGGGGGCGTTCCCCATCCGGGGCCATCTGATCGGCGCCCACAACCTCTCCAATGCCCTGGCCGCCGCGGCCGTGGCGCTCTGCCACGGGATCTCCCCCGAAGCGATCCAGGGGGGCTTCGCCGCGCTTCGGTGCGTCCCCGGTCGTCTCGAAGCGGTCCGCCTCCCCGGCAAGAAGATTCCCCTCGTCCTCGTCGATTACGCGCATACCCCCGACGCGCTCGTCAACGTGCTTGCCGCGCTCTCCCCCTTCCAGCGCCGGATCGTCACCCTCTTCGGCTGCGGCGGGGATCGGGACCGGGGGAAGCGCCCGATGATGGCGAAAGCCGCATTCCAGGGAAGCGATTTCGTCGTCGTCACCTCGGACAACCCCCGAACCGAAGATCCCGACCAGATCCTCGCGGATATCCGTGCCGGCCTCGATGCGATCGGGGCCCCTGCGACCCCACCCCATCAGCCCCGGGAGAAGAGCTACACGATCGTCCCGGATCGCAAGCGCGCGATCGAAGTCGCCATCGACGCTGCCGGCCCGGACGATATCGTCCTGATCGCAGGAAAGGGACACGAGGACTACCAGATCGTGGGGCGGGAGAAACGCCCCTTCGACGATCGGGAGGTGGCACGCCTGACCCTTGCCCAATGGCGGGAGAAGAGACCATGACCTGGTTCCTCGACGCGATATGCCGCCATACCGGCGGAAGACTCCTGGCCCGGGGGGAGGAACGCTTCAGCGCGATCTCCACCGATACGCGCACCCTCACGGGGGGAGAACTCTTCTTCGCGCTCGCCGGGGAACGCTACGACGGCCACACCTTCCTTCCCCAGGCCTGGGAGAGGGGCGCGGCCGGCGTGGTCGTCTCCCAGGAACCCGATACGATTCCGGCAGGAAGGAGCGTGATCCTCGTCCCCGATACGCAGAGGGCGCTCGGCGACCTCGCCCATGCCCACCGCCGCACTTTCGAGGGCCCACTCATCGCGGTCACCGGATCGAGTGGAAAAACCACGACGAAGGAGATGATCGCCTCGATCCTCTCCCGCGTCGCCCCCACGCTGGCCTCGGAGAAGAGCTTCAACAACTTCGTGGGCGTCCCCCTCACCCTCTTCCGGATGACGCCCATTCACCGCTTCGTCGTCCTCGAATTCGGGATGAACGCGCCGGGAGAGATCGAACGCCTCACCGAAATCGCCGAACCAACGATCGGGCTCATCACGAACATCGGTCACGCGCATGTCGGCTTCCTCGGCAACATCGAGGGCGTGGCCCGGGCCAAGGGGGAACTGTGGAAGGGCATGGCGCAAGGGACGATCGCGGTCAACCGTGACGACCCCCGAATCGTGACCCTTGCCGCCGATCGGCGCCTTACGCACCTTTCCCGGATCACCTTCGGAATGGAACACCCCGCCGACGTCACGGCAAAGGGGATCGAGGACCGTGGTTTCGAAGGGTTCTCCTTCACCCTCGAAATCAGACCCGCCACCTTCCAGGCAAGAATCGATCTCCACTTCCTTGGACGCCAGAACATCGCCAACGCGCTCTCCGCAGCGGCCGCCGCCGTCGCCGCTGGGGTGGCACCGGAAACGATCGCAGAAGGACTCTGCGCCTGCCGCCCTCCCAAGGGACGGATGGTTCCGATTCGTCTGCCCGGGGGGCTTCATATCATCGACGATACGTACAACGCCAATCCCGAGTCGGTCCGCCACGCGGTCGAAACCGTTGCGGCACTTTCGATTCCGGGGAGAAAGTTCGTGCTCCTCGGCGACATGTTCGAACTCGGAGAACACGCCACCGCGCTCCACCACGAAGTGGGGAGCGCGATCGCACGAGCCGGCATCGATCACCTCGGCGCGATCGGTTCCTTCGCCCCCGATCTCGTCGAAGGAGCGCGTTGGGCCGGAGCGAAAGACACCCATACCTTCCCGGACCACGACGCTGCGGCCGCGTGGCTTCGGGATCGTCTCAGGCCGGGAGACCTCCTCCTTGTCAAGGGCTCCCGCGGAATGCGGATGGAAAGAATCATTTCCCGATTCACCGGAGAGGATTGACCTCCCCAGGAGCAGGTACACCGAAACGATGCTCTATCATCTCCTCTATCCCCTGCACGAGACCTACTCGTTCCTGAACGTGATCCGGTACATCACCTTCCGTTCGGCGATGGCGATGCTCACCGCGCTCTTCCTCTCGCTCCTCTTCGGCCCGAAGCTGATCGCCCTTCTCAAGGGGAGACAGATCGAACAGAGCATCCGGGAAGAAGGCCCGCAATCGCATCAGAAGAAGGCAGGGACTCCCACGATGGGAGGAACGCTCATCCTCTTCGCGCTCCTGGCTTCCACGCTGCTGTGGATGCGGCTCAATCACCTCCAAACGTGGGCGATCATCCTCGTGACCCTCGGCTTTGGCACGATCGGCTTCATCGACGACTACCGCAAGGTGATCCTGCGCAACTCCGTGGGGCTGCGCCCCAAGGAGAAGCTCCTCTATCAGGGGCTCGTGGGGATCGGATTCGTCCTTCTCCTCCACTTCTCCCATCTCGCGGACACGGGGCTCTATCTCCCCTTCTTCAAGGATGTCCGCATCGATCTGGGGAGCCTCTACCTCCCCTTCGCCTTCCTCGTCGTCGTGGGAGCCTCCAACGCGGTGAATCTCACCGACGGACTCGACGGGCTGGCGATCGGGCCGGTGATGACCGCCTCGGCGACCTTCATGATCCTGGCCTATGTGGCGGGCCATGCGCACTTCGCCGACTATCTCCAGATCCCGAAGGTTTCCGGGAGCGGGGAATTGTCGGTCTTCTGTGCCGCGGTCCTCGGGGCGGGGCTGGGGTTCCTCTGGTTCAACACCTACCCGGCCCAGGTCTTCATGGGGGATGTCGGAGCGCTCGCGCTCGGCGGCGCGCTCGGCGCGATCGCGGTGATGACGAAGAACGAGGTCCTCCTCGTCATTGTCGGGGGGATCTTCGTGCTCGAAACCCTCTCCGTCATCATCCAGGTCCTCTACTTCAAGTTCACGGGGAAACGGGTCTTTCTCATGGCGCCGCTGCACCATCACTTCGAACTGGCCGGATGGCCGGAACCGAAGATCATCGTTCGTTTCTGGATCGTTTCGATCATCCTGGCGATCCTTGCCCTCTCGACACTGAAACTGCGGTAAGGTGAGACATGAGACAACCGCCGCCATATCTCGAAGAACGCCTCCTCCTCTCCACGATCGTGCTCGTGGCCTTCGGGCTCGTCATGGTGCTCTCCTCGAGCTTCATCCTGGCGGAGCGCAACCTCGGGGATGGTTACGCCTACTTCAAGAAGCAGCTCCTCTTCGTAGGGATGGGGCTTGCGTTGATCCTCCTCGTGCGCCGGATCCCCTACGAACTCTATGCGCGGCTCGTCTATCCCCTGACGCTCGTGGCGATCGTGCTTCTGGGCGCGCTCTACCTCCCCGGCCTCGGTCTCCGGATCAATGGGGCGCGTCGCTGGCTCGACTTCGGCTTCTTCCGGTTTCAGCCCTCGGAGGCGGCCAAGATCGCGATGATCGTCTATCTTGCCCATTCCCTCACGAAGAAGGCGGAGAGACGCCACACCTTCACCTACGGGTTTCTCTCCCATCTCCTCCTACCGGGGGTGATGCTCCTCTTCATCGTCGAGGAACCCGATTTCGGTTCGGTGATGATCATGAGCCTGGTGGCGGGGGCGATGCTCTTTGCGGGGGGGGTGCGGATCCGGTACCTCCTGGCCGCCGGGATGGCGGTCTCTCCTGCGATCGTCTATCTCGTGATGACCGAGGGTTACCGCCTTCGCAGGATCCTCGTCTTTCTCGATCCCTTCAAGGATCCGTTGGGGGACGGCTACCAGATCATCCATTCCCTCATGTCCTTCGCCGCTGGGGGGACCTTCGGTGTGGGGCTCGGCGCCGGGCAGCAGAAGCTCTTCTTTCTTCCCGACCCCCACACGGACTTCATCTTTGCGATCATCGGGGAGGAACTCGGTCTGCTGGGCGTCCTCTTCGTCCTCTTCCTCTTCATCGCATTCATCCGCAATGGCCTGCGGGTCGCCCGATGGGCCCCCGATCCCTTCGCGGGCCATCTCGCATTTGGACTGACCGTTCTGATCGGCATCGAGGCATTCGTCAACATGGGTGTCACGCTCTCCCTCCTGCCGACGAAGGGACTCCCCCTTCCCTTCATCAGCTACGGCGGCTCCTCGATGTTGATGAGCCTCCTGGCCGTCGGGATCCTCGCCGGGATCGCGCGCCGGATCCCGACACCGAAGAGAGGAACGTATCGGGGGAAAGAGACGACCCCCTCCCCCTTCGGGCGGGGGATCGCAGGAAGGTATCGATGAAACTCGTGATCGCCGGTGGCGGCACCGGGGGACATCTCTTCCCCGGGATCGCGGTGGCCGAGGCCTGGCGCCAACGGGCCCCGGCCCCTGAGGTCGCTTTCGTCGGCACGAAAGAGGGGATCGAATCGAGGATCCTTCCCGATTCCCCCTTCCCCCTCTACACGATCGAGATTCGCGGACTCAAAGGGAAATCGGCCGTGGAGAAGATCCGAAACATCCTGAAGATCCCGACGAGCCTCCGGGCCTCCTTGCGGCTCCTGGGGCGCCTTGCGCCCGATGTGGTGCTCGGGGTGGGGGGATACGCCTCGGGACCGGTCGTACTCGCGGCGTGGCTGCGGCGGATCCCCTGCGCGATCCAGGAGCAGAACACCCATCCCGGCCTCACGAACCGGATCCTCGCACACTTCGCCGACCGGATCTTCCTCGCCTTCGAGCCCGAAGGGGCCCGCTTCCCCGCGGCAAAATGTCTCGTGACCGGCAATCCGATCCGGCGAACCCTCCTCTCTCCCCCGATGAAGGAAAGAGGGGAGGAAGGTGGCTTCACCCTCCTCGTCTTCGGGGGCAGTCAGGGGGCCCGCCGGATCAACGAGGCCATGATCGAAATCCTCCCCCAACTCGCCGCCAGAGGGGTGCGGATCGTCCATCAGACGGGAAGGACCGACTACGAGCGGGTCGAGCGAGCCTACCGGGACGCGGGAATCCCGGCCAGGATCGCCACCGTGACCCCTTTCATCGACCGGATGGCGGAAGCCTACGCCGCCGCCGATCTCGTCGTCTGCCGGGCAGGGGCCACCACCATCGCGGAATTGACCGCCATCGGGCGTCCTGCGATCCTGGTCCCCTACCCCCATGCCGCCTACGATCACCAGGAGAAGAACGCCAGACGCCTCCTGGAAAAGGGAGCCGCACGGATGATCCTCGATCGGGAACTGACCGGCAAACGCCTCCTGGACGAGATCCTCCCCCTCCTCGAATCGCCCGAAACCCTCCGAAGGATCTCGGAGAATGCCCGACACCTCGGCCATCCCGAAGCCGCCGACACGATCGTCCAGGCCCTTCTCCCCCTGGCCGCCCGGCGGCAGAACATCGTCGAAGGAGCCGCCCATGAAGCGTAACTTCACGGTACATTTCGTCGGCATCGGCGGAATCGGCATGGCCGGGATCGCGGAAGTGCTCATCAACCAGGGCTTCTCGGTCAGCGGCTCCGACCTCGTGGAGAGCGAGAACACGGCACGCCTGCGCCGCCTCGGCGGGCGGATCTTCATCGGACACCGCGCAGAGCAGATCGGCGATTGCGACGTGGTCGTCGTCTCCTCCGCCGTCCCTCCCGACAACCCAGAGATCGAGGCCGCAAAGCGCCGCCGCATCCCCGTCATCCCCCGAGCGGAGATGCTCGCGGAACTGATGCGGCTCAAGAAAGGGGTCGCCGTGGCCGGCAGCCACGGGAAGACCACGACGACCTCGATGATCGCCACGATTGCGGCCAGCGCGGGACTCGATCCGACCTACATCGTGGGGGGACGCCTCGGGAGCGTGGGGGAGAGCGCGCGCCTCGGACAGGGGAGTCTTCTGATCGCCGAAGCGGACGAAAGCGACGGGTCGTTCCTCTCGCTCTCCCCCACGGTCGCCGTCGTCACGAACATCGATACCGATCATCTCGATCATTACGGCACCCTGGCGGCGCTGGAGGAGGCCTTCCTCGCCTTCCTCGACAAGGTGCCCTTCTACGGCAAAGCGATCGTCTGCCTCGACGACCCCCATGTGATCGACCTCCTCCCCCGGATCCGGAAACCCTGCCTCACCTACGGCCTGACCAGCCAGGCCGACATCCGCGCGATCCGGATTCGGCGTGCGGGGCTCGAGACCACCTACACGCTCGTGATCGAGGGGGAACCGGCCGCCCGCGTGAACCTCCCCCTCCCCGGCCGGCACAACGTCGTCAACAGCCTCGCGGCCGTGGCCGTTGGACAGACGCTGGGGATCTCGTTGCCCCACATTCTGGAAGGGCTCGAACACTTCCGGGGGGTGGAGCGGCGCTTCCAACTCCGGGGAACCGAAGGTGGGGTGATGGTCGTGGAGGACTACGCCCACCACCCCACGGAGATCGCGGCCACGCTCACCGCGGCCCGCGAGGGATGGGACCGGCGCGTCGTCGTCGCCTTCCAGCCCCACCGCTATACCCGGACCCGCGACCTCTTCCACGACTTCGTCAAGGCGTTCCACGAGGCGGATCTCCTCCTCCTCACCGAGATCTATCCCGCAGGAGAACCCCCGATTCCGGGGATCTCGGGAAGACGCCTCTTCGAGGAGATCCAGCGCCACGGACAGAAATCGGTTCACTTCTTTCCGGAGCACGAGGAGATCCTCGATTTCCTCACTCGTGAGGTCCGTCCCCACGATCTCGTCTTCCTCCTCGGTGCCGGCGATCTGTGGCGTCTGGGGGGACGGCTCCTCGAACGATTGCGGGAGGGGCGGCGATGACGATCCGTGAAGCCTTTCAGAGCGCGCTCGGCCCTCGCGTCCGCTTCGATACCCCCCTGGCCCCCTTCACCACCTTCCGGGTCGGGGGGAAGGCCGATCTCTTCGTGGCCCCCCGGAGCGTCGAGGAACTCCAGAGGACCCTGGCGCTCGTCCGCCGCTTCGATCTCCCCTGGTTCGTCCTCGGACGGGGGTCCAACGTCCTCTTCTCCGACGCTGGATTCCGGGGGGTGGTGATCTCCTTCCAGGAGGGCTTCGGCCACTTCACCCTCCTCTCCGACGGGGTCACGATCGAGGCCGAATGCGGTGTGCCCGTCAGCGCCCTCGTGCAGTTCTCCCGTAAAGCCGGACTCACCGGCCTCGAAGCCGCCGCCGGGATTCCCGGAAGCGTCGGGGGGGCCTGTTTCATGAACGCAGGCACGCACGAAGGGAACTTCGCCGGCCTCGTCTCCCGGCTCGAACTGATCGACCTCGAAGGAAGACGCTACCACCAGAACCGGGAGGAACTCGACTTCTCCTACCGCTGTCTCGCCCTCCGCCCCCAGGCGATCATCCTCGAGGCATGGCTCCAACTCCGACCGGGAGACCCCGAAACGATCACGAAACGGATCCAGGGGATCCTCCAACGCCGAAAGGCCTCTCAACCCCTCACCCTTCCCAACGCCGGGTCGATCTTCAAGAACCCCCCCGGTGATTTCGCCGGACGCCTCGTGGAGGCTGCCGGCCTCAAGGGGAGCCGGATCGGAGATGCCCAGGTTTCGGAACGACACGCCAACTTCATCGTCAACCGCGGCAACGCTTCGGCCGCGGATATCGTCGCCCTGATCGAACTCGTCCGGCAACGTGTCCTCGAAGATTCGGGGATCACCCTCGAACCGGAAGTGAAAGTGATCGGAGAACGGGGATTGCATGGCCACTAGTCTTCCCAGCATGGCGCGTGCGGGCACACGGCGCAGACCCGTCCGCAAGAACCGCCCCGACCGGGTGAACCGGAAACGCTCGACCCCGCGCTTCACCGGGGATGCCTTCATCGAGGAAGTGTACGGGACCCTCTCGATCTTTCTCCTCTTCTTCCTCCTCCTCGTTGCGGCCCGGTTCCTCCCCGAGGCACTGGCCTCTCTTCCCCTCTTCCCGCTGCGGGAGATCGTCGTCGAAGGGGGAGATCGCTTCGACGAAGCCCGGATCCTCACGCTCTCCGACCTCTGCCTCGGCAACTCCCTTCTATCGGTCGATCCGATCCGTATCGAAGGTCAGCTTTCCAGAAACCCCTGGATCCGAAAGGCGAAGGTCGATCGGATATGGCCGAATCGGATCGCTGTGCGCCTCGAAGAACGCCGGGCAGTGGCAGCCATCGATTCCGGGAAGGAACTCGCACTCCTCGATGAACGGGGAACGATCTTCCTGCACCTCCCCGATCGGACGGCCTTCCCCACGCTCCCCCGCATCGTCGGAGCCGTCGCCGGCCTGGAGCGGGAAGCACACTTCATGTCGAAAATTGCCGGGCTCGTCTTGCGGCTTCACGACTCCCCCACCCTCGACGGACATCGCTATGCCCTTCACCTCGATCGGGATCGCTCCCTGACGATCCTCGATCCCGTGGAGGAACGCGAGATCCATCTCGGAAGGGGAGCCTACGAACGGAAAATCGAGAAATTCGAAAACTTATGGCCAAAAATTGAAGCAGAGGAGCCCGATTTCGAATTCATCGACCTCAGTTTCGGCCCACGGGTCGTCGTCCGGAGGAAAGGGGCGGGGTGAGCCATGCGCAACAAAGAGAACCATGACATCATCGTCGGACTCGATGTCGGATCGACGAAGATCTGCATCATCGTTGGAGAGGCGAACGAAGCGGGAGAGATCGATATCATCGGGATCGGCTCCCAGCCCTCTCTCGGCGTGCGCCGCGGCGTCGTCTCCAACGTGGAGCAGACCGTAAGAGCGATCCGGGAGGCGGTCAACGAAGCAGAGCTGATGGCCGGCTGCGAGATCACCTCCGTCCATGCCGGGATCAGCGGTACCCACCTCAAGGGGTTCAACTCCCCCGGCATCGTCACGATCCGCCACGGCGTCGTGCGGGAGACCGATGTGCGGCGGGCCCAGGAACAGGCCCGGGCCGTCGATATCCAGAACGACCGGCGCCTCATCCACGTGCTCCCCTCCGAGTTCGTCATCGATCGGCACGAGGGGGTCAAAGACCCCGTCGGGATGCGTGGCGTCCGGCTCGAAGTCAACTGCCACATCATCACCGCGCTCAAAACCCTCACCGACAACATCATCAAGTGCGCCAACGAAGCGGGCCTCCATGTCACGAACGTGGTCCCCGCCTCCCTGGCCAGCAGCGAGGCCGTGCTCAGTGAGGACGAGAAGGAACTCGGCGTGGCCCTCGTCGATATCGGCGGCGGAACGACCGATATCGCTATTTTCGTCGAGGGAAGCATCAAGCATTCCGCCGTCATCCCGATCGGCGGCGCGAACATCACGAGCGACATCGCCATCGGACTGCGAACCCCGCCGCAGCCCTCCGCCGAACACATCAAGACGATGTACGGTTGCGCGCTGAGCGCTCTCATCGAGGAGGACACCGAGATCGAAGTCCAGATCGTCGGCGGCCATCGCCCCACCTTCGTGTCTCAGCGCTTCCTCGTGGAACGGATCATCGAACCCCGTATCCAGGAGATCTTCGAGCAGATCTACCATACGCTCGTCAGTTCCGGCTATCAGGAATTGATCGCCTCGGGCATCGTGCTGACCGGCGGCGCGGTCAATATGCCAGGGATGCTCGAGGCCGCCGAGCGGTTCCTCGACATCCCCGTCCGGCTCGGAATCCCTTACGGTATGGGTGGATTGACGAACATCGTCCAGAGCCCGATCTATGCCGCAGGCGTCGGGCTCGTCATCCATGCGAACAGACTCCGGAAACATCCCGCCTTCAAGCTGCGGGACGAACATCTCCTCGGCCGTTTCATGAAACGCTTCCAGGACTGGCTCGGGGACTTCCTCTAGGTTCACCGCGCTCTCCCCCATGAACGGGGAAGCGCGTAAAGCCATAGATTCGGTGCCTTTCCCGCGCGGCCCTCTCCGGAAAGGAGGCAACGGGCCCCGCAGCGGAACCGGGCACCATCGAAGAAACGTCAGGTCGGAACGTCAAACCAGAGGACTACACAGCCTCGAAATCCGGAAGGAGGTCTGGTTACCAGGACGTCTGTGTAGCCGCTTCGGAATCGCCCCGGTAACCGAAAAAAAGCATGCAGAAGAAAATCATGCCCCAGTCCACCGTCATCAAGGTCATCGGCGTCGGCGGCGGCGGCACCAACGCCGTCCAGACGATGATCGATGCCGAACTGCAAGGCGTCGAGTTCATCGTCACGAACACCGACGAACAGGCACTCCACGCCTCCACCGCGCCGGTCAAGATCCACCTCGGCGAGGGCCTCGGCGCCGGCGCCAACCCCGAAGTCGGAAGGAAGGCCGCCTCCGAAGCGAAAGAACGCATCGAGAAAGCCCTCGAAGGCGCGAACATGGTCTTCGTCACTGCCGGCATGGGAGGCGGCACCGGCACCGGCGGCGCCCCCGTCATCGCCTCGATCGCCAAGGAGATGGGGGCGCTCACCGTGGCCGTCGTCACGAAACCCTTCCTCTTCGAAGGGCGAAAGCGGATGCGCCAGGCCGAGATCGGACTCGAGGAACTCCGCAAGAACATCGACTCCATGATCACGATCCCCAACCAGCGCCTCGTCTCGATCGCGGAAAAGCAGATGACGCTTCGCCAGGCGTTCCGGAAGGCCGATGAGGTCCTTCTCCACGCCGTGCAGAGCATCTCCGACCTCGTCACCCAGCACGGCCACATCAACCTCGATTTCGCCGACGTGCGCACGATCATGAAGGACATGGGGATGGCGCTCATGGGCACCGGGATCGCGCGTGGCGAAAACCGCGCGGAGGAAGCCGCCCGCATGGCGATCTCCAACCCCCTCCTCGACGACATCTCGATCACCGGCGCGCGCGGCATCCTCGTCAACGTCGAAGGCAACGAGGAGATCACCCTCGACGAAGTCCACGCCGCCACCTCCCTCATCCAGGAGGCCGCCCACGAGGAGGCCAACATCCTCTGGGGGCTCGTCTTCAACGACAACATGGAGGACCGCCTCCGTGTCACCGTGATCGCCACCGGCTTCGACTACGTGGAGAGCGAACGCCAGAACGCCCCCTCCGCCGATCTCCACTCGATCCCCCTCAAGAGCTACGCCACCGCCGGGGGAGGACGCAAACGCGCGCCGCTGCGGACCGAAAAATCGTGGGATCTCCCCCCCTTCCCCTCGAAGACCGCGCCCGCTCCGATCCGGCCGGTCCGCTCCCAACCCGCCCCCACCGGGAACCAGGACCTCGACACCGAGTTCGAAATCCCCACCTTCCTGCGCAAACAGCAACGGGTGGACTGAGAGGGCAAAAGGATCGGATCTGGAAGGAACGACCCAAGCGGGGGATGGAGCGATGAAGAAGAAATTGCTGGCCCCAAAACTACAAACCACGTCTGGCTTCGGGTTGGTGGACCCGAATGTACACGTCGAATCCGGAACCTTGGGTGCGGAGGGGAACTCCGGAAGGGCCGCGTACTTGACCAGTCGTGGTTTGCAGCTTTGGTGAGCCCGAAGACCCACCAATCTCGAATCTATGTCTCACAACGAAGAAAAACGTTGCAATTTTTCTACCTCTTCTGATACGATCCCACCTGGCTGCTTCTTTTCCACCTCCTTCGACTGGAGAGGGGAGGGGAATCCTCCCCCTCTCCGCGCTTCCCAAAGCGCATCGTTGCACGCCCTTTTCGATCCCGGGCAGCTTCGAGGATGAGGACCCGGCGCCGCGCTGCGGCGCCCTTGTCCCATACTCCCTGGAAATTATATCATTTTCTTGCGATCGAACAAGTCGCGAGCACGACAAGATAGGCGAAACATGTCTGAGCGATTGATCCGGAACCTCCAGCGGCGGCTTCGTGCCGAAAGCATGAAGTCCCCCCTCCCGCGGAAGATCGGACGGCCGATCGAGGTGGCCCTCCTCTATCCCAATGGCTATCACCTGGCGATGTCCTCCCTCGGGTATCAGAGCGTCTTCCAGCAGATCAACGAAGATCCCGACTTCCTGTGCGAACGGGCCTTCCTTCCCGACCGGCGGGACTTCGAGGAGCACCGGCGAACGGGCACCCCCCTCCTTACGCTGGAACGCCAGCGGCCGGTGCAGAGCTTCGACCTCGTGGCCTTCTCGATCTCCTACGAGATGGATGAGGTGAACATGCTCACCCTCCTCGATCTTGCGGGCATTCCTCTCGACCGGCGGGAACGGGATTCCCGCTACCCCCTCGTCGTGGCCGGTGGTGCGGTCGTCTTCCTCAACCCCGAACCGATCTCCGACTTCATCGATCTCTTCCTCGTCGGGGAGGCGGAGGAACTCCTCCCCGAGTTCCTCGACGTCCTCCGGGCCTTCCCCCCCCGGCAGACCGAGAGGGAGACGCTCTTCGACCACCTGGAGAAGGTCCCGGGAATCTACATCCCCTCCCGCTACCGCGTCACCTACGACGATACGGGGCGCATCGAGAAACGGACCCCGATCGGTGGTGCCCCCCCGAAGGTGGTCCGCCGCCTCGTCACCGACATCGACCGCCGCGTGAATGCCACCATGGTCTTCACGGAAGAGACGGAATTCTCCGACATGCACCTCATCGAGATCGCGCGGGGGTGCCCCTGGGGGTGCCGCTTCTGCACGGCGGGCTTCATCTATCTCCCCCCCCGCTACCGGGACGAGGAGAAGATCCTCGCCGAAGCGGACCGCGCCATCGCCGCAGGACGCAAGATCGGACTCGTCGGTCCCGCGATCTCCGACTACCCCACCCTCGACGAACTGAGCCGAAAGATCCTTGAACGAGGCGGAAAACTCTCCTACTCCTCGCTCCGCATCGACTCCCTCTATCCCGAACGGATCGGCTACCTCAAGGAAAGCGGCCAGCGCACCGTCACCGTGGCCGTCGAAGCGGCCAGCCCCCGCCTGCGCGACGTCATCAACAAGGGCTTGAGCGACGAAGCGATCCTCGAGAGCGTCACCCGGATCCTCGATAGCGGCACCCTCAACCTCAAGATCTATATCATGATCGGCCTCCCCACGGAGCAGGACGACGAGGTCGCCGGGATCGTCGATCTGACGCTGCGCATCCGGGAGAGACTCCTCGAGGCCGGAAAGAAGTTCGGCCGCATCGGCAGGATCACCCTTTCGATCAACAACTTCGTCCCCAAACCCTTCACCCCCTTCCAATGGTGCCCGCTCGCACCCCTCGATACGCTCAAGCGTCGCAAGGAGATCATCCTCGCGGGGCTGCGGCGGGTTCCCAACCTGCGCCTCAACTTCGAATCCCCCAAGGAGAGCTACTTCCAGGCGCTCCTGAGCAACGGCGACCGGCGTCTCGGCACGCTCCTGCGTCTCGTCCATCGTTTCGAGGGGAACTTCACCCAGGCGCTCAAAGCGTGGGAGCACGACCCCTGCTTCTACGTCCACCGCCAGCGCGACCCCGACGAGATCCTCCCCTGGGACTTCATCGAGCATGGCATCGAGAAACGCTACCTCTTCCGGGAATACCTCAAGGCGCTCAAGGAACGCACCACGATCCCCTGCATGATTCCCCTCTGCCATCGCTGCGGCGTCTGTTGAAACGATCCGATCCCCCGCGAACGCCTCTGCCGCCTCTCCAAGGCCCGTAATCCGCCGGTATCGCTGCGATGTTTCCCGGAATCGTCCTCTCCCCACCTCCCTGGTCGGGAGGGGGAGCGAAGTCATCGGGTAAGGAGCCGGATCGTGCCCCCCCATTCACCCATTCGGGGTGCGGGACGACAGATCCGTCACGTAAGGACCCGGATCGCGCGCTTCATGTAGCGGGCGATGTCGAGGCCGTGGGGACAGGCTTTCATCGCCTCCCCGAAATCGACCCCCTCGATCCGTTTCGCTTCCTCGGGAAGTTGCGCGAAGGCGGCGCGCGCCCGTTCGATATCCCGGTAGGTGTCGTGATACATGAGGTAACGCAGGGTCTTGCCGATCTCCAACCCTTCCGGGACGTGTGCGTTACAGATCTGGTCACAGCCGGCGCAGTAGGTATGCCGGCTCTCCGCGGCGTAGCGTTGGAGCGCCTCTTGCTCCCCCCGGGTGAGCTTCGTCTTGTTGAGCGCTGCCGCGATGTTCTCCTTCATCTTTTCGAGCGTATCCATGTGGGAGACCGCGGCGGTGATCCGTTCGTCCGCCCAGACGGCCTTGAGGACCGCCTGGGGACGGGAGAAACGGGAACCCTCGAATTCCTTCACCTTCTCGATGAAGGAGACCGCCGAGCCCTGGGTCTTCATCGCGATGAGACCGATTCCCGCACCGTGGCAGCGGTCGATCGCGTCGTTGAGCCGCTTGTCGCCGTAGGCATGGAAGTTGTAGCGGAACATGATCGCATCGATCCAGGGGAGGGCGGCGGCCTTCTCGAGAAGTTCGGCCACGGTGCCGTCATGGCAGGAGAACCCGAAGAAACGGATCTTCCCCGCCTTCTTGAGCTTCTCCGCCGTGCGCATCACCTCCGCATCGAGACGGCGAGGGTCCTTCAAGGCATGGAGGAAGAGGAGATCGACGTAGTCCGTCTTGAGCTTCCGCAGGCTCGTGGCCAGCGTCGCCTCGAGTCCCTCGGGATCGTGACGGTCCGACTTCGTCGTGATCCATGCTTCCTTGCGTTTCCCCGTCTTTTCGAGGAAGTTGCCCACCGCGATCTCGCTGTTGCCCCCGGCGTAGCAGTCCGCGGTGTCGAAGTAGTTCACCCCGAAGCGCAGCGCCTCCGCGAGGCGGGGATCGAAGCGGCGGTCGAAGGAGATCGCCCCCCCCACGAGGAGGATGGGGATCGTTGCCCCCGTCTTGCCCAGGACTCGCCGCGGAACCTGGGGGAGTGGCTCCCCTTCGGCCCGACGGGTCTCCTTCGCCCCTCCCCCCAGTGCAGCCCCCGGCAGCGCCGCGATCCCCGCAAGCCCGCCCAGCGTGATGATCTCGCGTCTCGTGAATCTCCTGGCCATCCTGCTCCCCTTTCCGGTTGCGCATCCCTGGCGGCGTGTCGCATCTCCCCATGGGGGAGATGGCGTCTTCCCTCGAAAGCGCATTCCCCCCACCTCCTCGCCAACACCCCCTTTCCGGCCATCATAGCACGAAGAGAGAT
The DNA here is from genome assembly GCA_964616915.1 of uncultured bacterium. Lineage (GTDB taxonomy): Bacteria > Myxococcota_A > CAZTSL01 > CAZTSL01 > CAZTSL01 > CAZTSL01. Next base: position 20,100 of record CAZTSL010000043.1, read on the forward strand.
CGGGGGCCAACCCCAGAACAATCCTCAGCCACGCATCCAGACGAGGAGGCTGGCGATCCCCACGGGGATCGCTGCACAGGCGAGATCGACCCCCACCCTTTGCCACCGCTTCGTCAGGGAGAGTCGAGGGGGGAGCGCCTCGAGGAGAAACGGGGTGAGCGCAAGGAGAACGAGCACACTGTGAGGCAACTCCGCGTAGAAGTAGCCCCCAAGCAGAAAACCGCCGAAGAGGAAGGTATAGAGGGGCAAGACTGGAAGCAGCGGGGATCCCTCGCGAAAGGCGATCCAGAGGAGGGGCGCCCATGCGAGCGCAGCCGCGCCGGCCAACTGGCCGAGTTTGAGACTCCCGGAGAGCGCCAACGGAATCGCGCTCCCCCCGAGCAGGACCCACAGCCCCACGGCCGGGCCAAGCTTCTCCCCCCCACGACCCCCTTCGATCCGTTCGACGATGCTCCAAAGCCCGAAGAGGAGGAGCGTGATCGCCCCGTAAACGATGATCCCCCGCTGCGGCGCCCAGGCATACGCCAGGAGTGGACGCAGAAAGAGAAAGACGAAGAGCGCGCATGCCCCCAAACGCCCCCCCAGCCGAAGGGGGCGAGGGGGACGCCAGAGCCAGATCCATACCCCTTCGACCGCCAGGAAGGGCAAAGGAAGGTAGAAGAGCCAGTCCACCACATCGTTCGGGGGGAAAGGGGGCAATCCCCCGATCCCCGCATGACCCGCCATATACCCCCCCGAGAGCGCAAGGAGCATCGCAAAGGCCCCCCCCTTCTCCCGCGGCCGCAGCAAACGCCGCCCCGCAAAGAGAAAGACGCATGCCACGAGAAAGGGAACAACCACGCCCTTGACCAGGATGGAAACCGGCATCGGCTTACTTCCGGATCGCTTCGACGCTCAGCGTGATGAGGACGTCGTCCCCGATCCCCTCCGGCATGTAGCGGATGCCGAAGTCACTCCGCTTCACGGAGAAAACCCCCTCGAAGCCCATCCGGTAGTTCCCCCACGGATCCTTCCCCGCGCCGATCCGCGTCATCTTCACGGTGATCGGCTTCGTGATCCCGTGAATCGTCATCTTCCCGGAAACCTCGTAGAGATCCCCCCCCAACGCCTTGACCGACGTGCTCTCGAACCGAATCACGGGAAACTGCTTCGCGTTGAAGAAATCGGGACTCTGAAGATGCCGGTCCCGCTTCTCGTCGTTCGTATCGACACTGGCGACCTTGACCGTCACCTCCACCGAACTCTTCGCAGGATTCGCCTCGTCGAAGCGAATCGTCCCCGAAATGTCGTTGAAACGCCCATAGATGTACCCCACCCCGAGATGTTTCACCCGGAAGATCACCGTCGAATGAACAGGGTCGATCGCGTAGGTCTCCGCCGCCATCACGGCCGGTACAAACGCAAACAGAGCGATGAAGAGCCAAGCTGCCATCATCCGTCTTCTCATCGTATTCTCCTCCACACGGCGTCGCCCAGCCACCCAAACCTCCGGCAGGCCACACCGTACGATCACGACGTTTCCACCTCGCTTCCGGAAGCCGAAAACCACACGACGACATCGCTTCCCGGAAACGTCCTTCAGAATTACGATATATTTATACATATCGATGAACAATGTCAAGACCACGTCACACGACGACAGCGGGAGACATCGATGAATAAGGATCTTTCGGTCGAGGGGCGAGGATCCGGCGGAGCGACCGTCAGGGCTGGGTTCGGATGGAAAGGACCTGGCAGCAGATCGATCGCCGCGGGCAGAGGAGTGGGTCGGCCGACTGCTACGGGACGACCAGGGAAAGGAGCGCCTTCTGGGCGTGCAGGCGGTTCTCGGCCTGATCGAAGATCGCGGAACGGGGATCGGTGACGACGTCGTAGGTGATCTCCTCGTCGTAGTGGGCGGGGAGGCAGTGAAGGACGATCGCGTCGGAAGCGGCTCGCTCGAGAAGAACGCGATTGACCTGGAATCCGGTGAAATCGCGCTTGCGGCGCTCCGCTTCCTCCTCCTGCCCCATGCTGGCCCACACGTCGGTATAGAGGACGTCCGCGCCCTCTGCCGCAAGGAAGGGATCGTTCGTCGTGGTGATCGAGGCGCCGGTGGCTCGGGCGTCCTGGCGGGCCCGGTCGAGGACGGCGGGGGGGAGTTCGTACCCCTTGGGCGTGGCGATGCGCAGATCGACGCCACACCTGGCGCAACCGAAGGCGAGCGAGGTGGCCACGTTGTTGCCATCCCCGATCCAGGCCACCGAAATACCGGCCAGTCTCCCCTTCTTCTCCCGGATCGTCATCAGGTCGGCGAGGATCTGGCAGGGATGGGCGGCGTCGGAGAGGCCGTTGATCACGGGCACCCGCGAATGGCGCGCGAGTTCCTCGACGATATCGTGGCCGAAGGTGCGGGCCATGATCGCATCGACATAGCGGGAGAGGACCTTGGCCACGTCCTCCACCGTTTCCCGCTCCCCGAGCTTGATCTCGTTCGGCTGCAAGACGAGGGCGTGTCCCCCGAGTTGATTCATCCCCACCTCGAAGGAAACCCGTGTGCGGAGCGAAGGTTTCTGGAAGATCATCCCGAGCGTCCGCCCCGGAAGGAGGGGATGGGGCATCCGCATCTTCTGCTGCAACTTGAGCATGTCGGCCGTATCGAGGATCTGCTCGATCTCCTCCGGGATGAAGTCCCGGAGCGTGACGAAATCTCTACCCTTCAGTTCCACGGCCATCGCTTTCTCCTCACACTTCGACGACACGCGCCCGCCGCGCCATCGAGAAGATCCGTCTCCTCGGCGGGGTCGTTCGGAAATCAGGTGGAAAGAAGCATCGTGAGCAGAGGGAACAGAAAAGGCCCCTCTGGACGGAATTGCGGTGATGAAATGAAAAGCGGCCCGGCTGCTACCAGCCGGGCCGAGTGGAGGATAGGGGAGTCGAACCCCCGACCTCTAGAGTGCGATTCTAGCGCTCTCCCAACTGAGCTAATCCCCCAAAACACCCCTGAGAGGATTCGAACCTCTGACCTTCTGCTCCGGAGGCAGACGCTCTATCCAGCTGAGCTACAGGGGTCCGGAACGTTCGAATTCGCTGCCGGAGAAGTCGATCCGTTGATCGACGACCCCGTCGAAATTCTTGTCGATGCTGAGGCCGACGAGTTCGTCGTTCTCGAAGAACTTCCAGATATCGACCTTGCCGTCGCCATTGCGGTCGCTTTCGACCCGCTTCCTGCCGTCTCCCTCGGGATAGGTCCACGTATCGGGTTCACCGTCCCCATCCGTGTCCTGGGCCTGAGGAGCGCCAGCGGAAGAGGAGTATACCTTTTGGAGGGGGCGGCTGTCAATTTTTTTTTTCCCATGGCCATCCGGGCGGTAGGAGACGGCGATGCGCTGTTCACTGCCGCAGTTGCACCCCTCCGCCAGGAAGGGCGCAAGAAGGAGGGCAAGGAGGAACCAGCGGAGCGTTCGAGACAGCTTCATGGGGGTCACCCGGTTGGGGTCACTGGACCACGATCCGTTCGAATTTCCCATCGAAATCGTCATCGAGGCGTTCTCGTCCTTCCTTGAGAAAAACCTGACGATCGACCTTCCCATCGCGGTTCCGGTCGAAATCCCTCCGTACGATCTTCATGTCCGCGTAGTACTCCCACATGTCGATCTTCCCATCCTCGTCGGTGTCGAATTCCGTTCGTACAAGGATCCCGTTGCGGTAGTAACGCCAGGTGTCGATCGTTCCGTTCCCGTTGGAATCGAACGTATCGCGGTACTCCTGGGGACCCTTGCATCCCGGAAGCACGATCGAGGAAGCGAGGACGAGGAGTGCGAACCAGAAAGCCTTCACGTGATCCTTCCCTCCCAGGCTGCCGCCGTCACCCTGCCGGCTACGGCAACAGTCTAGTCCTTTCGGCCTTCGGTGTCAATCCGGGCGTATCCCACGTCGATCGGGCGAAGGAGACCGCGGCAAAGGGACGGTCCGACTGGAGGATATCGACGCCCCGTTCGTAGACGAAGCGATACCCCGCCCGGCCGACCAGGTCGAGATAGCCGCCGGCATAGAGGAGGACCCGGGCGCCCCGTTCATGGATCGCCGCCACGAGTTCCGGGGAAGGCGCATAGGAATGGATCTCGATGACCACCGGAGAGAATGCCTCCGAAACCGCCTCGACCTCCTCCACCGTATCCGCCTTCCCCAACAGATGGATCGCCGGCTCCAAGGTCCGGAAGGCGATCCCCTTCTCGATGCTCTTGGCCTGCACGAAGGCCTGGTCGAGCATCTCCGTGTCGCGCAGCGCCGCCACGATCGCCTCCGGGGTGGCATCCTTCACATCGACATCGACCGCCACCCGCCCCTTGAGGAAGCGCAGCGCCTCCTCGAAGGTCGGAACATGCTCATCCTCGATGCAGGGGTTCTTCGCGCGGATCGTCAACGCTTCGATCTGCGCCAGCGTCATCTCGGCAACCTCTCCCCGCCCATTCGTCGTTCGGTTGACCGTATCGTCGTGCATGAGGACGAGGTAGCCATCCTTCGTGGTCCGCACGTCGAGTTCCACGATATCGACCCCCGCCTTGATCGCGAATTCGAAGGCGGAGAGCGTATCCTCCGGCGCAAAGAGCATCGTACCCCGATGGCCGTTGATCAGGAAGTTCGTGCAGTCGGGGTTGGCGATGCAGGCGGAGATCGTGGGGTAGGGGGTGGGGGGAATGCGTTCCTGATAGCGACTCCAGAAGTTCTCCATGCAATCCCCCCCCTGCACCCTCGCCTCGATCGAGGGGACCTGCAGGACAAGGAGCGCGAGGCTCCCGACCATCCATCCTCGGATTCCTTTCATCATCCTTCTCCTCGACCCGGAGGAAGTCCGCCCTCGTTGCGAATCCCGACCGGATCTCTCTGAAAAACCTTTCAGCCGCTCGCCCGTCGCTGCCCCTGGAGCGTGACGATCAGCTTCCGCGGGCCACCGTGGTTGCGGTGCTCGCAGAGGTAGATCCCCTGCCACCTCCCCAGATTCAGACGCCCCTGCGTCACGGGGAGGGTGAGATGACACCCCAGGAGGGAAGCCTTGAGATGCGCCGGCATGTCGTCGGATCCCTCGAGCGTGTGCCGGTAGTAGGGCGCATCCTCCGGAACCATGACGTCGAAATGACGCTCGAAGTCTCCCCGTACGTCGCGGCACGCATTCTCGTTCACCGTCAGGGACGCCGACGTATGACAGAGGAAGATGTGCGCCAGTCCCACGAGAAAATCGGAGAGTTCGGGAAGCTCACCCACGATCTCCTCCGTGATCAGGTGAAATCCCCGTGGCTTTGGCGACAGGACGATCTCCTTCTGGAACCAGGACATGCCACACCTCCCCGTCTTCATACCCCTTCCCGGTCGCCGGGAAACCTTCGACATCCTTACCGAGCATACGCCGATCATACCATCGATGACCGGGAAGGGGAAGCGACACCTCCTTACTTCAGGCCGAGGAGCGTTCCGCAGAGGGTGGTGAAATGGAGCATGCCCTGCGAGAAGATGCCGAGATGAAGGGTCGCGTAGGCGCAGAGGAGGAGCGTCACGGCAAGACCGCCGCTCACGAAGGGTGCGGACGCACCTTCGGGAGCCGGGCGCATGTACATGTGGACGACCACACGCAGGTAGTAGTAGACCGAGATCACGCTGTTGAGGACGCCGATGATCGCCAGGGGGTAGAGCTTCGCCCGAAGCGCCGTGCCGAAGAGATAGAGCTTCGCCGTGAAACCCGCCGTCGGCGGGATGCCGGCCAGAGAGACGAGGAAGAGCGCCATCGCCAGCGCAAGGAGGGGGCTGCGGTCGGCAAGGCCGTCGAAGGCAGAGATCGCGTCCCCCGATTCATCCCGAGGCACCACCGCGGTCACCACGGCAAAGGCCCCCAGATTCATGAAGAGGTAGGCCCAAAGATAGAACATGAGGGCATGATTGGCCGCAAGGGCGGTTCCACGCCCCTGGAAGGCGGAGATCGCCACGAGGAGGTATCCGGCATGCGCGATGCTCGAGTAGGCGAGCATCCGCTTCACGCTCTGCTGCACGATCGCCACGATGTTGCCAAAAGTCATCGTCAAGACCGCAATCCCGGCGATCAACGGTCCCCAGCTCTGCACCTTCGGGAGGAACCCCTCCACGAAGATCCGGGCGAAGACGGCAAAGGCGGCGGCCTTGACCGCGACCGACATGAAGCCGGTCACCGGGCTTGGGGCCCCCTCATAGACGTCGGGAACCCAGGCATGAAAGGGGAAGGCCGCGATCTTGAAGCAGAACCCGAAGAGGAGGAGCGCCAGGGCAAGGGGCATCAACCCGAAGGTGGAGAGTTGCCCCTGCCCCTGTAACGCCCCCCGGAGCGTCTCGATGTTCGTCGCGCCGGTCGCCCCATAGACGAAGGCGATCCCATAGAGGATGAACCCCGATGCGAAAGCCCCCAGCAGGAAGTACTTCATCGCCGCCTCCGCCGGACGTACCCCGGTACGTACGAAACCCGCCAGCACATAGACCGAGATCGACATCACCTCGAGCCCGATGAAGAAGACGACGAGATCCCGCGTCGCCAACATCGACATCATCCCGAGGAGCGCGAAGAGGAGGAGCGTATAGAACTCCCCCAGATCGGGAGAACGCGCCTCGATGTACCGGAAGGCCGAAAGGGCGCTCAGCCCCCCCGCGGCCAGGAAGAGGAGGAAGAAGTAGCGGGCGAAGGGATCGAGGATGAACATCCCCCGGAAGAGGACCGAGGTCTCCGTCAGGGAGGAGAGCGTCGCCAGCCAGGCAGCGGCGATCCCCCCCAGCGTCACCCCCAGGAGCACGAGGTTCCGGCGCGCAAAGGTCACGAGTCCCCCCAGAAGCGTGAGGAGGGCCGTGGCGGTCAGGATGAGGAGGGGAAGAAGCGGTTTCCAGGCGATTTCGGGAAAGAGGATCGTATCAGCCATCGTCGTTACCTGCCATCCATCTGTGATGTTGGGGGAAGATCACGCCGCAGTGTTTCACACACGCCCTCAGCGCGCGACCCCTGTGGAGGAGGGGGAAGGGGGCGCATACACCTCGAGGGCGGGTGCCCGCTCCCCCCCCCTTTCCCTGGCCGATGCCCCCGACGGAAGCTGGCGCGCCACCGCCGTGGCCTTGTACTTCATCAGCGCCTCCACCGGTCCGTCGAGCTTCTCGAGGAAGGTCGCGGGATACCAGCCGATCCAGAAGATCATCACGACGATCGGGGCCAGCACGACGATCTCCCGGAGCGAGAGATCGGTGAGCTTCTCGTTCTTCGGGTTCTCCAGCGGCCCGAAGAGGAAACGCTCGATCATCCAGAGCATGTAGACCGCGGCCAGGATCACCCCCACGGCGGCGAGCACCGCGGTGAGGGGCGAGACGCCGAAGGTGCCGAGGATGACGAGGAACTCTCCGATGAAGCCATTCGTTCCGGGCAGCCCGATCGAGGAGAAGGTGACCACGAGCATCAGGCCGGCAAAGAGGGGCATGACGCGGGCGATTCCGCCAAAGTCGGCGATGTGGCGTGTATGCCGCCGCTCATAGATCATCCCGACGAGAAGAAAGAGGGCGCCCGTGGAAAGACCGTGGTTGACGAGCTGGAGGATCCCCCCCTTCATCCCCTGGACGGTCAGCGCAAAGAGGCCGAGCATGCAGAAACCGAGATGGCTCACCGAAGAGTAGGCCACGAGCTTCTTGATGTCCCGCTGCACCATCGCCACGAGCGCCCCATAGATGATCCCGATCACCGCAAGCGTGAAGATCACCGGGGTTGCAGCCTCCGCAGCGCCGGGAAAAAGGGGATAGGCGAAACGGAGAAACCCGTAGACCCCCATCTTGAGGAGCACCCCCGCCAGGATCACGCTCCCACCGGTCGGCGCCTCGACGTGCGCGTCCGGAAGCCAGGTGTGGAAGGGGAAGATCGGCACCTTGATCGCGAAGGCCAGCGCAAAGGCGGCAAAGAGCCAGATCGAGACCGCCGGTGACAGGGAGAGGTCGATCAGATCGGTCAACCCGAAGCTCATCGCCCCGAACTGCGCCTGATGCGCAATCGCCAGGTAGAGAATCGCCACGAGCATGAGGACGCTACCGACCATCGTATAGAGGAAGAACTTGATCGCCGCGTAGATCCGCCGTTCCCCCCCCCAAATGCCGATCAGGAGGTACATCGGGATGAGCATCGCCTCCCAGAAGAGGTAGAAGACGAAGAGATCGAGCGCCATGAAGACCCCGAGCATCCCCCCCTCGAGCAGAAGGAGACAACAGAGATAGCGGCGCACGCTCCGGCCAATCGCGCGCCAGGAGGAGAGGATCGTGATCGGCGTCAGAAACGTCGTCAGGAGCACGAGCAGCATGCTGATCCCATCGACGCCGAGGTGGTAGCGGATCCCGTAGGCCGGGATCCACTCGTGCGCCTCCACGAAGGAAAACCCCGTCTCTTTCCCCGAAATCCCGAAGAAGAGGGGAAGCGAGAGGAGAAAGGTCAAACCGGAGACCCCCAGCGCCACGGTGTAGAGCGCCCGCTTGCGGTCGGGCGGAACGAAGAGGAGCACAATACTCCCTACCACCGGGACAAAAATGATCATCGAAAGGAGTGGAAGCGAGGCCATCATGACGTTTCACCCCATGTTACGCGCGAAACCAGAAGTAACCGACGAAGAGGATCACCCCCACGACGAAGTAGCGAGCATAACTCCCCACGTTCCCCGTCTCGGTCTTGCGCAACGCCTCTCCCGTCTCCGGAAAGGCGTCCGCCACGACCTCCTGGACGAGGAATTTGTCGATCAGCCACCTGTCGAGGAATCCGAAGAGGAGGTACTCGGCGCAGAAGCGCAGCGGCTGCACGATGATCGCATCGTAGATCTCATCCACGTAGTACTTGTTCGCAAGGAGGCGGTAGACCCTCCCGGAGCGCTCCCTGAGCGCGGCCGCGGCCGATGGGCGCAGCAGGAAGAGAAAAGCGGCGACCCCGATCCCGAGAAGCCCGAGAAGGATCGAGACGACCATGAGGGTCACCTCGGTGTGGTGCAGCGCTTCCGCGCTCATCGTCGAGAGCGTGTCGAGACGCCCCACGGCCGGTTCGAGGAAGTGCACGATCTGGTCGTGTCCCCCGAAGAGGGCGGGAAGGGTCTCCGGGATACCGACCCATCCCCCCCCGATCGAGAGGAGGGCGAGCACGACGAGGGGCAACGTCATCACGAGCGGCGATTCGTGCACGGAGGCGGCTCGCTCCGCCGGAACCCGGCTCTCCCCGAAGAAGACGAGGAAGATCAGGCGGAAGATGTAACAGGCGGTCAGAAATGCCGTGAACGCCGCGATTCCCCAGAGGAGGGGGTGGCCATGGGCGCTCGTATAGGCATGAAAGAGGATCGCGTCCTTGCTGAAGAACCCCGCAAAGTAGGGGAATCCCGCAATACTCAGCCCCGCCAGGAGGAAGGTCGCGGCCGTGACCGGCATCTTGCGCCAGAGTCCTCCCATCTTCCGGATGTCCTGCTCCTCGTGCATCCCATGGATCACGGAGCCGGCCCCCATGAAGAGGAGCGCCTTGAAGAAGGCGTGTGTCATGAGGTGGAAGATGCCCACCGCGTACGCGCCGACCCCGACGGCGAGGAACATGTACCCGAGCTGGCTCACCGTGGAGTAGGCGAGCACTTTCTTGATGTCGTTCTGCGCCAGCGCGATCGTTGCGGCAAAGAACGCCGTGACGCACCCGATCGTGGCCACGACCGCCATCGCCGTGGAGGAGGCGCTGTAGAGGAAGTGACACCGACTCACGAGGTAGACGCCGGCGGTCACCATCGTGGCCGCGTGGATGAGCGCGGAGACGGGGGTGGGACCTTCCATCGCGTCGGGAAGCCAGACGTAGAGGGGAATCTGGGCCGATTTCCCCACCGCGCCCACGAAGAGGAGGAGCGCGATCGCGGTAATCGTCTCGGGCCCCAGCTTCTCCATGTTCGCCGCGATCGTGGTGAAATCGAGCGTCCAGACCCCGCTACGCCCCAGGCTCCAGAAGAGGAGGGAGAGTCCCACGATGAAGCCGAAATCCCCGATCCGGTTCACGATGAAGGCCTTCTTCCCGGCTCGGGCCGCGGATTTTCGTTCGAACCAGAACCCGATCAGGAGGTAGGAGCAGAGCCCCACCCCCTCCCACCCCACGAAGAGGAGGAGGAGGTTGCTGCCGAGCACGAGAAGGAGCATCGAAAAGGTGAAGAGGTTCAGATAGGCGAAGTAGCGGGCATAACCTGGATCCTTGGCCATGTACCCCACGGAGTAGATGTGGATGAGGAGCCCCACCCCCGTGACGACGAGGATCATCAACCCCGAGAGGGGATCGACCCGGAGCGTGAAGTCCACCGAGAGCGCCCCCGCCTTGATCCAGGTGTAGAGCCGCTGGGTGAGCACGCCCCCCTCCCCCGCGGCCAGAAGCGCGCGAAACGCCCCCACCGAGAGGAGAAACGAAACCGCCACCGCACCGCAGGCGATGAGGCCGACGCCCCGCCGCCCGATCCGGGAACCGGTGAAGACGTTGATCAGAAACCCCAGCAGGGGGGCGAGAAGAATCCAGATCAGCCATCCTTCCATGTTTACCTCACAAACTGAAGCCGCATCGTTCCGGAACGATTCCCGCCGTAGAAGCGGCCGCCGGCAAGCACCGACACCGCCGGCCGCTCACCCCTTCATCAGCGTCATGTCGTCGATGTTCACCGTGGGACGCTGCCGGTACATCGCCAGGATGATCGCCAGCCCCACCGCGGCCTCCGCCGCGGCCACCGCAATGACGAGGAAGGCGATGATCTGGCCGTCATGGTGCCCGGGATTCGTCAACGCGAAGTAGCGCGAGAAGGCGATGAGGGAGAGGTTCACGGCGTTGAGCATCAGTTCCACGCACACGAAGACGATGATCGCGTTTTTTCGCGTGATCACCCCCATGACGCCGATCGAGAAGAGGAGAAGACTCAAAATCAGGTATTTTTCGAGTGGTATCATCGTTGTCCATGCCCTCCTTTTCCTCCCTTCCACTTGCGGGCCAGCACCACGGTGCCCACGATCGCCGCCAGCAGCAGGATCGAGACGAGTTCGAAGGGGTAGAGGAACTGCGTATAGAGGCGCTCGGCGACCGCCGCCGTATTCGATCCCTCCTCGAGAACGGATGCCGCCTGAGCGGACGCGGCAGGGGTCAGATCGGGGAGACGCACCGTCACGACGAGCAAGACCCCGACCAGGAAGAGGAGCGCCAGCACCCCCCCCTTCACCTTGAGGGAAAGGGGCGTCTCCACGTAATCCTGCTCGCTGAGATTGAGGAGCATGATCACGAAGAGGAAGAGCACCATGATCGCCCCGGCATAGACGAGTACCTGAAGCGTGGCCAGGAGGTCGGCGTCGAGGAGGACGTAGGTCCCCGCCAGGCAGAAGAGGGCGAGCACGAGCCACAGGACGCTGATCACCGGATTCTTCCGGGTGATGACGAAAACAGCGGAAACGACCGCCCCCGTGGCAAAGAGGTAAAAGATCACGTTGTGGATCAGCGAGACTTCCATGGTACCATCCTCGGATGATCGGCGCGCGTCTTCTTCGACGGTTTGCGTTGTTTCACACAGGCAGAGCGGACAGGAAGGCGGCAGGTGGGAGGGAGTCTATTACAAAGAGAAAAATTGTCAAGGCATCGAAGCGATCTTTCGCCGGGTGGCGGGGAGGCTCATCCGCTCCCCGTCACCCTCCGCCAGGGCACCATCCCGCCAGGTTTTCCCGACGGAATCCCACGACGGCCGCGGGGATAGAGGGGAAGGGCTGGGGAGGCCCCATCCATTTCGGAGCGATGCAAAAAAATCACCGATCAAAAATCAGCACCGATCAAAAATCAGCACCCCTCTCCGGAGATCCCGGCAGGAGATCCCCTCGGCTTCTTCCAGGGGGCGAAGAGAACGGGGAAACGCGCATGCTCCACGACGTTCCGAACGCCCGGCATGAAAGTGGCATGCATCTTGATATTTCCTCTTCCAATCGCGCATGGAGATCCGCCGGACACGGGGGAGAAACGACGAAATCCCCCGGGGATACGCGAGAACCCCAAACCAAGAGAGAGATGGAAAGCGGATGGCAACCCAACTCGAAATCGTCCGAAAGATCGCCTCGGGAGGGATGGCGGAGGTCTACCTCGGCATCCTCCACAGCTTTCACGGCTTCGAGAAGAAGGTCGCGATCAAACGGATCCATCCCCATCTCTTGCAGGAGGAGCGCTTCCTCTCGATGTTCCTCAAGGAGGCAACGCTCGCGGCCCAGCTCGACCATCCGAACATCGTGCGGATCTACGACCTCGTGAAGTATTCCTCGACCTACTACATCGTGATGGAGTACGTCGATGGTTTCGCGCTCCACGAGATCATGAAGGCCCACGGCAAGGAGAAGCTTCCCCTCCCGCTCGCCTTCTACATCATCCGGGAGGTGGCCAACGCCCTGGTGTACGCGCACGAGAAGTGCGGAGCGGATGGCGGATGCCTCAACATCATCCACCGCGACATCAGTCCCCAGAACGTCTTGATCTCCCGGCAGGGGGAGGTGAAGCTGAGCGATTTCGGGGTGGCCAAGGCGGCGGGAGCGCTCTCGGGCAAGACGACGAAGACGGGGGGACTCGTGGGGAAGTTCCCCTACATGTCGCCCGAACAGGCGATGTCGGAGGATATCGACCAGCGTTCCGACCTCTTCTCGCTCGGCGTGGTCTGGCATGAACTCCTCTCCGGTCGTCCCCTCTTCCACCGCAACGGACCCCTGCCGACATTGGAGGCGGTCGTCAAGGCGCCGGTTCCCCCGATCGAATGTGACGAGGCACTTCGAGAGGACGTCAACGCGCTCCTCGGGGAAGCCCTGGCCAGGAATCGGGACGAACGCTTCGCCAGCGCCCGTCATCTCGCCCGGGCGATCAACGAGTTCTTCTTCCGCCATCACATCATGGTCGAACCCTCCGATCTGGCGGCGCACCTTGCGCGGGTGATGCCGGATCGAGAGGACGCCGAGGCGGCTTCCCATCCGACGAC